>JBBQUA010000166.1:0-12223 GCA_038212905.1 Hyphomicrobiales bacterium
CTGCCCAATTTCGTCATCATGGCGGCCTCCGATGAAGCCGAACTGGTGCACATGGTGGCGACCCAGGTCGCGATCAACGACCGACCGAGTGCGGTGCGTTATCCCCGCGGCGAAGGCCGCGGCGTTGAAATGCCCGAATTCGGCGTCCCGCTGGAGATCGGCAAGGGCCGCATCGTTCGCGAGGGCAGCAAGATCGCGTTGCTGTCGTTCGGAACCCGTCTGGCCGAATGCGAAAAGGCCGCCGACGAACTGGCGGCCCATGGCCTCTCCACCACGATTGCCGACGCCCGCTTCATGAAACCGCTCGACCTCGACATGATCCTGAAACTGGCGCGCGAGCACGAAGTGCTGCTCACCGTCGAGGAAGGCTCGATCGGCGGCTTCGGCTCCCATGTGATGCAGACGCTGTCGGATCACGGCATGCTCGATGGCGGCTTGCGGATGCGCGCCATGGTGCTGCCCGACGAGTTCATGGACCACGATTCCCCGAACGCGATGTACGCCCGCTCCGGCCTCGACGCCAAAGGCATCGTCGCCAAGGTGTTCGAAGCGCTCGGCAAGGATTTCAAGGCTGAGACGGTGAAGCTGGCCTGAGATCCGGACTCGATTGTCATTCCCCGATGTGCAATTGCACATCTGGGCGCGCGCGTGAAACGAGCGAACCCGGAATCTCGGGATTCCGGGTCTGCGCCAAGAGGCGCATCCCCGAATGACGAGTATTTATTTGGCCGGCCCCGATGTATTCCTGCCCGACGCCGTCGAGATCGGCAGGCGCAAGGCCGACATTTGCGCGCGGCACGGCCTGACCGGGCTCTATCCGCTCGATAACGCTGCCGATCTGTCGAGCCGCGATGCCTCGCTCGGCATCTATAGAGGCAACGAGGCCATGATGATCGAGGCCTGCGCCATCATCGCCAATCTCACGCCGTTCCGCGGCCCCGGCGCGGATGCCGGCACGGTCTATGAACTCGGCTATATGGCGGGGCGCGGAAAACTCTGCCTCGGCTATTGCAACGATCCGACGCTCTACGCCGACCGCGTGCGCAAATTCACCACAGTAGAACAGCAGGATGGCCGTCTGATCGATGTTGACGGCCTGACCGTCGAGGATTTCGGATTGAGCGATAATCTGATGATGATTCATGCGCTCGACCTGCACGGCTGCGCGCTGGTGACGCCACGGCGGGCGCCCGCCGATCTCTGGCATGACCTGACCGCCTTCGAGACTTGCGTAGGCATGGCTGCCGGGCGGCTCCGTGCCGCGCCGGCGCCGGCATCGAGCTGACCTTGGCCAAGCGGAGCACGCCCCCTCCCCGCAAGCGCGCGGATATGCTGCTGGTCGAGCGCGGCCTGTTCGAAAGCCGGGCCCGGGCGCAGGCGGCGATCGAAGCGGGCCTCGTCACCGCCAACGACAAGCAGGTGCTGAAACCCTCAGAGGGAATTGCGGCTGACGCGATCATCCAGGCGCAACCCGCGCACCCCTTCGTCTCGCGCGGCGGCGTCAAGCTGGCGGGCGCGCTGGAACTATATCCAATCGAGATCGAGGATCACGTCTGCCTCGACGTCGGCGCATCGACCGGCGGCTTTACGGAAGTGTTGCTGGCCAACGGCGCCAGCCTGGTGTTTGCGATCGACGTCGGCCGCGAGCAATTGCATCCCTCGCTGCGCGGCCATCCCAAGATCGTCTCGATGGAAGAGACCGACATCCGCACCTTCGAAGGCAAGCGCCTCCCCGCGCGACCTGATGTCGTGGTGATCGACGTCAGCTTCATCTCATTGAAAGCCGTGCTGCCGGTGGCGCTGTCGCTGGCCGCGACGCCGATGCACCTGCTGGCATTGATAAAACCGCAATTCGAGGCGGCGCGAAAACATTCCAAGCGCGGCATCATTCGCAACGCCATGGTGCACCAGGAAGTCTGCGACGACATTACCGCGTTCGCCGCGTCGCTCGGCTGCACCGACATCCAGGTGTTTCCGTCATCGATCGCAGGCGGCGACGGTAACATCGAGTTCTTCATGGGCGCGCGCCGTGGTTGAACGCCTCACCGTCGATCACGTCGGCCATCACGGCGACGGCGTCGCCACTGCCGGCGGCATGGCGGTCTATGTGCCATATGCGCTGCCGGGCGAGACCGTCGAAGTGGCGCCGGTGCCGGGTCATCCCGACCGCCGCCGCCTGCTGCAGGTTGAGGCCACAAGCCCGCAGCGAATCGCGCCGTTCTGTCCGCATTTCGGCATCTGCGGAGGCTGCGCGATCCAGCACTGGGAAAGCGAACATTACCGCGTCTGGAAGCGCGACATCGTGGTCGAGACGCTGGCGCGGGCTGGAATCGATTGCGACGTGGATGCGCTGGTCGATGCCCATGGCCTCGGCCGCCGCCGGATCACGCTGCATGCCAGGATTGGCACCCACGAGGTGCTCAAGGTCGGCTTCAGTGCGGCGGGCTTGCACGACATCATTCCCGTCGACCGCTGCCCGATCCTGGATCCCGGCCTGAATGGTGCGCTCGATGCGGCCTGGGCGCTGGCCGAGCCATTGATCGTGATCGGAAAGCCGCTCGACATCCAGATCACCGCCACCGATGTCGGCCTCGACGTCGATGTGCGCGGCTCCGGCCCGCTGCCGACGGCGCTGATCGCGAAGTTATCGCACCTCGCCGAGCAGCACCGGCTGGCGCGGCTGACGCGCCATGGCGAATTGGTGCTGATGCGGACGCCGCCGACCATCATGATGGGCGCGGCCCAAGTAACCTTGCCGCCGGGTTCGTTCCTGCAGGCCACCGTCGCCGGTGAAGAGGCGCTGGCGGCGCTGGTATCGGGACATTGCAAACGTTCAAAGCACATCGCCGATCTGTTCTGCGGGGTCGGACCTTTTGCCTTGAGACTGGCGGCGAAGTCGCGAGTGACAGCGTTCGACAGCGACGCCGGCGCGGTGATGGCGCTGCAGAAGGCCGCCACCTCGACGTCCGGATTGAAGCCGGTCAAGGCCGAGGCGCGCGACCTGTTCCGGCGCCCGCTGGTGCCGCAGGAATTGCGCGACTACGACACCGTCGTGTTCGATCCGCCACGCCAGGGCGCCGAGGCACAGGCCAAACAACTCGCCGCCAGCAAGATTCCAGTGGTGGTCGCGGTGTCGTGTAACGTCGCGACCTTCGCGCGCGACGCGCGGATCCTGATCGACGGCGGCTACAAGATCGAAGGCGTAACGCCGGTGGATCAGTTCCGGCATACGCCGCATGTCGAGTTGGTGGCGCGGTTCAGGAGGTAGCGGACATCTCAAGACATGTGAGAGCGTCGTCCTGAGGTGCGCTCTGCGGCGCAATTGCGCCGCTGACTTGCGCGCCTCGAAGGATGAGCCGCGCCTACCGACCTCTCACGGACTCGCGGCCATCCTTCGAGGCTCGCCGAAGACGGCTCGTACCTCAGGATGACGTCTGACCGTAGCCCCTCACCGTCCCCAGCGGTCCTGCCAGATCTTCTCGCCGATCATGCAGTTCACCCGCGGCTCCCTAGCCGCCACCGGGACGATCGGGCGCTCGGGCGTGCGGCCGGCGATCTCCAGCACCAGCTTGGTGCGGATCGCCTCCTTGAATTTTTCGCGCTCCTTGATCGTCACCACGAAGGAGCCTGGGCCGCCGATCACGCAGTCCTCGTAGTAGAAATCGAGGTTGCCGATATCCATCGTCGAGTAGGACGGCTCCTTCACCATGATCGGCAGGCCGTTGATGATGACGCCCTTCTCCACCGCGGCATCCCGCGCGATCGTGACCGGCGTGCCATTGTTGTTGGGGCCATCGCCGGAAATATCGATCACGCGCCGGATCCCCCGGAGCGGATTCTCGTCGAGCAGCGCCATCGCGAAATTGATCGCACCGGAGATCGAGGTGCGCGACGCCCGGCGGATCGGCGTTTTCAGGATCTCGCTGGCGACCGCATCGGCGGTTTCCGGACCGTCGATCACCCGCCAGGGAATGATGATCTTCTGGTCGCTCGATGCCGCCCATTCGAAATAGGTCACCGAAATCTTGCCGTTCGGGCCGCTCTTCAGCGCCTGCAGAAATTCCCTGGAGACGATGGCCTGCGCGTAACCCTCGCGCTGAAGCGCGAGCTCGTCCAGATCCATCGAATAGGAAACATCGACGGCGAGCACCAGTTCGACATCGACGGACGGGTGGGTCTCCCTGGCGGCCAGCTGATGGCCGAGCTGGTTGGCGGGGTTCGGCGCCGCGATACCCGCAACGTCACCTCCGGCCAAGGCGCCTGCGACAAGCACCGCCCCGATCGAGACACACCAGCGCATCAGCGGCCCTCCCGTCGTCCGGTCACGATGGTGACACGCAAACTGCGCCGCGAAAAGCAGGAACATGGATTGTCCCTACACTTTCAGGTTAGCCGGTTTGCAGGTTAGCCGGTTTGCAGGTTAGCCAGGCAGCTGCCTCATTTCGCTGCCTGGCCGTTGCCTCGCCTAAATTGGTCGTGCCATACAGCCCCCCGGGGGAAGTGGGCTTGATGCTTCGGATCGCACTCGCAGGCTGCGCCATGATGCTGTCGATCTGCGGCGGCGCGCTGGCTGAATCGCCGGTCGAGCGCGGCGGCTACCTCGTCAATACCATCATGGCCTGCGGCAATTGCCACACGCCGCGCGATACCGGCGGCAAGCCTATCGCGGAGCAGGCCTTTTCCGGCGGCCTCACCTTTACGACCCCGGCGTTCATCGCCACCGCGCCCAACATCACGCCCGACATCGAGACCGGAATCGGAAGCTGGAGCGATGCCGAGATCAGGCGCGCGCTGGTGGAGGGAATCCGCGGGGATCACGGCCATCTCGCCGGCGTGCCGCTGGCCGCCATCATGCCGTCCAATTTCTACAAGGCGCTGCTGCCGGACGATCTCGACGCCATCATTGCCTATCTGCGCGCGCAAAAGCCGGTCCGCAACGCGGTGCCGGATCCGGTGTACAAAGCTGCGGTGCAGCGCGATTCCTATCCCGACGCCGAGGCTGGATTCGGCAAGACGGGACTTGTCGATCCGGTCAGGCGCGGCGCTTATCTCGTCACGATAGGCCATTGCATGGAGTGTCACTCCGCCTGGTCACGCGGCGTGTCCGACCACAAAACCGGCCTCGGCCGGGGCGGCAGGGTATTTCCAGCGCGCGAGGGCGCCCCCGCGGGCTCGCCGGCCAGCATCGCCGCCAACATCACGTCGGACCCCGCCGCTGGCATCGGCGGCTGGACCGACGCCGAAATCGGGCGGGCCATCACCCAGGGCATTGGCCGCGACGGACGGGCGCTCAAGCCGCCGATGGCCTACGGTTCCTATGCGGGGCTGAACGACGCCGATCTCGCCGATATCATCGCCTATCTGCGCCGCGTGCCGCCGCTGCAGTGAAGCCATCGCAAAACAGCCGGTTCCACTGCGGGCCGGAAGATTGTATTCTGGTCGAGGCCATCGCAACACCATGACCACGTCGGAGATCCCGCCGGAATGATCGACGCCGTCGCCAAGCCAAAAACCAAGGTCAAAACCAAGACCGAGCGGCCACGGCTGCACAAGGTCATCCTGGTCAACGACGATTTTACCCCCCGCGAGTTCGTCGTCACGGTGCTGAAGGGCGAATTCCGCATGACCGAGGACCAGGCGCACAAGGTCATGATCACGGCGCACCGGCGCGGCGTCTGCGTGGTCGCCGTCTTCACCAGGGACGTCGCCGAGACCAAGGCGACGCGCGCCACCGACGCCGGCCGCGCCAAGGGCTACCCGCTGCTGTTCACCACCGAGCCGGAGGAGTAGCGGGCGCTGGTCAGGCTGCCGTCTCGTCCAGCAGGCCGTAGACCCGCTCGGCCTTGGAAAACCCCGCGATCGGAAACTCGCCGAGGTCGTCCCAGCCGCCGGCGCAGATCCCGGCGAACCCCTCCGACGCCACCACGGTGCGGTTGAGCTTGCCCGCGATCTTTTCCAGCCTGGCCGCCAGATTGACGGCGGGACCGATGCAGGTGAAGTCGAGCCGGTTGCCGCCGCCGATATTACCGTACAGAATTCGCCCGACATGCAGTGCGACCCCGAAGCGGAAACGCTCGACGGTCTCGCCGATCGGATAGTGCATCGCCTCGACGCTGGCGCGGGCTTCGCGCGCGGCGTCCAGCACGTGGCTGCAAACCTGCCCGACATCGCCGACATATTCGTCGATCGGAAACACCGCCAGCAGCCCGTCGCCCATGAATTTCAGGACCTCGCCGCCATGGGCCCTGATCGCGGCGACCTGACAGTCGAAGTAGCTGTTCAGGATATCCACCACCGTTTCAGCCGGCAGCCGGTCCGACAGCGCGGTAAAACCGCGCAGGTCCGACAGCCAGATCGCGGCATCCATGGTTTCGGTATGGCCACGGCGAATCTGGCCCTTGAGGATCCGCTCGCCGGCCCGGTTGCCGACATAGGTGTCGAGCAGCAGCGACGAGGTGCGGCGCCACTGGACGATCTCGATGACCCGCGCCAGCGCCGGCACCAGCGCGCGCAGCGCCGTCAGTTGCACGTCGGAGAAACCATCAGGCTGTTTGGTGGTCCAACTCGACGCGTTGTTCAAGCCATCGGTAAACAGCAGCGGCAGCGCGATATAATCAGTGACGCCTTCGGCGCGCATCTCCTCGACGATCGGGAAGCGCGCGCCGTCGGGGTCGCCGACGCGGGCCCTGACCTCTATTCCCTGCTCGAACACGATCGACAGCGGACTGGTCTTGAATCCCGGCGTATCCACGATATTGAAATCGACCGTGCCAATCTCGACCTCGGCGCCGGGCCGCCAGATGAAATTGCGGCCGTAGATATCGGGATGCAGGGTCCGGACGAAGACGCCCACGCGCCACAGCGGCAGGCCCGCCGCCACCAGCCGTTCGCAGGTTTCCGACATCATCCGGCTCGGGCTGGTCGCCGACCGCGCGCCGTCGATCAGCCAGTCAGTAACTTTCTGCATTTCAAGTGCGTTCATGATCCCGGCATTTGCGGTGCAAGTTTCCTGGACGTCAAGGCGATACGCCGGGATCGCAAGGCGGAACGATGGCCCCGGTCTTGCTCATCGGCTTGGCAAGGCAACCGGCAGACCGGGAGATGTAGCATGCTGGCAAAGACAAGTCCGATTTCGGTTCGATTTGAGGCGCTGGATGCGCTGCGCGGCGTTTGTGCCCTGCTGGTCGTCCTGTTTCATATCCCGATTTACCATGCGTTCAAGGATGCCGGTTCGTTCGCCAATCTGCAATTTTGCGTCGACATGTTCTTTGCGCTGTCCGGCTTCGTGCTCTGTCACGCCTATGGCCAACGCCTTCACCATGGCGCGGACGGCGTCCGCTTCGCCGTCACGCGGTTTGCCCGGCTCTGGCCGCTGCATGTCACCGTCCTGGCGCTGTTCGTTGGCTTCGAACTGGCCAAGCTGGTCTTCAGCCGTGCCGATACCGCCTTCGCGCTGAATGCGCAGGCCTTCGCCGAAGGGCATTCGCTCTGGGAAATTGTCACCAACCTGCTGTTTCTGCAGTCGTTCGGTTTGCATGCGGGGCTGAGCTGGAACGGGCCGGCCTGGAGTGCCGCGCTCGAATTCTACGTCTCGATCCTGTTCGCCGTCGTGGTGCTGCTGTTCCCGCGCCGGAAGTACGACGTCTTTCTCGGTCTCTGCGTGGCGGCCGGCCTGTTGCTCTACACGGTCTCGCCGAACCTGCTGTTCGTCTCCCCCGATTGGGGCATGTTGCGGGCCTGCTTCAGCTTCTTCGCAGGCTGCCTGGTGTATGATTTGCGCCTGCGTTCCGGCGACAGCCTGAAAGCGCCTGATCTGTGGGAGGCCGCCTGTCTGGTGGTGGTTCTCGGCTTCGCGGTGACGACGCCGCCGGGCGGATGGCAATTTGCGTTTCCGCTGGCCGACATGATCATGATCTACGTTTTTTCATTCGACCAGGGCGCCATCTCGACCGTGCTGCGAAGCCCGGCGCTGCAGAAGCTCGGCCTGTGGTCCTACTCGATCTACATGATCCACACCTTCATTTTCGCCGTGATGAAGATGGGCGCCTCCTTCATCGCCCAGAAGGCCAGGCTCGATCTGGTAACCTTTCACAATGATGAGAAGCTGGTGCTGCTGGGAACGCCGGATCAGGCGCTGCTGCCGGCGCTCATCCTTTCCGTCGTCCTCGTCGTGCCCATCGCCGCCCTGACCTATCGCTGGATCGAGAAACCCGCGATGGACGCGGCCCGGCGGGGCTTTTCGACGACAACCACGGCTGCGCCTGGCTTCGGCAGACCGGCGCGCTGGCGGCGTGCGATATCGGGGCGGCGGGTCGCGCCCAATCGACAGTCGGCGTGACCCGGCGATAGAGGTGCGCTAGCTTCCTGGTAACAACCAGGGAGAAGCGTCACAGTGTACGACAGCATCATCGTCGGCGGCGGCTCGGCGGGCTCGGTCATGGCCCACCGGCTTTCGGCCAAAAGCGCCAATAAGGTCCTCCTGTGCGAAGCCGGACAGGACACGCCGCCCGGCAACGAACCGGCGGAGATCCGCGACAGTTATTCGGGACAGGCCTATTTCGATCCGCGCTTCCACTGGACCGAACTCAAGGTCACGACCCAGGTCGTCAGCCACAACAACCCCGAGGCAGACCGCCCGCCGTTGCGCAAATACGAGCAGGCGCGCGTGCTGGGCGGCGGCTCCTCGATCAACGGCCAGATGGCCAATCGCGGCGCGCCGACGGATTACGCGGAGTGGGAGGCGCGCGGCGCCGCGGGCTGGAACTGGAACGACGTGCTGCCCTATTTCAAGAAGGTCGAGCGCGACCTCGATTGCGACGGGCCGCTGCACGGCAAGGACGGCCGCATCCCGGTGCGCCGCATTCCAAGGGAGCACTGGACCCGGCTCAGCCAGGCGATGGGCGAAGCCTGCAAGCTCGCCGGCTACGGTTACCTGCCCGACCAGAACGGCGAATTTGTCGAAGGCTATTTCCCGGTGACGCATTCCAACCAGGACGAGCAACGCGTCTCGGCCGCGATGGGTTATCTCGATCGCGACACCCGCAAGCGCAGCAATCTGACGATCTCGACCAACACGGTGGTGAAGGAGTTGCTGTTCGAAGGCACCCGTTGCGTCGGCGTCAAGGCGCTGGTCGGTGGCCGCGAACAGGAATTTCGCGGCCGCGAGATCATTTTGTCCTGCGGCGCGATCCATTCGCCGGCGCATCTGCTGCGCGCCGGCATCGGGCCGGTCGGGCATCTCCGGGAGATGGGCATTCCCGTACTGATGGGTCTTGCGGGCGTTGGGCAGGGGTTGATGGATCATCCCTCCATCGCGCTGTCATCCTACGTCCGCCGCGGCGCGCGCATGAACGAGCACACCCGCCGCCACATCCAGATGGGACTGCGCTACTCCTCGGGGCTGACAGGTACGCCTGCCGGAGACATGTTCGTCGCCGTGCTGAGCAAATCGGCCTGGCATGCGGTCGGCGAGCAGATCGCCTCGCTGCTCACCTTCGTCAACAAGACCTATTCGGAGACCGGCCAGGTCAAGCTCGCCTCGCGCAACCCGCAGGCCGAGCCGATCGTCGAGTTCAACCTGCTGTCCGACAAGCGCGACCTCGACCGCCTGATGAGCGGCTTTCGCAAAATGGCCGCGATGCAGATGAGCGCACCGCTGCAGGCCGTCACCGACAAGCCGTTCCCGGCCTCCTACACCGACCGCGTCCGCAAGATCGGTGTGGTCAACACCAAAAACAGGGTCCTCACCTCCATCGCCGCGCTCCTGATGGACGGCCCGGCGGCGTTGCGCCACGCCATCATCGACAACTTTATTGTGGAGGGCTTCACCTTCGAAGAGGTGATGGCCGACGACGAGGCGCTGGAAGCCTTCGTCCGCAAGGCCACGATCGGCGTCTGGCACGCCTCCTGCTCGCTGCGGATGGGTCGCACCGACGATCCGATGGCGGTGGCCGACACGCAAGGCCGCGTCAAAGGCGTGCAGGGCCTGCGCGTGGTCGACGCCTCGATCTTTCCGGTGGTGCCGTGCGCCAATACCAATTTTCCGACGCTGATGGCGGCGGAGAAGATCGCGGATGGGATGGGGTGAGGGATACCCCCGCTACCTCAGCTTCGCCTGGCGGCTGGACCGGAGCAGACCCGGGCGGAGGGCGCCGAATAGTAAAATATCGAAAACAACCCCATGCGCAGTAACGAGACGCGCTGCATGGGGGCTTCGAGCGCGAGAACAATTTGACACGTCGGGCAAATCACCGGCACAATTCCAGCATCCCGCAATCTGTAAAACACCCAAGCCGGTGGGGGCGGATTAGCCGAAGGCGTAATTCGCCAACTCGGGGGCCGTAACGGCGGATTGCGCTGATGCAGATTTGCACAGGCTGACAAAAGCTTCGGCCGGTGCTATTATCAGCAAATGAAGTCGCCGATTTCAGATCTGTTGAAGAGAATAACGATCGATGCCGATCGCATGCACGGCAGGCCATGCATTCGCGGCTTGCGCATCACCGTCGCAGACATTCTTGGCTTGATGTCGGCCGGCCAGTCGCGCGAGGCGATACTTCAGGATTATCCCTATCTCGAGGACGCGGATATCGATGCGGTTCTGGCCTTTGCCGCGCGCCAGGCGGACCACCCCATCATCGCGGCGGAATAGAACTTGCTGTTTCTGGTCGATGCGCAGCTTCCGCCTTCGTTGGCAGAGGCATTGCGCCAGGCCGGCTGTCAGTCGGTTCACCTTGTCGACCTCGGATTGCTGGCAGCTACCGACCGGCAGATTTGGGATGAGGCCATTTCCCGGTCTGCGGTACTCGTCACCAAGGACCGTGACTTTCCGCTCCGGCGGGCCGCAAGGAACGATGGTCCACCGATCTTGTGGATCAGGGTCGGCAACATCAGCAATCGAAAGCTGATCGATCTGGCATTGCATGCATTGCCAGCAATCGCGGTTGCTATCGAGCGCGGCGAAATAGTTATCGAACTTGTCGGGTCAGCGTAACGGCGGACTACGCTTTCGCTAATCCGCCCTACAAATCACCCGCCCACCTGCCCGCGATGCCGCAAAAAGTGATCCGCCAGCACGCACGCCACCATCGCCTCGCCAACCGGCACCGCGCGGATGCCGACACAGGGGTCGTGGCGGCCTTTGGTCATGATATCCGTGTCGTGGCCGCTGCGGTCGACGGTCTGGCGCGGCGACAGGATCGAGGAGGTCGGCTTCACCGCAAAGCGCGCCACCACCGGCTGGCCGGTGGAGATGCCGCCGAGCACGCCGCCGGCGTGGTTCGACAGGAACCGGGTGCCGTTATTGCCGGTGCGCATTTCGTCGGCGTTTTCCTCGCCGGAGAGTTCGGCGGCGCCAAAGCCGGCACCGATCTCGACGCCCTTGACGGCGTTGATGCTCATCAGCGCGGCGGCCAATTCAGCATCGAGTTTTGCATAGATCGGCGCGCCCCATCCAGCCGGCACGCCTTCGGCGACGATCTCGATGACTGCGCCGATCGACGAGCCGCTCTTGCGGATGCCGTCGAGATAGCCCTCGAAGAACGCGGCCTTGTCCTTGTCGGGGCAGTTGAACGGATTGCGCGCGATCTCGTCCCAGTCCCATTTGGCGCGGTCGATCTTGTGCGGGCCCATCTGCACCAGCGCGCCGCGCACGGTGACGCCGGGCAGGATTTTTCGCGCGATGGCGCCGGCGGCGACGCGGGTCGCGGTTTCGCGCGCCGAGGAACGGCCGCCGCCGCGGTAGTCGCGCAACCCGTATTTCGCTTCATAGGTGAAGTCGGCATGACCGGGACGAAACTTGTCCTTGATCTCGGTGTAGTCTTTCGAGCGCTGGTCGGTGTTCTCGATCAACAGCGCGATCGGGGTGCCGGTGGTGACCTGCACGCCGGTCTCCGGATGCGCCATCACGCCGGAGAGGATTTTGACCGCGTCGGGCTCCTGGCGCTGGGTGGTGAAGCGCGACTGGCCGGGGCGGCGGCGGTCCAGATCGAGCTGGATGTCTTCGTTGGTCAGGGCGAGCAGCGGCGGGCAGCCATCGACCACGCAACCGATCGCGATCCCGTGGCTTTCGCCGAAGGTCGTGACCCGGAACAGATGACCGAAGGTGTTGAAGGACATTTTTGTGTTTTCCGCAGCTGCGCGGATTGTCGTAACGCGCGGGGTTCGAGGGGTCAAATAACGAGAAATAACCACGCCCCGCACTGCATCGATGGTGCGCCCCCTC
>JBBQUA010000167.1:0-12186 GCA_038212905.1 Hyphomicrobiales bacterium
AGGCGATCGCTGGGGTATTTCTGCGCGAAGTTGCGCATGGTCTCTTCGGCGAGCGCATAGTCCTTGCGCTGCATATAACCGATGCCGAGATCGAACTCGTCCTTCGGGGTCGCCGACGGCGGCAGGGTGGTCAGCCCGGCCCCCACGTCGGGAGTTCGCCCTGAAGGTGGCACGGCGCCGGCCGGATTGCGCGGCCCGCCGGTGTTGGCGAGATCGAGCGGCTCCCCTGCCCCGCGGCCACCTGGGGCGCCGACCGGGCCCTCGGCAGGAATCGGCAGCTGGCCACCGCCGAGCGCCTGCGGCGCGCCCGGGGCATTGGGATTCTGGTTGGGGTCGAAGGCATCGCCACGGCGCCGGCCTGGCGCCGGCGGCCCGCCCTGCGGCGGCTCTTGGATGATCGGCGCCGGCGCTGCAATCTGCGGACCCGGCTGGACTCCCGGCTGGATCTGGGGCTGCCGGAGCGGCGCGGGACCAGGCTGCGGCGCAGGGACTGCGGCGATATTGGGCTGAACGACGGCAGCGGGTCCGCCGGGCGTAGCCTGCGCACCGCCCTGCAGCGCTCTCAGCCGCTCCTCGAGCTGCCGGTTGCGGTACTGCAGCTCCTCGTTCTGGCCGGTGAGCTGGCGTAGTCGGTTCTCGAGCTGCTGGATTCGCAACTCCGCATCGGCATCATCGGACTGCTGCGCCAACGCGGGTGACGACAGCGCGAGCATCGCGGCGATCGCTACGGCGCGGGTAATTCCATGGATTCTGGATGACATTTTGGCCTGACGCGAGATCGGCGTGACATCAAAAGCGGAAGCTTTGGAAAGCGGAACACATTGAGAGAGGGAGTACGCCAGAATTGTGACTGGCGCCCGGACCCGCCCGGTTTCATGCGGTATGGTTTAGTGTCGGCACCGAAACAAGCAAGCGGCCCGGCCGAACAAATCGATCGCCAGGGGAGAGCACCATGCATGTGGTCGTGAACGGGGTGCGGTTGTTCTTCGACGTCGAGGGCACGAAGCTCGTTCCCGACGGCCCCGTCATGCGGGAGAAGCCGACCCTGCTGATGTTGCATGGCGGCCCCGGCTCCGACCATTCGATCTACCGGCCAGCCTACTCCGCGCTGGCCGATATCGCGGAGATCATCTACCTCGACCATCGCGGCAATGGCCGCAGCGAGGACGGCCCTCGGGAAAGCTGGACACTGGCGCAATGGGGCGATGACGTCCGCGCGTTCTGCGACGTCCTCGGCATCACCGATCCGATCGTGCTGGGTGCGTCGTTCGGCGGCATGGTGGCGCTGGCTTATGCCACGCGGCATCCGGCCCATCCCTCCAGGCTGGTGCTGATCAGCACCGCGGCCACCGGGGGCTCCTACCGGGACCGACGCGTCGAACTGTTCGAGCGCTTTGGCGGCCCGGAGGTCGGCGCCCTGGCGCGCCGCCGTTTCCTGGAGGTCCAGGGCCATCCGGACCAGGCCTCGCTGGACGCCTGGGGCCGGCTGGCCATGCCGCTCTACACGCGCATCCCGCGCGATCCGGACATGGCCCGCCGCGCCGTCAACCGCTCGGAGGTGTCGCACTGGTTCACCAGACCGGGTGGCGAAAGCCACCGCTTCGATATGTCAGGCGATCTTCATCGCATCGCCTGCCCCACCCTCGTGCTTGGCGGCGAAGACGATCCGATTCACCCGATCGAGAGCCAGGCCGATATCGCGGCCGCGCTGCCGGCACATCTCGTTCAATTCGAGCGCTTTGAAAACTGCAGGCATGCCGTCATGACCGACGCGCCCGAACGCACCATCGCGGTGATCCGCGACTTCATCGCGCGGCGATAGTCGCCAAAACAAAGCCGGCGCCCCGAGGAGCGCCGGCGAAAGACTTTGCGAAGGCTGTGCCTTTAAGAGCTGGCGTTCAACACCGTGACGGCGCGGCGGTTCTGCGACCAGCATGAGATGTCGTTGCAGACCGCGACCGGGCGTTCCTTGCCGTAGGAGATGGTTCGTATCCGGCTCGCCTCGATACCGCGCGAAGCCAGGAAGGTGCGAACCGACTGGGCGCGCCGCGCGCCGAGCGCGATGTTGTATTCGCGGGTGCCGCGCTCGTCGGCGTGGCCCTCGATGGTGAAGGCGTAGCGGTTATAGCTCTGCAGCCAGCGCGCCTGCTTTTCCAGGGTGGCGATCGCCTGCGGCGACAATTCGGTCTGGTCGCTTTCGAAGAAGACGCGGTCGCCGACATTGACCACGAAGTCCTGCTGGCTACCAGGCGTCGCCGCGCTCGCCATCGCGCCGTCGGCGCCAAGCGGGTTCTTGTTGGCGCAGGCGCCCATCGACAGCGCCACCGCGAGCACCGCGGCCAGCTTCAATCCCTGCAGAATGCGCATCTGATGTATCATTCCGGAGCCTCCGCGCTCACGTTTTCCAACTATTATCCGGTCTACAGGGCGATGGTTAAGCGAACGTTCCGTCAACCTTGATGAGGTGTTGCCGGATCGGATCAAATGCCAGCAAACCGCGAAAAGCAACCGGGATAGTTAATGATTTGTAAATGTGGCGCGACGGTGGAGGGGGCCGGGAGCGGGGCTGCAATCACCGGCTTTTCGGCCAGGCGGGCATCCAGTTCGCCCGGCCGGCGGGTCCAATGGGCCGCGCCGCGGACGGGAACCGGCCCCGGCCGCTTCTGATGCAGCCAAGCCGGGTGCGATTCTAGCTGCCGACCCGGCAGGTCTGCGGGACGATCGAGGCGCCCTCGGACGGGGGGACATCCGCCGGCGACGATTGATGCTCGCCGACACGCTCGAACAGCATCCGCCGTTCGAAAGCAGTCGAACGCATCATCGGATAGCGCTCGAAGACCTTGTCGCGCATGGCGGGGAAGTTCGCGGCCATCAATCCAACCGGCTTCAGCAGGCCCGGAAAGAAACGCGGCTCGGCAATGGTCTCGTGCAGGAACACGCGGCGATAAAATGCCTGATGTTCCGCCCGAACGATGGCGAGGCCAACGTCGGCGTTGAAATATTCGCATGCCATGTAGGCGAGGCGAAGCGTCACATAGGGCAGTTCCGGAAACCGTTTCGCCTTGTCGGGATCCGCGACAAACCGGGCCGGATCGATCATGACCTCGCCCCGGTCAAGCCTGGGGTTCAGAATTTCGCCGAAGGCCTCGTTCGAACACGACTGCCGCCATTCGGACGTCAGTACACTGATGCGGACCGAACTAAAGAGCTCGCCGAACAGGTGGACGCCAAATGTCCAGGAATTGGACAGATCGTCATATTGATCGGTGACGCGCTGGTCGGCGGAGGGCTGAACCGCCCCCTCACGCAGGTAGGCCCGGTACCGCAGGTTGTAGATCTTTTCTTTTTCTTCTGGCGTTTGCGCCAGACGATAATCGACTTGATCCAACAGGTCCGAACTCCGTCCCAGAGCCGCACTAGATGGTTCGGCTGCGGACCTCATATGATACTCCTCACAAATTCCCAGCAACTTCTGCGCGTAGGAAAAAAGATTAACAGCTTCTTAACGAGGATGCAAAGCTATCAAACCGTTAGGGTTAACCTGTTGCATTTTAGTCATCGGCGCCCCGAGCGCCCAGCGAGGCAGAAAGATCCGCCTGCGAGCCCCTGGAGCCTCAGGCGATCGATCTTGACGGCAGCGTCACCACGTGGTCGTCCGACATGCGGCGACCATGGGAGGCATTGAGCAACTGGCGAACGCGCATCGCCGGCACCGGGCGGCTGAACAGATAGCCCTGCGCCTCGGTCACGGTGCCGTCAGAGCTGATCAGCTCCAGCTGCTCGTTGGTCTCGATGCCTTCGACCACGACGGACATTCCTAGATCGGCGGAAAGCCGGGCCACGCCGCGCAGCAGCGTCAGCGGGCGGTCGGTATCGATGCCTTGCAGGAAGGACTGGTCGATCTTGACCTTCTGCAGCGGGAAATTGTGCAGATAGCTCAGGCTCGAATAGCCGGTGCCGAAATCGTCCAGCGAGATCCGCACGCCGAGCGCGTGCAGTTGCGACAGCACGTCATGGGTGAGCTGGGTATTGCGCAGCAGCGAGGATTCGGTGATCTCGATTTCGAGCCGGTCCGCCGGCAGGCCGGAGACCTCGAGCGCGTAGCGAACCTCGCTCATCACGTCGCGCTGATGGAACTGCTGCGGCGAAAAATTGACCGCGACACTGACGGCGTCGGGCCATTTCATGCATTCCATGCACGCCTTGCGCAGGATCCAGCGGCCGAGGTCGACGATCAGGCCCATGTCCTCGGCGACCGGAATGATGTCGATCGGGGACACCGTGCCGCGCACCGGATGGTTCCACCGCAGCAGCGCTTCGCAGGTCGAGATCCGCCCCGATTTGAGATTGACCAGCGGCTGATAGAACAGCTCGAATTCCTCGTTGGCCAGCGCCTTGCGCAGGTCGAGTTCCAGGATGCGGCGCGCCTCGACGGTTTGCGCCATCTCGTCGCGGAAGAAGCAGAAGGTACCGCGGCCGTCCGCCTTGGCCCGATAGAGCGCCATGTCGGCGTTCTTCAGGAGCGTATCGGCGCTGACGCCGGGACCGGTCAGGGCGATGCCGACGCTGGCACCGATCTCGACCAAATGGCTGTCGATCTTGTAGCGCTCGCTCAGATGCTCGACGATCCGCCGGGCCAGCACGGCGGCTTCGTCGTTCGTTTTGATGTTCTGCTGGAAAACCACGAATTCGTCGCCGCCGAAGCGCGCCACGAAATCCTCCGGACGCAGCATGGCGCGCAGCCGGTCGGCGACCGCGCACAACAGCTGGTCACCGCAGGGATGACCCAGGGTGTCGTTGACCTGCTTGAACTGGTCGAGGTCGATGAACAGCAATGCCGACAACTGCTCGGCGTCGTGGCGTATGGCCAGCAAGCGGCCGATCTCGTCGCGGAAATTCACCCGGTTGGGAAGCGCGGTGAGTTCGTCGTAACGCGCCAGATGACTGATCCTGGCTTCGGCGTTGCGCCGCTCGGTGATGTCTTCGAGCAGGACGACGGCACCGCCGCCCGCCATCGGCTGGAATGTCCAGGACAACGACCGGCTCCTGACGATGTCGGGATCGGCGGTGATGATATCCCTGGCCTGCGTATTCTGGATTTCCGACAGGATCAGCTTGCCGCTGGCTGCCGAGATCGATCCTCCCCTGACGCAGGCGCCAATGATATCGGGCGCGCCGGCGCCGCGCTGCACCAGATCGTCGGACAGATTCATCATTTCGCTGAAGCGGTGATTCATGACGGCAAGCCGCCCGTCAGCGGCGAACATGCACAGGCCATGCGGCATGTTGTTCAGGGCGGTGTCGAACTGGCCGGCCAGCGCCGCTTCCCGGAAACTCGAGGTCAGCGCCTTCACGAAGATGGCATGGAGGCTGAGGTTGATGCCTTTCAGGCCGATGAAAAACAGCACCAGCAGCACGGCGAGGCCGATGTAATAGAACCCGCCATGTAGCGCCAGTGCCAGCGACATCGGACCGCATGCGAGCAGGATATGATACTGCACGAGCCTCGGACGGCCGTAATTGCGTGCCGCGGCGCCAGCGGTATAGCCGATCGTCAAGGCGACGCAGAGCATATGCGCGATGGCGTCGTCGCTGCCCAAAATGGCGATGAAGCACCAGGCGCCGAGCACCCCGGCATAGACCATGGCGCCGACTGCGTAACGTGGTTCGATATGTTTTGCCTGATCGAACGACAGCATGGCGGTGCGCCGTTCGTATTTGCGCATCTGGAACGCGCGGATAGTGCCGATTGCGACGATCAGAATGGCGCACGGCCATAACAGCACGTTGCCGGTCTTCAGCGCCGTCATCACCGCACAGGCCGCCGCACAAACCGAGCCAATGAGCATCGGCCAGAAATTCTGCAACATCGAGTCGACCAGGGCCGCGTATAATGCGGGCTCCAGCACTTCGTGGTTGTTCGGCTTTTTCTGATCGACCAGCTGCATCGGGGCGTGCGCACGTCCTGTTTCAGTGCGTAGTTCTACCCGTCGCAGATGAAGTCTTTCTGAGGGAACATCGTTACCGGAACCTTTTCACGGCTTAGGCACACCCAAAATCTGCCGGCTAATTCAGCAAGCTAGGCAAGGATTGCCGGTTGACGGCTTGGCGGCGGCGTCAAACTCAGGATAGCAGGGGCGACCAGGCCGGATCAGACGCAAAACCGGGGGTTGGGACTTTTTGTTCATTGCGCCCGGAAATGTCCACGGTGAAAAGCGACGGCCCGCCGCCACCACCGGGTTCGCGGAAGAACATCAGGACGCGGCCGTTCGGCGCGAAGGTCGGGCCTTCATTGTGGTAGCCGGAGGTGAGCAGCCGTTCGCCCGAACCGTCGGGCTTCATGATGCCGATGGAAAACTGACCACCGCCCTGTTTGGTGAAGGCGATATAATCGCCGCGCGGCGACCACACCGGCGTGGAATAACTGCCCTCGCCGAAGGAGATGCGCTGCGCGCCTCCGCCGGTCGCCGCCATCACATAGATCTGCGGCTTGCCGCCGCGGTCGGATTCGAAGCTGATCCGCGCGCCATCAGGCGAATAGGACGGCGAGGTATCGATCGCAGGGGTGTCGGTCAGGCGGGTGGTCGATTTCGAACGCAGGTCCATCACGAACAGGTTCGAGTTGCCGCCCTGCTGCAGGCTCATGATCACGCGCTGGCCGTCCGGCGAGAAGCGCGGCGAGAACGACATGCCCGGAAAGTTGCCGACGATCTCGCGCTGCCCGGTTTCGATGTTGAACAGATAGACCCGCGGGTCGCCCTGGCCGAATTCCATATAGGTGATTTCCTGGGTCGACGGCGAGAACCGCGGCGTCAGCACCAGATCGGCGCCGCGCGTCAGATAGCGGACATTGGCGCCGTCCTGATCCATGATCGCCAGCCGCTTGACGCGCCGCTCCTTGGGCCCGGTCTCGTCGACGAACACCACGCGGCTGTCGAAATAGCCTTTTTCGCCGGTCAGCCGTTCGTAGATCTGGTCGGAGATGATGTGCGCGATCCGCCGCCAGTATTCCGGCGAGGTGAAGTATTGCTGGCCGGCCAGCTGCTGGGCGGTGTTGACGTCCCAGAGACGGAATTCGGCCTTCAGCCGGCCGTCGGGCTGACGGGTCATGCGTCCCGTCACCAGCGCCTGGGCGTTGATGGTCTTCCAGTTCTGGAACTGCGGCGCCGCGTCGATATTGATGACCTTTTCGATATAGGCCGCCGGATCGATCGGCGCGAACAGACCGCTGCGCTTGAGGTTGTTGGTGATGACCTGGGTCACGCCAACGCCGACCTCGTTGTCGGCAGGCGTTCCCGCCACGAAATTCGGGATCGCGATCGGCAGGGGGGCGAAGTCGCCCTCGGGAATGATCACGCGTTTCGGCCCCTGGCCCAAAGCGTGGCGGGCGGAGCCCGTCACCATGCCGAGCGCGGCCATTCCGGAAATCATCTGGCGGCGGCTCAGGCGAAACGGCATCTCGGGCAATTCAGTATTGTCGGTCATTGTTACGGACTTTGTTCCATATTGGCTGAAGCCACGGGGCGAGCGCGATCAAGTCTTTCGCTCGGTGAATACAGGCGCAAAATATTTCCACTCATCGAAATAGGCCGGCGGCAGATTGTACGGCTGGCACTCGATGATCGCGCGCAGCGCGCTCTCCTGATAGACGCGAAGATACGGCGTAGCCGGGGTGCCTTCCGGAACCGGCATCCCTTCCAGCGTGCCGTCGCGCTTCAGCTTGATGGCGAAGGCGGCTTCGGATTTCTGGGCCTCGATGCCGCCATAGGGTTTCTTCCAGCAGCGCTCGACCTGGGCCTGGAACAGCGCGCCCCAGGTTGCCGAATTGTCCGCGGCCTTGCCCTTGGCGAGGCCGAGCGCGGCATTGGAATTCAGCGTGTCGCCGGTCACCGCCTGCCGGGAGGGATCGCGCTTGTCGAGCAGGGCGGCGATCTTCGACTGATCGAAGTGTCGCTCGGTCTTCGGCTTCGCCGGCTCCGGCGGCTTGGCGGCCTGCACCGGCTTCGGCGGCGGCTTCTTCTCTTCCTTCTTGATGGCTTCGGCGATCGGATCGACCTTCGGCTCCGGCTTTTTCTCGATCGGCTTCGGCTCTTCCTTTTTAGGTTCGTCTTTGGGCTTGGCCTCGGCCACCTTGGGCGGATCGGGCTTTTTCTCGACCGGCTTTTCCTCGACCTTCGGCGCCGGCGGCGGCGTGGTCTCGGTCACGACAGGCGCCTTATCAGTGATCTTGCCGACGGCGTCTTCCACGGGCTTGGCTTCGGCGACTTTCTCCACCAGCGGCGTGGGCGCCTTCTGGCCGGTTTTCATGCCGGCCATGACCTTGGCGAGCTGATCGGAAGAAATGACGTCCACCGGCACGGAATCTTCCGGCATCAGGTCGAAGGCCTTGGACGAAAACGACATCAGGCCCCAGCCCAGCACGCAGACGTGCAGGGCAACCGAGGCAATCAGCGTTTTGTCGACCTTGACCTTCACGTCAGCTCAGCCCCCCTCGGGAACGATGACGATATTCGCCTTGAAACCGGCGGTCCTGATATAACCCAGCAATTTCATCATATCGGTATAGCAGACATCCTTGTCGCCCCGGAGGTAGACGACACTGTCGGCGTCCGACCTGGTGTCCCGGATAGCCTTGATTTTGGGCTGCAGTTCGTCGGCCGTAATCAGCGTATCCCCGAGATAGAGTTCGATGTTGGAATTGCAGGCGCCGCCGGTGCGTTTGACCGACAGGGTCAGCGGCGGCGCGTTCGAGGCCAGCGACTTGCCGCCGCTCGCCACCGGCAGGTCGATGTCGATCGTCGATGTCATCAGCGGTGCCGCCACCATGAAGATGATCAGCAGCACCAGCATCACGTCGACCATCGGGGTGACGTTGATCTCGGCCATGACAGCCGCGCGACGCCGGCCGCGACGCCCGCCGCCGCCCGACGCGCCTGCCATGTTCATCGACATGATCGGATGCTCACAATGCGCTCACAATTTATATCAGCCCTCAAGATATTGCCCTCACGCGCGCTCGTCGATCTGGCGCGACAGGATCGCTGAAAACTCGTCCGCAAAACCTTCCAGCCGCTGGGCCTGCCGGTTCACCTCGGACGTGAACTTATTGTAGAAGATAGTCGCCGGAATGGCGGCGATAAGGCCGATGGCGGTGGCAAACAGCGCCTCCGCGATACCGGGTGCCACCACCGCGAGCGAAGTGTTCTTGGAGGCGGCGATCGACTGGAAGCTCGACATGATGCCCCAGACGGTGCCGAACAGGCCGACGAAGGGGCCGGCAGAGCCGACCGTCGCCAGCACCAGCAGCCGCCGTTCCAGCCGCTCGACCTCGCGGGAGATCGAGACGTTCATGACCTTCTCGATCCGCATCTGCAGCCCGGCGAAGGAGCGCGACTGGCTTTCGAACGACCGCTTCCATTCGCGCATCGCAGCGACGAAACACGCCGCCATCGATTGCGTCGGCTTGGCCGACAGCGCGCGGTACAGTTCCTCGATCGATTGCCCGGACCAGAACGCCTGTTCGAAGCGATCCATCGCGCGCTTGGTGCGGGAGTAGAGGAAGATCTTGTCGATCGCGATCGCCCAGACCCAGACCGAGCAGCCGAGCAGTCCCAGCATGACCGTTTTCACGACCCAGTGGGCCTGCAGGAACAGGGTGATCAGCGAGACGTCGGTGGCTGCCAGCGGTAGGGCTGACTGAGCCACGTCAGCGGGATTCATGTCCGGTATCCTCTCAACGCAGATGTCCCAAATCCCCCGGGAGCCAAATGGGCTGCCGGTTCCACAGCCGCGCGTCAGCCGCGGCGGTAAGCCTGCGCGATAGTCTCGTTTTGTGTCGCATGGGTGGCCCGTCCAAAGCCGGGTCCTGCATCCCCTGCCAACATGTCAAAACGAGGGCTGTTCGCGCGCCTTTCCGCCCCTAACCAGACGCTAATCATGGTTAACAGACGGTTACCAAAGGGGATTTTGACTGCGGTAAATGAGGGCGGCGGGGCCTGGATCGGGGCACGTCGCCGCGGCCGACGAAAAAATCGCGAAAACAACCCCATGTACAGTAAGCAACGCCTTGATTTGCCGAGCCAAAAAAGAATCGTCGCGACACCCAAAGCCCTACGTGGATACCTCTTTGGGGCAGTTGGTCAGGCGCGCGGGGACCCCGACCGCGGTGCAGCCGCCCGGGACGTTGCCGGTCACCACCGACCCCGCCCCGATCCTGGCGAAGTCGCCGATGTGGACGTCGCCGAGAATGGTTGCGCCGCTGCTGAGCAGGACACCTCGGCCGATCCTCGGAGCCCGGTCCGGATGTTCGGGTTTCCGTCCGATGGTGACGTTCTGCATAATCGTCACCTCATCGCCGATCACGGCGAAGGCTCCGACGATGATGCCGGTGGCATGGTCGAGGAACACCGAGGTTCCAATCGACGCGGAGGGGTGAATGCTGACCTGAAGGTAATCGGACGACAGGCTTTGCAGCAGCAAAGCGAGATCGGTTCGGCCCTGGCGCCAAAGCCAGTTCGACACGCGCCAGGCCTGCAGGGCGACATATCCCTTGAAGTTCAGAAACGGCGGCAGAAGTCCGGTCGTCGCGGGATCATGCAGCACAATGGCTTGCAGATCCCGGCTCGCCGCATCGACCAGATCGGAAGAGGCCTGGAACGCCTCACGGGCGACACGCGCGAACTGCTGGCGATCAGCCGCGCGCTTGCCGAGCCGTTCGCCGATTTGATGGGCCACCGCACTGCCGAGGTCGGGCTGATCTGATATCGCGGCCGTCAGCGCGGCGCCAAACAACGGATCGCGCGCCAGCACGCTCTCGGCCTCGCGGCGGATCGACAGCCATAGTTCGCCCGGTGCAATTGCGTTGTGAATCATGCTTCTCACCCCTGGGTATCGCCCGTTCGAAAGTTAGGCCGCAACGGGCAATGGCGCCAGCGCAGAGGGAACGGCGTCCAAAACAAACCCGCGTGCGTGATGCGGCAAGGTCACACCGCCCGACAGACCTGGTTTCGCCGACATCTCTCAAACGATGGCACCTCCGCTCTGTGCCACTAGCCGACATTCCCAAGAAGTCCCAACTCGGACATCGGTCAGTGAGAAGTATCAGATTTTCGGCCAGCGCCTGGTCCAGATCGGCGGGGCGTCACGTATCAAGCTGGCGCGCATACTAACGAATCGTCGGCCAGACGTTTAAGTAGAATCCGCAGCGCGCGTTGCTCGCTCTTCGACATATCAGATAGCCAGCTTCCGATGGCCCTGAAATCCCCCGCGTCCCGAGTCTTCCAGGCCTCGATGCCAATATCCGTGATCGTGGCGGCGTGCCCTTGCGTCGCCCGCGTCCCTCACAATGCGCAGCATGCCTTTTCGCTCCAGGCTGCGGCAATCTGCTTCGCGTTCTGGTGGCTGGTGGCCATCGCCGGTGCCACCTCCCCAAGCTTTGGCTGCCCCCGCGTTCGCACCAGGGTGAGGAGGATTCCTTGTTGGCTAGTGAGGCCGTCCTCAGCCAACCGCTGATCAAACCGGTATCGCAAGCGCGCGCTGCAGTAGACGAGCATCCGGAAGACGCTGACCGCGTCGGCCGAAAAACCAGCCAATCGCGCTTCCGACGCGCTTAAGCATAGGGGGATTGCCGCCTGAGCGGCCAAGTGACTGAAATCACAACGCGCCTGAGTGGCGGCGACGTCGCTTTAGATTAGCGCCTGTTCGCCGCGGAGGCTTCTCAGTCCTTCCCGCTGCGCGCCTAAAATGGTTTCGGGAGCGCTTGAGATCAAGGATTCAAGTCGCGAATCTTGATCCCGAGCATGGCGGGCGCGAGAAGGGGACGCCGATCAAATTTGCAAGAATGATAATATTAAATCGTCTTCCGTTACACTGCCGTGACCAACGGCGTCATGATCGCGTTCGTCTGGAAGTGATTGGGTATCGCACGCAAGCGAACAGCATGACGGAAAGAGCTGCAGGAAATTGTTTTCAAAAATTAGCGGCAACCAGATCATACGAACCTCTGCTTCCGCGGACATAGACCCTGGTTGCGGCGGCACAAATTAAATCGCGGTTCGAATCGAACGCTTCCAGCAAGCTGCACTCATCGGGGCGAGCGTCTGGTTCGATTCGTCTCAATGCTTCCTCGTCGATATAAAACGACGCCTCTATGGCGCTGTCATGCCCCCAAAATCGCACGGCGTGACG
>JBBQUA010000168.1:0-12129 GCA_038212905.1 Hyphomicrobiales bacterium
CCGCGTCTTCAAATCCTACGACGATATCGTCGATCACTGCTGCTACGCTTGGAATACCCTTGTCGACCGCCCCTGGAAGATCATGTCCATCGGACTGCGCCAATGGGCGCACGGGTTCTGATCAGCGAGACTTGGTATTACGGACCATCGATAGACCGTAACCCCTCACCCGCTCGCAAGTGCTCGCGACCTCTCCCGATGGGAGAGGTGGCACCGAGCTCGCGGCGCGTGCAAATCCAAACTAAAATCAGCTACACCGCCTCACACGAAAAACCGTTGCCCAGCCGCCGGATTTTCCCGGCCGAGGGTGACGGAAAATGCGCGGTGCAGCACAGCGTGTCGGTGTCGCAATAGCGCTCCAGGAAACCGCGCCGCGTCGTGGCCGCCGCGGCCTGATCGACATCGAATTTCGCCGACAGTTCCGGATAGCGCGTCTGCAGCGGGGAGTGCATCAGGTCTCCGGAGAATACCGCGTCGTCCTTGCCGCGGCCGAAGGTGAACGCGACATGTCCCGGCGTATGCCCCGGCGTCGGCAGGATCCGCGTGTGGTCGCCGATCGCGTAATCGTCGCGCACGATCTCGGCCTTTCCGGCTTCGACCACCGGCAGCACGCTGTCGCCGAACGGCGGCACCGGGGTCTTGGCGTTCTGCTCGGTCCAGTAATCGAACTCACCCTTGCCGAACACGTAGCGCGCGTTCGGAAAGGTCGGCACCCACGCCCCGTTCTCCAGCCGCGTGTTCCAGCCGACGTGATCGACATGCAGATGGGTGCACATCACGAAGTCGATGTCGCCGACCGCAAAGCCGGCCGCAGCCAGCGCGCGCAGATAGGTGTCGTCGGTCTTCATGTTCCATTTCGGACGCAGCGGCCGCGGCTTGTCGTTGCCGATGCAGCTGTCGATCAGAATGGTGTGATGCGGCGTCTTCACCACATAGGACTGGAAACACAGGATCAGCACGTCCTGCGCGTCGAGCGCGCCGGCCTGTCGCATCCACGCCCGGTTTTCCGAGAGCAGCTCCGGCGTCAGCCCGGGTAGCATCTCCAGCGCGGGCAGGAAGGTAGTTTCCTGCTCGATCAGACGATGAATGGTGAGGTCGCCGACGGTGAATTTGAGACTCATGGCAACTCCTGGCCGTTACGCTGCCGGCGGCACCGAGATTTTCACCGACGGTCGCTCCAGCATTCTCTCATGGAAGGCGTCGAGTTGCGGGAAGGCCTTGCGCCAGCCGCAATCGGCAAAGCGGAAGTCGGCATAGCCAAGCACGCAGACCAGCGCGATCTGCGCGATATCGAGTTTCGGCCGCGCCAGCATCTCGTCCTGCTTCTCGAACCGCGCCATGCCGTTCCAGGCGCGGGCCCAGTGATCGTCAGCCCATGCCTGCCAGCGCTGCGGCTCCGGCCGCACCATTTTTTCGTAGCGGCACAGCAGCATCGAATCGAGCATGCCCTGCAGCATGGAATGATCGCTCTTGACTTTCCATCGCGTGGCGCCCGCCGCCGGAACAAGCTTGCCGCCGCCGGCCAGTTCGTCGAGATATTCTGTTATGACGTAGGAATCGAGAATCACGTCGCCATTGTCGAGGATCAGCACTGGCAGCTTCTTCAGCGGCGTGATGCGCGAATACTCGTCATTGGGCTGGCCCGGCACCACGGTGGCGGTGATGAATTCGATTTTGTCGATCAGGCCGAGTTCGATCGCGGCAATGCGTACCTTGCGGGCGAAGGGCGAGGCCGGGGAGAAGGAGAGTTTCATGGGATGTCCTTGGGAATATGCAGGCCGGAATTCACCCGTCATTGCGAGCGAAGCGAAGCAATCCAGCTTTTGACGGAGCACCAAGCTGGATTGCTTTTTCGCTTACGCTCCTCGCAGTGACGATGGGAGCGCGCACCCGGCGGGAGCGCGCTCCAAAAATACTAGGCCGCGACGATTTCCTGGCGCTGTTCGCCCAAACCCTCGATGCCGAGCGTGACCACGTCACCGACATTGAGGAACTTCGGCGGCTTCATGCCGGAGCCGACGCCGGGCGGCGTGCCCGTCGTGATGATGTCGCCGGGCATCAGCGTCATGAATGACGAGACGTAGGACACGATCTTGGCGACGCCGAAAATCATCGTCGCAGTCGAGCCGGTCTGGCAGCGCTTGCCGTTGACGTCGAGCCACATCGA
The DNA here is from genome assembly GCA_038212905.1 of Hyphomicrobiales bacterium. Taxonomy (GTDB): domain Bacteria; phylum Pseudomonadota; class Alphaproteobacteria; order Rhizobiales; family Xanthobacteraceae; genus Bradyrhizobium. The sequence goes on from JBBQUA010000168.1 coordinate 2,168, forward strand.
CAGCTTCTGCACGTCGGCGATCTCGTCCCTGGTGGCGACGAAGGGGCCGAGCGGGCCGAAGGTGTCGTGCGATTTTCCCTTGGTCCACTGGCCGAGGCGCTCGATCTGGAAATTGCGCTCGGAGACGTCGTTGCAGACGCAATAGCCGGCGACGTAATTGAAGGCGTCGGCCTCGGCAACGTATTTCGCCCGGGTGCCGATGATGATCGCGATTTCGACTTCCCAGTCGAGCTTGGTCGAGCCGCGCGGCTTCTCCACGTTGTCGTTGGGGCCGCACAGGCTGTTGATGGCCTTCATGAAGATGATGGGCTCGGCCGGAATCGGCATGCCCACTTCGGCGGCGTGGTCGGAATAGTTGAGGCCGATGGCGATGAATTTCGGCACGCCGCCCACCGGCGCGCCGATCCTCGGCTTGCCGTCGACGGCAGGCAGCTTCGATGCATCGAGGCCGGCGAGTTTGGCCAGCGAGGCCGGCGCATAGGCCTCGCCGTCGAGGTCCTTCACATGGGCGGAGAGGTCGCGCAGCTGACCCGATTTGTCGATCAGGCCGGGCTTTTCCTGGCCCTTGGCCCCGTAACGAACAAGCTTCATGTCTCACTCCCTTGGCGGTTTCTCTGGTTTTTATCGGCCTGGATGCTTCATGGAACAGCGCGGGGGGAAATTCAATGGCTGACTGCGCGCCGCATTGCAGGGTTGTCAAACCACGAATTTGAAGGCGTCGCCGTCGCGCTGGATGTGGCCGGCATTAAAATGCCCACCGATCACCAGCGTCGGGGTGTCGGCGAAGCGTCCGAACAGTTCTCGCCGCGTTGCGGCCGATCGCACGGGATCGGAATCGGCGGTCGAGGACCAGTCGAGATGCGCCATCTGGCAGGGGTGGTGGGCGACGTCGCCGGTCAACAGGCCCTGCTCGCCGTCCGACTGGATATGGATGCTCATATGGCCGGGGCTGTGGCCGGGCGTCGGGATCAGGGTGATCTCGTCGCAAAGCCTGGCGTCGCTGGCGACCAGGTCGGCGCGGCCAGCGTCTGCGATCGGTTTGACCGAGTCATTGAAGACCGCCAGCTTGTCGCTCTCGTCGCTGTGGTCGCGCCAGTGCTCGAATTCGGTTCGGCCGAACACATAGCGCGCCTTGGCAAATGTCGGCACCCATTGGCCGCCGACCAGTCTGGTGTTCCAGCCGACATGGTCGACATGCAGATGGGTGCACAGCACGGTGTCGATGCTGTCGGGCGGAAAGCCCGCCGCCGTCATGGTTTCGAGGAAGGGGTCCTTGCGGTTATTCCAGGTCGGCACCTTGCGGCCTTCCTTGTCGTTGCCGAGCCCGGTATCGACCACGATCCGCCGCGTCGGCGTTTCCACGACAAGCGAATGGATCGACATTTTCAGGCGGCCTTCCTCGGTCGCGAAATGCGGAATCAGCCAGGGCAGTTTCTGGATTTCTTCGTTGGTCGCCAACGGCAGGATGAATCGGGTGCTGCCGACCGTCTCCAACTCGGCGATTTTGGTCACTCTGACCTTGCCTATAGTCCAGTGCATCCGGCGTTCCCTGTGTCTTGTTCCAGCTTCTACCTTGCGCAGTCGACCACCACCGTCCCCAGCTTGTCGCCCTTCTCCACCGCGAGGTGGGCCTGCGCGGTTTCCGACAGCGGAAACTGCGTGGCGATGTTGTGGATGCGTTTGCCGGCGGTGAGCCATTTCGAGATGTCGGCCTGCGCCGCCGCCAGCAATGGTTGCGGCAGCGCGAACAGCACCAGCGCGCGCAGCGCGATGCATCGCTCCATCAACTCGCGCATCGGCACCACAGGGCTGCGGTTGCCGTTGGTGGCGTAGACCGCGATGGTCGAATTCATTGCCATCAGTTTCAGGGTGGTGGCGATGTTGCCGCCGAAATCGACATCGACCACGCGATCGACGCCGCGCCCTTCCGTAAAAGCCATCGCCTTGGCGACCACGTCCTCGTTCCTGTAGTCGATTACGAGATCGGCGCCGGCCAGCCGAGCCTGTTCCCCCTTGAAGGCCGAGCTGACGGTGGCGATCACCCGCGCGCCGCCCCATTTTGCCAGTTGCACGGCATAATGACCGACCGCGCCGGCGCCGCCGGTGACCAATATGGTCTGGCCGACGACCGGCCCGTCGCCGTACAGGCCGCACCACGCGGTCATGCCGGGAATGCCGAGGGTGGCGCCGGCCGCGAACGACACGTCTGATGGCAGTGGTGTCACCAGCTGTTCGGCCAAAGTAATGTATTCGGCCGCGGTGCCGAAGGCGCGGCCGTTGCGCTGGCCGTTGAACAGCCAGACCCGCTGCCCGACGCTGAGCCGGGTGACGCCGTCGCCGACCTGGTCGACGATCCCGGCGCCGTCGCTGTTCGGTATCACGCGAGGGAACTCCATCGCGCGATAGCTGCCGGCGCGACGGCCGACATCGGCTGGATTGATGCCCGAAGCCTCCAGCCGTATCAGGACTTCGCCCGGGCCGGCCGTTGGCGTCGGCATGTCGCCGAAATCAAGCACATCGGGTGCAGCACCGGTGCGCTCATACCAGACAGCTTTCACTTACAGCGTGCCCGGGAAGGCGCCGCCGTCGAGCAGGATGTTCTGCCCGGTGATGAAGCCGGCCTTGGCGCCGCACAGGAAGGCGCAGGCCTGACCGAATTCATCGGCGTCGCCGAAACGTCCGGCCGGATTTAGCTTGGCGCGCTCCGCCAGAATCTGCTCGACGGGCAGGCCGCGCTTGTCCGCCTCGCCCTTTGCCGTGCCGCGCAGCCGGTCGGTATTGAAGGGACCCGGCAGCAGGCCGTTGATGGTAACGTTGGCAATCACGGTTTTGCGCGCGATGCCGGCGCAAAAACCGGTGAGGCCGGCGCGCGCGCCGTTCGACAGGCCCAGGATCTCGATCGGCGCCTTGACTGCTGCCGAGGTGATGTTGACGATGCGGCCGAATTTGCGCGCCATCATGCCGTCCACCGTCGCCTTGATCAGTTCGATCGGGGTCAGCATGTTGGCATCGATCGCCTTGATCCAGTCGTCGCGGTTCCAGTTGCGAAAATCGCCGGGCGGCGGGCCGCCGGCATTGTTGATCAGGATGTCCGGATTGGGACAGGCTTTCAGCACGTCGGCGCGACCCTGGGGCGTGGTGATGTCGCCCACCACTTCGGTCACGGTAACGCCGGGGTTCGCTTTACGGATTTCGTCGGCGGCCTGCTTCAGTGCCTCGGCGCCGCGCGCGGTCATGACGACATTCACGCCTTCGCTGGCGAGCTGCATGGCGCAGGCGCGCCCCAGACCCTTGCTCGATGCGCAGACGATGGCGTTGCGGCCTTTGATTCCAAGATCCATTATTCTCTCCCTGCGGACCGGGTTCGATCCCTTGTTGGTTTTGTCTTTTGCGAAATCGTCATGCGCTTGTCCAGCAATGCGAGCCACAAGCTATTTTCCGTGTCGCGCACAATATGAAACGGATCGTTGCACCGCAACCTGTATCGCGAATTCAGATTCAGGTTGACGCTCTCATTTCGCGCGTCCACCATTCCCGTCAAGCAACAAGAATGACAGATACCTTGGGGAGGGCGCATGCCGGGATTTCTTGGAAAGTATTTGCTTTGCGCCGGTCTGGTACTGGCTGCCGGTAGCGCATCGGCCCAGACCAAGTTGAGCTACGGCTCCTACCTGCCGCCGACCCACGTCAACAACACGGTCGGCATCGAGCCCATGATCAAGCGGTTCGAAACGGAAAGCGGCGGCAAGCTGACCGTCGAAACGTTCCCCGGCGGTTCGGTCGCCAAGGCGACCGCGGCGGTCGACTCGGTGCGCGACGGTATTGTCACCGCCGGCATGATCGTGGACACCTATGTTCCCAAGCAACTGCCGCACAGCTTTCTGATCACCGAGCTGGCGCTGCTGGGCCGCAACAGCGTGGTGATGTCCGGCGCCAGCAACGAGTTCAATCTCGTCGCCTGCAAGGAATGTCTCGCCGACCAGAAGAAAAGCGGGATTATCTCGATGGCGCACTATTCCACCGCGCCGTACACGCTGATGTGCAAGGCGGATCTGCGGTCGATCGCCGATTTCAAGGGCAAGAAGATCCGGTCCGCCGGCGCCTACTCGATCATGTTCAAGGCGTTCGGCATGGTGCCGGTGAACGTCACCAGCGATGAGACCTATGAGGCCATGCAACGCGGTCAGGTCGACTGCACCATGGGCGCGGACTCCTGGCTGAAATCCTACACGCTGTGGGATGTCGCCAAGAACGTGCTCGCCACCACGATCGGTACCTATCACGGCGGTCTGCTGTGGGCGATGAATGCCGATGCCTGGGCCAAGCTGCCGGCCGATCAGAAGGCGATCCTCAAGAAGAACATGCCGATCCTCGCGGCCGATGTCACCTTCGGCTATCTGCAGGAGAGCCGCGACGTCCATGCGGCGGCCGGCGAAAAGGGTGTCAAGTTCAACCCGCCCGACGCCAGCTGGAATAACGAGTACGAGGCGTATCTCAAGAACGAGATCGCGCGGGTCAAGGAAGAGGGCAAGAAGCGCGGCGTGCCGAACGCCGACGAACTGGTCGATCGATTCCTCGGGCTGATGAAGAAGTGGGAAAAGATCGACGCCGAGGAGATCAAGGGCGACAAGCAGAAGTTCGTTGACGCCCTCAATCGCGAAGTCTTCAGCAAGGTTTCATGGTGACCGACGTCCCCGGGGTTGATCGTGCCGGCCGCAGCGAGACGGCGGTCGTGGTCGGGCGCGGACTGGCGCTGCTGGCAGATGTCTTTCTGTGGGCCGGCGCGATTGCCGTGCTGGCCATGATGCTGCACGTCACGGCCGACGTTATCATGAAGGTGGCCTTGAACCAGCCGATCATGGGCACGCTGGAGATCGTTTCCTTTGTCTACATGGTGGGCTGCACCTTTCTTCCGCTGGCTCATGTTCAGCTGTCGCGCACGCTGATCATCGTCGAGGTCTTCACCCAGAATCTGGCGCCGGAAAAGAATCTCCGGTTCGACATCGGCGCCGCGGTATTGACCGTCGCTTACCTGTCGCTGCTGGCCATCATGGGCGCGGTGGTCGCGGTGGCGAAAACCGGGATCGGCGAAGCCCAGGATGCCACCTACTTCGATCTGCCGGTGTGGCCGATGCGCTGGGTGTTCTGCATCTCCTGCGGGCTGGCGGCGCTGATCGCGCTCTATCAGCTGATCGATGATTTCCGGCTGGCCCGTTTCGGCAGGCGGTTCGACGGATCGACCAGCATCAAGCTGGGCGATCATCCGATCTGAGGAACGGCTGCAATGAGTTCGATTCAACTGGCGTTCCTTTGCCTTTGCGGCATGATCGTGTTGATGGGCCTGCGGGTGCCGATCGCGGTGGCGCTCGGCGTCACCTCGTTCGTCGGCATCTGGGCGCTGCGCGGCCTCGATACCGCGCTGAAGCTGTCGGGCTCGACGCCGTTCGAGTTTGCCGCCAGCTGGAATCTCTCGGCGATACCGATGTTCCTGCTGATGGGCTCGATCGCCTATCGCTGCGGGCTGACGACCTCGCTGTTCGATGCGGCGCGCTTGTGGCTCTCGCGGTTGCCGGGTGGCCTTGCCGTGGCGGCGAATTTCGCCTCGGCGCTGTTTGCCGCGGCCTCGGGCTCCTCGGTCGCGACCGCGGCCGCGATGGGCCGGCTCGCGATTCCGGAAATGCTGCGTTACCGCTACGATCCGGCGCTGGCGACCGCCACGGTGGCGGCGGCCGGAACGCTGGGATCGATGATCCCGCCCAGCATCGGTTTCGTGATCTTCGGCTGGTACACCGAAACCCCGATCGGCAAGTTGCTGATGGCCGGCGTGCTTCCCGGTCTGCTCAATGCGGTCCTGTTCGCGGTGTTCATCATCGGCTGGTGCACGCTGAAGCCCGAGGCCGCGCCTGCGCCGGATTATCATCCGACGCTGAGGGAGAAGCTGGTAATCCTGCTCGATGTCTGGCCGGTCCCGGCGCTGATCCTTTGCGTGATGGGGGGCATCTACAGCGGCCTGACGACGGCGACGGAAGCCGCCGCGTTCGGCGCCTTCAGCGCGCTGGTCATCGCGCTGTTGCGCGGCGGCGTCACATGGCCGACCTTCAGGGACAGCCTCGTCGACTCGCTTCAATCTGCCGCATCGATCTTCCTGATCGCGGTCAGCGCGGTGCTGCTGACGCGGTTTCTCGCCATCGCCGGTCTGCCGCAGTTCATGGGCGGCCTGGTCAAGACCCTGGATCTCGGTCCCTATGGCGTGATCGCCTTCATGACGGTGATCTATCTCATTCTCGGCGCCTTCCTCGATCCGATCGGGATCATGCTGATTACGCTCCCCGTCCTGCTGCCGATGTGGAAAGCGGTTGGCCTCGACCTGATCTGGATGGGCGTGCTGGTGGTGATGCTGCTGGAAATCGGGCTGCTGACGCCGCCGGTCGGGCTCAATGCCTTCGTCATCAAGACCGTGGTCGGCGACCGCGTGTCGTTGACCACGATCTTCCGAGGCTTGATCGGCTTCATTGTCGTCGATCTCATCGTCGTCGTGCTGCTGGTGGCATTTCCGCAGATCAGCCTCTATCTGCCGAGCCTCCTGGAGTAGCGTAGAGCCTCTGCCGGTCTGCCGGTGATCCCGATATTTGCCACAGCCGGGTTTGCGAACCGCGCCATCTTATATCCGCCGGTCTTTCTTCAACCGTTCGATATGGGCCGTTACATCCGGCGGCAGCGACTTGAAGCCCTTTTGCCCGGCGATCGACAACAGCGGCCGCAGATGCGAGCCGGTCAGGAACGCCGGCTGCCGGCCGGCCGGCACCAGTTGATCGAAGATCAGCACCAGCGTGATTGCGACGAGGCCGACCCGCACCGCGCCCAGCACCGCGCCGGCGAGGCGGTCGGCGATACCGGTTTCGGTGCCGATGGCATCGTCAAGCGTCATGCGCATCAGTTTTCCCAGCACGATGCCGGCCATCAGGAAGATCCCGAAGAACAGCAGCGAATTCTGCGCCCATGGCGAATTGAGCTTGCCCGCGACAGCGGGCGAAACCATCGACGTCGCCCAGACCGCAATCGGCATCGCGAAGAGGTAGGCCAGTATCGTCACCGCGCTGCGCAGCAGTCCGGCGTTGAAGCCGGTGACGACTGCAACGATCAATCCGACGTAGATGACCACATCGAAGCTGTTCATGGGCGATGATTTCCGGCCTGTTTGGGGCGATCCGGTGTTCGCTCAATTGGTCAACGAAACGGGTTTGCGATCGCTAAAATCGTCTGCATCCATGCGGCACCTTTTTGAAGGAACGCGCCATGGCCGGTCTATTCGACGTCGGTCAAGACATCATTCTCGTCACCGGCGACTCGTAGCGGCACCGATCGCACACACACCGCCGTCATCCTGAGGAGCGGCGTCTTCGCCGCGTCTCGAAGGATGGGCCACGGGCTCCTTCTGTCATCCTTCGAGGCTCGCCGAAGAGGCTCGCACCTCAGGATGACGGCACCGCACTCACCTAAGCCCGCATCTCCGCCTTGATCATGTCCGCGGCCTTCTCGCCGATCATGATGGTCGGCGCATTGGTGTTGCCGCCGATCAGGGTCGGCATCACGGAGGCATCGACGACGCGCAGGCCTTGCAGCCCGTGCACCTTCAATTTGGCATCGACCACCGCCATCGCGTCGCTGCCCATCCTGCAGGTGCCGACCGGGTGATAGACGGTGTCGACGCGCTGGCGCAGCAGCTCGCGGATCTGGTCGTCGGTCTCGATGCCCACGGTGAACATGTCCTTCTTCTGCAGGGCGCGCAGCGCCGGTGTCTGCAGGAGCCGCCGCGTGACCTTGAAGCCGGCGACCATGGATTCCAGATCGGCGGCGTCGCCGAGAAAATTCGGATCGATCAAGGGGGCCGCCAGCGGATCGGCGCTGCCGAGCGCGACGCTGCCGCGGCTCTTCGGCCGCAGCAGGCAGACATGCATCGAAAAGCCGGTACCCTTGTGGCGCTTGCGGCCGTGGTCGTCGGCCATCGCCATGCCGAAATGCAGCTGGATGTCGGGGACGTCGAGCTCGGGACTGGTTTTCAGGAAACCGCCGCACTCGGCGAAATTCGAGGTCATCGGCCCGCGACGTTCGCGCCGATATTGGCGGATCGCGCGCACCAGCCGCGGAATGCCCTTCAGCGAGAGGCCGTTGAAGTTTGGATTGTCGGACATGTAGCCGAACACGAAATCGGGGTGGTCCTGCAGGTTCGCTCCGACGCCGGGCAGATGATGCCGGCTTTCGATACCGTGCTTGCCGAGTGCCGCGGCGTCGCCGACGCCCGACAGCATCAGCAGTTGCGGGGTCTGGAACGCGCCGGAGGCGACGATCACCTCGCGCCGCGCCCGGATCTGTTTTGTCTCTTTGCCCTGGCGGTACTCGACGCCGACCGCGCGCGTGCCTTCGAACAGGATGCGGGTGGCATGCGCGCCGGTCTCGACGCGCAAATTGGCGCGGCTGCCGATATGCGGATGCAGATAGGCGCGCGCGGCACTCCAGCGCTCGCCGTTTTTCTGCGTCACCTGATAGACGCCGAGGCCTTCATGCTCATCGCCATTGAAGTCCTCGCGGATCCGGAATTGGCCTTCCCGCGCCCCTTGCAAGAATATCTGCTGCACCGGATTGTCGGTGCGCAATTTATTGACGGACAACGGCCCGCCCTTGCCGTGATACTCGCCGTCGAAATCGGCGTTGTCCTCGGAGCGCTTGAAATAGGGCAGCACGTCGCGAAACGACCAGCCGGGATTGCCGAGCGAGGCCCATTGGTCGTAGTCGCTGCGGTGGCCGCGGATATAGACCATGGCGTTGATCGCCGAGGAGCCGCCGAGCCCCTTGCCGCGCGGCTGATAGCCGATGCGGCCGTTGAGGCCTGCCTGCGGCACCGTGTCGAACGCCCAGTTGTTGAGTTTTCCCGGCACCATCAGCGCCAGCGCGAACGGCGTGGTCACCACCCAATTGTCGTTCTTGCCGCCGGCGTCCAGCACCGCCACCGAGGTCTTGGGGTCCTCGGACAGCCTTCCCGCCACCGTGCAGCCGCCGGAGCCGCCGCCCACCACCACGAAATCGAATGTATCCGTCACGCGTATTCCCCCCAGTTTAGCTTTTTTGTTGTTCGTCATTCCGGGATGGTCCGAAGGACCAGACCCGGAATCTCGAGATTCCGGGTTCGACGCTTCGCCTCGCCCCGGAATGACGGCTTCAATTACTACGACAGAAACCGCAGCAGCTTTTCCAGCCGCGCGATCTTGCCCCCATAGGGCGGATAGAGATCGGCGAGGCGGTTGAACTTTGAGCGATAAAACACCGGCTTCAGCTTGCTCAACGTATCAAAGCCCCATGCGCCGTGATAGGCGCCGCTGCCGGACGCTCCGACGCCGCCCATCGGCTGGTACATCTGGGCAAAGTGAAACAGGCAGTCGTTGACGGTGACGCCGCCGGAGACGGTGCGGTCCAGCACTTCGTCGCGCGCCGCATCATCCTTGCCGAACCAGTACAGCGCCAGCGGCCGGTCGTGCTTGTTGATATAGGCTACCGGCTCGCTCGCCTCCCGGTAGCCCATGATCGGCAGCAGCGGCCCAAAAATTTCCTCTTGCATGATCGCCATCTCGGCCGTCGCACCGACGACGATGGTCGGCGGAAATTTGCGCTTCGATTTCCAGGCGGGATCGTCGGGTGTTGTCACCTGCATGATCCGCGCGCCCCTGGCGGCGGCGTCCGCCACCAGGCCTTCGAGTCTGCTGTAATGCCGGTCGGAGACGATCGAAGTGTAGTCCTTGTTATCGGGATCGGTGCCGAACATGGTCCGCATGCTGGCCTGCACCTTGTCGGCGAACGCCTGCACCGAGGCTTCCGGCACCAGCGCATAATCCGGCGCGATGCAGGTCTGGCCGGCATTGAGCAGCTTTGCGTAGGCGATACGCTGCGCGGCCTCGGCGATATCGGCG
>JBBQUA010000169.1:0-12115 GCA_038212905.1 Hyphomicrobiales bacterium
GCGCAGCCCGACCGCGCGGCCCAAGGTATGAGGGCCGTCGACCGCGAGCTGATTCTGCACCACGACGGGTTGGCGTTGCTGTTCACGCCGCCCTTCGACCGCTCGCCGCTTGACCCTGGTTACATCAAGGGTTATCCGCCAGGTGTACGAGAAAATGGCGGCCAGTACACCCATGCCGCCCTCTGGTCCGTGATGGCCTTTGCGGATCTCGGAGAAGGCGACAAGGCGGCGGCGCTCTTCTGGATGCTTAATCCGATCAACCACGCCCGCACGCGCATCGACATGCACCGCTACAAGGTGGAGCCCTACGTCGTCGCCGCCGACGTCTACGCCGCACCTGGCCATGTCGGGCGTGGTGGCTGGACCTGGTACACGGGCTCGGCTGGCTGGATGCAGCGCGCAGGCGTAGAGAGCATTCTTGGACTTCGTATCGAGAGCGGTGCCCTGCGTCTTGACCCCTGCATTCCCAAGTCCTGGACGCGTTTCGAGATCACGCTCCGCCACGGCACGTCACGGTACGAGATCGTGGTCGAGAACCCGCAAAGTGTGCAGCGAGGCGTCGCGGCGGCGGAGCTCGATGGCGCAAAGATCACCGCGCGACCGCTCGCCTTTCTCCTCAAAGACGACGGCGCCATCCATCGGCTCCAAGTCCGGCTGGGCTAACGACGGAATAAACGGGGCGACTAGGCGCCAGGTTGATCCCTCTTCTTACGGAGGGTTTGCCGACGGGGTTATTTTCGAGGCGATGCCAATCAGCGAATGGACTTCCATCACGACTCGCAAAAGCAAAATCAGCGCCTATCTAACAACTTAGATGGACTACAAGGCACGCAAGAGAGCGCGTCAGTGAGGTTGACCCAATGAGTGGCAAATACCCGATGAGCTTCCATCGCCGCATTGAACGCCGGTGGACTGAACGCATTGCGTCGCTAAGACAAATCTGCGGTCAAATTGTTGTGGCAACCGAGCGTATATTGCAGCGCATGTTCAACCGTGACGGTTCGTTGATCCCAATCCCGGTAAGAGCGGTCGCGGACCGGCGACGACTTGATCGGTGCCGATCACGTGATTGATTTTCCAAATCATAGTCGTTCATACGACCAAACGCGGCGTGCCGTGCGATTCTGGGGACATGACAGCGCTATAGAGGCGTCATTTTATATAGACGAAGAAGCATTGAGACGAATTGAACCAGACGCTCTCCCCGATGAGTCAAGCTGTCTGAAAGTGTTCGATTCGAACCGCGATTTGATATGTGCCGCCGTAGCCAAGATCTATCTCCGCGGAAGCAGAGGTTAGAGCTGGTCCCGGTTGTCTGAACAGAATCTCCGCTTCGATAAGTGGATCGTCTGCCGGGGTTAGGCCGCCAGACGGACAGGCGGCTGGTTGAAGTAGGCTTGATCTGGTGTGGCGTCGTCAAGGCTCTGGTGCGGTCGAGGTAGCGGCCGATCGAGGCGCGGGCCTCGCCGACGGTTTCGTAAGCTCGCAGGTACACCTCCTCGTATTTGACGCTGCGCCACAGCCGCTCGACGAACACGTTGTCCCGCCAGGCGCCCTTGCCGTCCATGCTGATGGCGATGCCATTGTTGGCGAGCAGGCCGGTGAAGGCCGCGCCGGTGAACTGAGAGCCTTGGTCCATGTTGAAGATTTCCGGCTTGCCGTAACGGGCCAGGGCATCCTCTAGCGTCTCGCCGCAAAATCTCGCTGGACCACTACTGATAATCTGGCTGCAATCGCTTGCGAATAATATCGAGATCGATGAAGCGACCACCTGCTCGACTATTTTCGGTCACATAAGTCGTCTTGCCGCTGCAAGGAGGCCCGCAAACTATTGTGAGCGGAATTCGCGAACGTCGTAACGAATCCGGATGCGTCTGAAGTAGAACGCGAGGAGGAGTACGTTCCAATTGTTGAAACGGATGATTGTCATCGGTCGGGAATCCATCCGCTCCGATATCCTTCACAAAACCCTTGCCCTCAAGTTGCTGTTTGCTGCTCGAATGGTGCGGGCCGCAAAGCGACTGCAATTTTCCAAACCAGGATTTTTGCGGATCACCGCGATGCGGCTCAATATGGTTGGCAGGTCCATGCGCGTGACGCTGCGCTCGCACGAGCCGATCACGTTATGAGCGAAGTCGACGCGTGGGATCGCGGTGTCGCCGTCGGGAAGCGGAATCTCGGGGAGACGCCGCCGCGGGCGGCGAGCAATTACTTTGATATTTTCGGTCATTGGCTGCCTCAAAAATTGGACAACCTTTCCCATATGCTCGTACAGGCAGATCTTCAGCAACAATTCGGTTGAGGAAGTATTTTACTTGTTCAACCGGTACCTTGCGCCCTGAGTGCTTTGTTAACCACCCACTTCGAGTAGCCTAAGAACTTGGCCGTTTCGGCGACGGCGCGCGTGCGAGTCATCCCGCCGTTCTCAAGGTTGAAGCAATGGATGCGGATTAATTCTCGCTGGATACCATTTTGAGGCGGTCGGCGGTTGGGCCACGGCGGGTCCTTAAGACAGCCGAGCGCCTTTACACACTCGTCTGGTGTCAATGTGGCACCCGGTCCTTACTGCCTACTCTCAACCGCTTGCGAACATCGGCCAGAATTTCGCGCAAGTATTCGATAGCTATCCAGTCGTCGACCTTGTCAGTCATGACTATCACCATTGGCGTTGCCGACGATCTCGCCGAGTTTCTCGACGGCTGCGCGCTGCGGATCATCGAACAGGTGGGCGTATCTGGCGGTCGTGGTTGGATTGCTGTGGCCGAGCAGGGCGCCGATCAGCGGCAACGAAGCACCTGATGAAACCAACTGGCTGGCGAAGCTGTGCCGCAAATCGTGGGCTCGCAGGCCAGTGATGCCAGCTGCCTTGCAGAGCGATGCCCAATTTTTTTTTGATTTCTACGACGTGCCCGGTCTTGCCGTCGCTTGGGAAAACAAATTCATCGCGCGTTGTTATCTCCGCCAGAAGCTGACGCGCCGGTGCCGATAGCGGCACGACATGATCGGTCTTCTGCTTGGTAGTGCTGCCCGGCTTCGTCCAGACGCCTTTGGCGAGATCGACGTCGACCCATTTCATCGCCAGCACTTCACCTCGCCTCGCGCCAGTCAGGAGCAGCAGTCGAATAATGATCGTGAACTGCCTGTCGGAATACTTGGACAGCGCCGCAGTGAGCCGCGGCAGCTCGTCGCCCGTCAGATAGCGCTTCCGTTTGGTCTCGGCATTTCGCTCGACGCCCTTTGCTGGATTGTCCGCCCGCATCTGCCACTTTATGGCGAGGCTGAACATCTTGCTGAGCACGGCTACGCAGCGATTGGCAGCGTACACGCTGCCCGGCTTCGTGACCTTGCGGTGGAGTGCGTCGACGTCGGAGAAGGTAACGTCGGTGACCTTTTTGAACTGCCCGAAATGCGGCCTGATGTGCAGTTTGAGCAGGCGCGTGTAGGATTCCACCGTGGCGGGGCGCTTTCGCGGAAGGTGCTCTTCTTCAAAGCGGTCGCAGAGTTCGGCCACGGTCGGCGCCTCCCTCTGCCCCTCGAAGTCGCCACGCGGATCGCCACCACCATCGACCAGCTGACGAAGCCGCTTGGCTTCGGTCCGTGCGGCGCCAATGGTCCAGTTCGGGAACCCGCCGATGGTCACCCGGCGCTGCTGCCCGGTGCCCTTGACCCTGTAATTGAAGACAAAGGCCTTGGAACCCGCAGCCGTCACCCTGCAACCGAACCCGGCAGGATCATCATCGAAGGTGATGCGGTTGCCGATGGCGGGCGCTTGGAGCCGCCTGACGGCGGCATTTGTCAGATGCGTGCCCTGGTTTACCGGCGCTGCCGTTGGCCCGCCCAAGCGTACCAGTGCGGCCTCGGCTGCCTGCTGCTCACCAGGCGTGCCGGCAGTTTTGGCCAGGGCGGCGACCTTGGCGGTCCGATTGACTTGGGCCTTGGTCCTAGTGCTCTGTGTCGATCGCTCCCGCGACATCACTGGATCTCCCGTGTCAGCGTAGTGTCAACACCATAGATGACTGTGCGTGTCCATCGTATGTAAGGCGAGGTCCGGCTTTGTCTAGGAGATGTGCTTGAATTTCCAAGGCTTATTGCGATGGTTCGATAAAAGTCTTGAGGGCCAAGGGTTTGGCAAATCGCCAAAAAAGAACTCTTAATCATCGGGTCCCAGGTTCGAGCCCTGGTGCGCCCACCAAGCCTTTCAGTTAAATCAGCAAGATAGTTTTACGGGCGAGCGACGGCTTCGGCCGATTGTTGTCGTGCGGCAGATCCCTTCAAATCCATGCCGCGTCTCACCTGCGCAGATCGCTGAACGCTTCGTCCAGCCGGCCCAGCGCCTCCTCCAGGATCGGCCGCGGCGTGGCAAAGTTGAAGCGCAGCCAGGCGTCTCCGCCCGGTCCGAACTGTGGGCCGGGGCTCGCAAAGATGCGTGCCCCGCTCTTCACACGGTCCGCGACGTCGTCGGGCGGCAGGCCGGTGCCGGAAAAATCCACCCAGGCCAGATAGGTGGAGTCGAGCCGCATCGAGCGCGCGCCGGGTGCCGCGGCTTCGATGCGCCGGTCGAACAGGTCGCGGCTTGCCGTTAGATAGGCCAGCAGCGCATCGAGCCACGCTTCGCCGGTGCGCCAGGCGGCCTCGGTCGCGATCATCCCGAAGCTGTTGTAGGAGCCGAGCCCGCTCGCCATGATGCGCGCGTCGATCGCGCGCTTCAGCGTCGCGTTGGAGGTGACGCAGGCGCCGACATGGGCGCCAGCCAGGTTGAAGGTCTTGGTCGCCGCAAAGGTGGAGACCAGGCGGTCGGCGATCTCGGGCGCGGCGGTCAGGGTAGGCGTATGCCTGGCGCCGGCGAACACAAGGTCGCAGTGGATCTCGTCCGACACCAGCAGGAGATCGTGCTCGATGCAGAAGCGGGCCAGTGCGCGGATTTCCTCTGATGACCAGACGGTGCCGCCGGGATTGTGCGGGCTGCAGAAGAACACCACCTTGGTCCTGGGCGTCAGCCTGGCGCGCAGCGCGTCGAGGTCCATGGCGTAGCGGCCGTTGCTCTCGACCAGCTGCGCATCGAGAATGCGCCGCTCGTTGGCGACAATGATCCGGCGAAAGGCGTGGTAGGCGGGCGGGAACACCACCACTTCGTCGCCCGGTTCGCTCGCCGCCTGCAGAATGAGGCCGAGGCCCGCGACGACGCCTGGCGTCGGGCTCACCCAGGCGGGGTCCACCGCGAGATTGTGCCGGCGCTGCATCCATTCGGCGAACGCGGCGGCCCAGCTCCCGGTGTCGCCGTAGTAGCCATAGACACCGTGCCGGGTCATGGCCGTCAGCGCCTCCGTCACGCCGGGCGGCGCGGCGAAATCCATGTCGGCGACCCACATCGGAATCGCGTCCGCTGCGTCGATGCCTGACAGCTTCGCCATGTTGTCCCACTTGGTGGCATGGGTGCCGCGGCGGTTGATCACACGGTCAAAGTCGAACATTTTCAGCTGGCTCCTGTCGCTATCCCCTGGTCCACGGAATGCAACGTCGCGTGCACGACAAAGCAGGCGTGGGATCGATCACCGCTGCCGCCCGGTCGCGATGCGGCTCGTAGCTGCGGACTCGGGCTCCTGTTGCCTGGATGTGGATTCCAACGATGTCGCCGGGGGACTCCCGGATGATCTCGCCCGGTTGGCGGCACCGTGCTGGCAAGGCGTTTCTGGCATTCGAGGGGACGGCGGTCAAGGACAGCCCACAGATTCCCTCCCGGGCAACGGTCCAACAGCGTTCCCGCAACTATCGCTCAATTACTAATTGCGCTGCTGCAATTTTGCTTCAACCTTGATACTTTATACTCGATAGCTGGTTGACGTCATTCCGCGCGCATTGGCTCCAGACAGGAGGCGCGACGATGTGCGCCTGTCCAGGCGGTTACGTTGAGGAGCTTCCGGGCGTGGCACGGCCGATCGCGGGAGTAGCGACTTCAGATGCAGCCTTCGTCGACTGGTTCGCGCGCGGGAGGATGAATGTCGCCACCCGCGTCACCAGTTGGCCGGACTTCGAGCGCGCGTTCGGTGGTCTGGACGCGAACTCGATCGCCAGCTGGCATATCCGCCAGTTCTTTCTCAATGGCGGAGGGCGGGCCTGGGTGGTCCGCATCGGCTTTGGCGATCTGACCGCCGCGGCGATCCAGCCAGCGCCCCCCGCGCAGCAGACGCTCGCGGTCAGCGCCATCAATCCGGGCGATCAGGGCAATCAGCTCCGTTTTGCTGTGCTGCACGACAACGCCGACAACGGCACGACTTTCGAGCTGCTGGTGCGGCGCTACGTTGCGGCGGCGATCGCGCTCGAGGAACGGCATTCGAATCTCGCGATCAATTCGGCCGACGCAACATTTGCCGACACGTTGGTAAACCCGGCGTCTGCGCTGGTCCGGGTGCAGGCGACAAACGGCGTACGGCCGGCCCGTATCGGCGCGCCGGGTGACGATCCGGCGGAGGCCGATATGACGCCGCTCACCGGCGGCGCGGATCCTTTCAGTACGACCTCGGTGAACCTTCAGAATGCCGGTGTAGCCGCGTCGACGCTGACCGCCGCCAGCCCCGGCTCATGGGGACGCCGGCTGTATGCAGCCGTTGCGCACGATGCCGCGCCGAATGGCACCTACGATCTGATCCTGCGTGAATATGACGGAAGCCGTCTGGTCGCCGGCGAGGCCTATTCCGGCCTCTCGATCGTCCAGGGCGATCCGCGATTTGCCGCGACGATCATCAACCGCGACTCCGAATTGGTCACCGCGACCCAGGTCAACGGGGTACGTCCGGAAGCTCAGATTGCTCTCGCCGGAGTGGGCACCCTGGCGCAAGCCGACATGATGCAGTTCACGGGTGGCGGCGACGGCGCCCTGCCGGGTACCCCGACCTGGAACGCCGGCGCGCAAGCCGTCTTCACAGATGCCGATGATGCAAGGCTCGGTCTGGAAGCGCTCAATCGTATCGCGCCGGACGTGTTCAACATTCTCTGTCTTCCGGCCGTGGCGGAGTTGCCGCAGGCCGCGGCAGCGGGCGTCTATGCGGACGCCTGTCGGCTCTGCCGGGACCGGCGCGCGGTCTTGCTCGCGGACATCGCGGAGGATGGCAACCGGCGCGATCTGGTGATCGGCTGGCTGGCCGCACGCGGCCTGACCAATTTTGAAAATGCTGCCGTGTTCTTCCCGCGGATTGAGGTAGCCAACCCGCTGACCGGCGGCACAATCAGAATCAGTTCCAGCGGCACTGTCGCCGGCATCATGGCGCGTATCGATGGGTCGCGCGGCGTATGGAAAGCCTCCGCGGGTGTGGAAGCAGGTTTGCGTGGGGCGACGCCAACAACGTCGCTCACCGATCTGCAAAACGGCGAACTCAACGTTCAGGGTATCAACGCGATCCGGTCGATTCCGGTCTATGGACCGGTTGTATGGGGTGCGCGTACCCTTGCCGGCGCGGACGCGGCGGCATCGGAATGGAAGTATCTTCCGATACGGCGGCTCGCGCTGTTCCTTGAGGAAAGCCTTCGTCAAGGCCTTGCCTGGGTGGTGTTCGAGCCCAATGACGAGCCGTTGTGGGGCCAGATACGACTGAATGTCGAATCGTTCATGCAGGGACTTTTTCTGCGCGGCGCGTTCCAGGGCTCCTCGCCGCGGCAGGCCTATTACGTCCACTGCGATCGTTCCAACAACCCGCAGAGCGACGTCAATCCGGCAATCGTCAACATCGAGATCGGCTTCGCGCCGCTGCGCCCGGCCGAATTCGTCGTGCTGAAATTCCGGCAGATCGCGGCCCAGCCGTAGAGTCGAGCGTGGGGGAGATCACGTCATGGCACAGTTCACCGTTAACTCAGGCGCAGGCGTTTCAGGAATTCGCGATGTTGCGGCGGCATCGCTGCGTACAAGGCTCTGACCAAGACACGCTCGTGAGTGCGGACGACGCGCTTGGCGATGGCTTGCCGAAGCTCTCGATCATATGGGCGTCAATGCGAGTTCGAGCATTGAAATCCGGCATTCTGCCCTAAACCTGCAGTTGCCAATTCATGACAACTGGCGCAAATTTTGTGCGGGATGCTTCGTCCCTTGGTGGCGACATGGGAGGATGGAATTTGGATATCGCAAGGCTTTTTGTGATCTGGTCCCCCGAGGATCCCGCCGGCCTGCCGCTCGCTAATCTGATGGCGCGCCATTTCGACGATGCCGAGGAATCGCGTGCCTTTGGCGGGATCCGGATTCCGGTGTTCGTGCGGTATGAGGCGTTTGCACCGCCGGCGACGGCCCCGCGACCGATCGTTCTCGACGAGGCGGAACACAATCTTGTGGTCGTCGTCGGGACGCACCACATCGCCGACCGCCTGGCCGATGACCCGGCGTGGGCGGGTTGGTTCGACGACCTCAGCGCGCAATTCAAGAGACGGGGCAGGAAAGACAAATTTGTGGTGCTTTCCCTGCAATCTTCCGTGCTTGAGGTGAGCAGCTTTCCCGGCCGTCATGCCATTCGCGCCTTTCAGTGGCCGTTCAATCTGGAAAGCGCGGATTTCCGGACCCATTTGCTGCTGCTGCTCACCAACCTGTGCGGATCGATGATCCTGGAGAGTGCCGGCGCGGCGACGCCCGGCCAACCCAGGCGCGCTCCCAAGCAGCGGCTGTTCATCAGTCACGCCAAGCTGGACGGCGCCGACGACGCGGTTCGGATCCGCCGCCGGCTCGACGAGACGGATTTCGGGATCGAACCGTTCGTCGATGCCAACGATCTCAACGCCGGCGAGTCGTTTACCGAAGAGCTCGAAGCGGAAATTGCCGATGCCACGCTGCTCTCCATCCACACCGACGCCTACGGATCGAGGCCGTTCTGCCGCTGGGAAATCCTGCGCGCCAAATTTCACCGCCGCCCGATCTATATCGTGCATCGGCTGAAGCAGGGCGAGGGCAGGGTGTTTCCCTACGGTGGCAATGCGCCGCTGATGGTGGTGATCGATCTCAACGATCAGACCATCGACAGGATTCTGCTCGCCGCCATGACCGTGGTGCTGCGTGGACTGGTCTGGAGCCGCCTTGCCGATACGGTGATTGCGGGCAAGAATCTGCCCAACGCCCCACTGACGCTCGCCCGAACGCCCGAGCTGGTCGATCTGGCTCATATCAAGATGCGCAAGACCGGGCCGTTTCCAGGTATGATCGTGTATCCGGATCCTCCGCTCAGCGACGAAGAGCGCGAACTCATTCCGGCGCTTGATCTGGGCATCGAGGTTGTCTCGTTGTCCGAGCTTGAGGTGATGAAATGAGCGCCGATCGATCAGGGTGGGAGGGCATCCTTGCAAATCGGCTTGTCGCTCTGTCGGTCGGGAATAGTCCCGACCTCGGACGGCTGGGGTTGCTCAAGCGGAATCTGGACCAGGCGGTAGCGGCGCTGGCGACGAGTCTGGTTTTCTTCGGCGCGCGCGTCGTCTACGGCGGCAACCTCGACAAGAGCGGCTTCACCTATTTGCTCTATCCGGTGATCGCACAGGCCTATGCCACGGCCGCCACCCGGGCGTCGCGTCCGCGCTTCGTGCATTATGTGTCCGCCTATCTGGCGCAGGACAATGCGGAGCTGGCGGATCATCTCAAGGCCGTGGGCAGCTTTGCGGAAATCCGGCTGGTGGATCACGACCGCGAAGTAACCAGCATTGTCATGAGCGGGAACGAACTGGTCTGCCGGTCGCCGCAAGGCGAGCGCCGGTTCAAGGATGTGCCGGACTTGCAGGCGTTTGTTGCCGACCTGCCGCGTCGCAGCGCCGGGCCTCCCGCCGATCTCGATGCGATGAGGGAAGCGATGGAGAATGATGTCAGCGCCCGTATCGTCATGGGCGGAGCGGTTACAGGCTACAGCGGCAACAGGCCCGGAATTCTTCAGGAAACCTTGCTGGCATTGCAGCACGAACATCCGGTCTATCTGCTCGGCGGTTTTGGCGGCGCTGCCCGCGACGCGGCGATCGCGCTCGGCCTGCTGCAGGCCAGTGACGCTCTCGGGCACGACAAGGTCGGGCCGGGATATCAGGAGTCGATCGCGGAGATCGGCGCATTTGCGGACCGCTACCGGAGCACGGCACAAGCGGCCGGCAGCTGGGACGATCTGGTCGCGGCGAGCAAGGCGGAGGATCCGGAACAGGCGGCTAAATGTGTGATGCGGGCGCTGGCACATCGCATGATGGGCTGAGATAAGGACTGCTCGCGATCAACGAGGACGAGGCACCCTGGATTCTGGCTGCTGCTTCACCGGTCGCGCCGCGTTTGCGGTCGGAACCGGATTTCCAGGGCCGGGATATCAAAATCATCTTCCGGTGGCGACAAACAAAACAAAGCATCCGTTCCCGGCCGAACATTGCAAGTTCCGACCATTGTTTTGACGGCAGGTCTTGCGACATAAATTGGTGTGGGAATGATGCCGGAACTGCGATGTTGACCGAGAAATTCGACGCTTATGGTGAGGTGTTGCCGGATGCCGCGGGGCGGCCCGAGCCGGCAACGGCTGCGTCCGAAATGCTGGGTCGCGTCGGCCAATACGCGTTCTGGTTGCTAGTCGTTGTTATCGTGTCTGTCCGGGTCATCTACTATCCGGCGGCGCCTGCTTTTCAGGTCGGCAACGCAACCGACGTGAAACGCGCGGTCACGCGTTGAGAGGCGGACCTTTTTCTTCCGCACTTTTCGGAATTAATATTGTCTATCCTGGCCGGCTTGGCGCATAGTTCCTTCTCCTTGAAGGATGTCGCGTGCCAAATCGGATCGATTCTCCGGACGAACTCAGGCTTTCTGCCGGACCGATCCGAAAAGCCTTCCCCCTTCTCTGGGGGATAGGGCTTTGCGCCCTGGTCACGCTTGCCGCGGTGGCAATTCAGGGCATCGAAGAGCGCCTCCTCGGCCACCCCTACATCGAAGCCATCGTGATCGCCATTCTGCTCGGCACTGCCATTCGCTCGTTGTGGGAGCCGGGCCTCCGCTGGCGCGCGGGGATTGCCTTCAGCGCCAAGCAATTGCTCGAAATAGCCGTGGCGCTGCTGGGAGCTTCGCTGACCTTTGCCGCGATCGGCGCCTCCGGCTTTGGTCTGGTGGGTTCGGTCGCAGCACTGGTCGTCCTTTCGCTGGCAGTCGCCTACGGCATCAGCCGGGCGCTGGGCCTTCCGGTTCGCATGTCCATCCTGATCTCCTGCGGCAACTCGATATGCGGCAATTCGGCGATTGCCGCGGTGGCGCCCGTGATCGGCGCCAGCAAGGACGATGTCGCGTCCTCGATTTCGTTCACCGCCGTGCTGGGCGTCATTGTCGTGCTGGGCTTGCCGCTGCTGATCCCGCTCTTGCAACTCACGGAGACGCAATACGGCATTCTGGCGGGAATGACGGTCTACGCTGTTCCGCAAGTGCTGGCCGCGACCGTGCCGGCCGGCCTCGTGAGCACGCAAATCGGCACGCTGGTCAAATTTATCAGGGTGATGATGCTCGGCCCGCTGGTCGCATGCATCGCGGTGTTCGGGCGAAGCCTGCGCAGCGATCGAACGTCGGGCAGTTCGTGGCAGACAAAATTCTTTCAGACCGTGCCGTGGTTCATCGTGGCGTTCTTCGTGATGGCGACACTCCGCTCGCTGTCGCTGTTGCCGGACGCGGCGATCTTCCCGATCCGGAAGACGGCCACCGTGCTGACCATCATGTCGATGGCGGCACTTGGCCTCGGCGTCGACCTGCGCGTGATCGGCCGGGTCGGCGGCAGGGTCACCGCGGCGGTGACGTTGTCCCTGCTGTTCCTGATCGTGATCAGTCTCGGCCTCGTGCGCGTCGTTGCCCCGGCCTGATGCCGGATGAGTTAAAGCAATCCGCGCCCGGCGATCACACCAGCACCGGGCTGCGCACGCGGCCGGCGCTGCCGAACACCCGCAAATAGCGCTCGATCTCCGGTGCGTTGCCGGTCGCCTTTTCCGGATTGTCCGAGAGCTTCACCGCCGGCCTGCCGTCGACCGAGGTTACCTTGCAGACGATCGAGATCGGATCGAGGTTTGCAGAGCCGTCGGGGGCGCAACCGACGAAATCGTTGGTCAGGTTGGTGCCCCAGCCGAAACTGATCCGGACGCGGCCGGCGAAATGACGGTA
>JBBQUA010000170.1:0-12048 GCA_038212905.1 Hyphomicrobiales bacterium
ATCATCTACAAATCCGCCGACGCGCCGTGGCGGCGCGCCCGCAAGAATTTGGGCCTGATGATGCGCGAGGGGCTGCTGAAGGAAAACATCGACGGCGAGGCGCTGGACTGGGCGCACAAGCGGCTGCTCGGCCGCTCCGAGCAGCGCAAGATCCTGATGATGATTTCCGACGGCGCGCCGGTCGACGACTCCACCTTGTCGGTCAATCCCGGCAATTATCTCGAACGTCATCTGCGCCACATCATCGAGGAAATCGAGACCCGCTCCCCGGTGGAGCTGATCGCGATCGGCATCGGCCACGACGTCACGCGCTATTATCGCCGCGCCGTCACCATCGTCGATGCCGAGGAACTCGGCGGCGCCATCACCGAAAAGCTCGCCGAGCTGTTCAGCGAGACCAACGGGACGCCGTCGCGGAAGTCCGGCCCCCGGCGCCGATTGCACTCGTAACGGCATGCGCGCGCATTTCAGCCGCCGCCGCTTCCTGGAGTTGACGGCGGCGGGGCTTGCGGGCGCCGCGATTCCGGCTATCGCCGATGCGCGCGAGCCGATCGCGCCGGATCAATTCACCGTCACGGCGCCTGTTGCGATCGAGGTCAACGCCCGCCCGATCCCCGCCTTCGACACGCGCGACCGCTCGCGGGTGCGGTTCGGTGCACTGGAATATCGCAGCGGGTTGATCCTGACCTCGGGGTTTCGCGGCTTTGGCGGGCTGTCGGGATTTCGGCTCGATCCGAACGGCGAGCGCTTCATCGCCATCAGCGACCGCGGCAGCTGGTTCACCGGCCGCATCGTCTATCGCGGCCGTGAGATGACCGGGCTCGACGATGTCGAGGCCGCACCCCTGCTCGGGCCCGACGGCCGGCCGATCACCGCGCGCGGCTGGTATGATTCCGAATCGCTCGCGTTCGATGGAACGCTGGTCTATGTCGGCATCGAGCGGGTCCATCGCATCCTGCGCTACGATTTCGCCAAAGGATTTACCCGCGCGCGGGGCGAGGAAATTCCGCTGCCGCCGGCCTGGCGCAAGCAACTGCCGAGCAACAAGGGGCTGGAAGCCCTGATGGTGGTGCCGAAGCATCTGCCGCTGGCGGGAACGCTGATCGCGATCTCGGAGCGTGGGCTCGATGCCGACGGCAACATCATCGGTTTCCTGATCGGCGGCAAGACGCCGGGGCAGTTCAGCCTGCGCCGCACCGATCAATTCGAGGTCAGCGACGCGGTGCTGCTGCGCTCCGGCGATCTGCTGGTGCTGGAGCGCAAGTTCTCCTGGCTCTCCGGCGTCGGCATCCGGATCCGGCGCCTGCAACTCGCAGCGCTGGCGCCGGGCGCATTGGTCGACGGCCCCGCGATCTTCGAGGCGGATCTCGGCCACGAGGTCGACAACATGGAAGCCATCGACGCCCACGTCACGCCGGAAGGCGATACCGTGCTGACGCTGGTCTCCGACGACAATTTTTCTCTGATCCAGCGCAATTTGATCCTGCAGTTCACGCTGATGGAGTAGTCGTCGTCCCTGCGAACGCAGGGACCCATACGCCGTGAACGCGCGGTTGGCATGGGATGGTCGATACCTTCTTCCATCAGGTCCGCCGGTGGTTATGGGTCCCTGCGTTCGCAGGGACGACGAGGATCGCATGGCGCGGCAGCGATTCCGGCGGTTGGAGATCGCCGCCGCTGCCCCTAGAGTAACCCGAGAGCCATTCCTCCTCCCCCCATCCGGATATCCCCATATGAGCGCCCTGTTTTCTCCGATCACGCTGCGTGGCCTGACGCTTCCCAACCGCATCATGGTGGCGCCGATGTGCCAGTATTCCGCCGAGAACGGCGAGGCCACGGACTGGCACTTCACGCATATCAACTCGCTGGCGCTGTCGGGCGCGGCGGCGTTCTGCATCGAGGCCACCGCGGTGGAGGCGATCGGCCGCATCACGCCGGGCTGTCTCGGGCTGTGGAACGACGCCACCGAAACAGCGCTGAAGCCGGTCCTGGCCTCGGTGCGCAAGCATTCGAAGGCCGCCGTCGTGATGCAGCTCGCCCATGCCGGCCGCAAGGCGTCGAGTCACACGCCGTGGGACGGCGGACAATTGATCCCGATCGCCGAAGGCGGCTGGCAGGCCGAGGGCCCCTCCAATGTGCCGCACAAGGACAACGAGGCGCCGCCGCGCGCGCTCGATGATGCCGGCTTGAAGCGGATCCGCGACGCCTTCGTGGCGGCGACGCAGCGCACCGAGCGGCTCGGCATCGACGCCATCGAGGTGCATTGCGCGCATGGCTATCTGCTGCATCAGTTTCTCTCGCCGATATCCAACAAGCGCACCGACCAGTATGGCGACAGCTTGCCAAACCGCATGCGGTTTCCGCTCGAAGTGTTCGACGCGGTGCGCGCGGCGTTTCCGCACGACAAGCCGGTCGGATTGCGGGTCTCCGCCACCGACTGGATCGAGGGCGGCTGGGAAATTTCGCAAACAATCGAATTCGCCCATGAGCTGAAAAAGCGCGGCGTCGACTGGATCGATGTGTCCTCCGGCGGCGTCTCGCCGTTGCAGAAAATTCCGCTCGGGCCCGGCTACCAGGTGCCGCTGGCGCAGGCGGTGAAAGAAGCCACCGGCGTCACCACCATGGCGGTCGGCCTGATCACGGAAGCGAAGCAGGCCGAGGAGATCGTCGCTTCCGGGAAGGCCGACATGGTGGCGCTGGCGCGCGGCATGCTCTACGACCCGCGCTGGGGCTGGCACGCCGCCGCCGAACTCGGCGGCGAGGTGTCGGCGCCGCCGCAATACTGGCGCTCGCAGCCCTCGACGCAAAAGGCGCTGTTCGGCGCGACGACGTTCGGGACGCGGTAATTTTCTTCAATCTATCAACGTCATTGCGAGCGAAGCGAAGCAATCCATTTCACAGCGGTGCGGGTTGTAGATGGATTGCTTCGTCGCAAGGGCTCCTCGCAATGACGAGGGAAGCCGCCGCGCTCGCGCCTCACGTCCCGTCATCCTGCACCGCATCGTCAGCCATTCCGGCGGCCGGCGCGGTCTCCAGCGGGACCGCCGTGTACCGCGTAGGAATGTTGACCGGCTGGTAGGTCTTGTCATCTGCGATCTTGTCGATCACGGATTGATGGATCAGCGCGCCTTCCGGAATCAGCCGCGGCTCGGAACATGGAATGTAGTAGCCGAACATCGATTTCCGCTTCGGCCATTCCTTGTACTTGTCCTTTTTCGGGATGAATTCGAGCACGCGCCAGCCGGCGTTCATCGAATCGTGCGGCTGCGAGTTGGGAATCGCCGGATCGGGCATGAAGCCCGGCGCGACATAGTTGAACGGGCTACCCTTGCGCTTGCGGCCCCAGCCGAGCTGGTTGACGGTGCGGCGGTCGACCTTGAGGCCGTGCCTGACGGCTTCCTCGATCATCCACAGCAGCGGATATTTCGACAGCGCCGATTGCTTTTCCGGATAGCCGCCGCCGATATCGGAATGCACGCCGGCGAACCAGACCTGCAGGCTGTCCTGGTCGGTCCAGCTGGATTCCGGGGCGTAGCGGTGCGGCCGGAATTTGCCCGCGTCCCACGGCTGCGGCCGGAACATGCGGCGCCGCTCGTCGATCGAGATCGCTTGGCGAAAAACCTCGATCGAGGGATTTTCCCGGATGAAGGCCAATTCCTCCAGGCTCCACGGGCTGAACTGCCCCTTCGCCGGATTGATGCGGTCCCAGCGCGGCACGATCACGCTGGCCACGGTGTCCCAGACCCCGACGAATTTTATCGTCGGCCATTTCACGCTGAGGATGCGCGCGTATTGCGCCGCCTGGTCGTCCTTCGCGTCGGGGACCACGTCGTCGGTGGAAAACTGCTTGTAGGCGGTCAGCCCCGAGCCGGCCAGATTGTTCTGCGGCAGCGAGATCAGCCCGATCTTGTGGATCAGCGCCGCCAGCACCCGCACCGTATAGGCGCCCCGGGAAAAGCCGAACAGATAGATGTCGTCGCCTTCGCGGTGGTTCTCGACGATGAACTGGTAGGAGGCGAGCACGTTGTCGTCGAGCCCGTATCCGAACGCCAGCCCGATCACCAGATTGAAGTTCTGCTTGAATCGATGAAACGGATCCGGCCGCTCCAGCGTGCCGACGCCGGGATCGTAGAACACCAGCTGGTTCGGATGCGTCCGCTCGGTCTTGCGCAGGGTCCGGTACAGCTTGAGCACATTGGAAAGGTTGTCGGAGATTTCGTTGCCGGTGCCGTCGCAGCAGATGACGATGTGGCGCTTTTCGCGCTTGGGTTCGGGCGTGTCGGTCATGGATGCGGTCTCCCCGGCCTGCAACGGTAAGTTTAGCGGGGGAAGGGGGAGATGGCGAGCGGGATATGAGAAGGAGTTGTGGCAGGTTGCGCCAAGGAATTGCTCGACGAGATTTTCGCGTTCGATCGCGAGCAGCGTGAATTGCTGCGCG
Source organism: Hyphomicrobiales bacterium (assembly GCA_038212905.1). Lineage (GTDB taxonomy): Bacteria > Pseudomonadota > Alphaproteobacteria > Rhizobiales > Xanthobacteraceae > Bradyrhizobium. The sequence continues at coordinate 4,439 of JBBQUA010000170.1, forward strand.
CCGCCGGCTGCTCACCGGTGCGGCAGGGCGCGGCAGTCAAGAAATCTAAAGACGTTCTGAATCCATCAAAAGCTCACCCGCACCCCACCTGCCCCTCAAACCACCCGCCCAGCGCCCCCTCCAGCGGTCCCCACGCCTGCTGCAGTCCGCCGAACTGCTTGACCCCCGTCCGATACATCCCGCGCAATTCCCGCTCGATCGCATCCAGATCGACGCCGACCACCTTGCCCTCGCGCACGATGGTCCGCCCGTCGACCACGACGTCGCGCACCAGCGCGGCGTTGCCGCGCGCGAACAACAGCTGCAGCGGGTCGACCTCCATGATGGCGTCGCGGTCGAGGCGGTCGAGATCGAGCACCACGAAATCGGCGGGTGCGCCGGGCGCGAGTTCGCCGGGGCCGGGGGCGCCGGTGGCGGCGCGGCCGTTGCGGATGGCGAGCGAGAGGAATTCGGGACGGGTCCAGGTGCGCCCGAAGCCGAGGCCGCCATGGGCGAGTTGCACGAGGCGCATCTCGCGGATCACGTCGTCGTCCTCGTCGAGCGCCAGGCCGTCGACGCCGACCGCTATGGCGCAGCCGCATGTGTGCGCGGCGGCGATCGGGGCGAGGCCGGAATGCAGATGCAGGTTCGACGAGAAATTGGTGACGAGGCGCGCGCCGGAGGCGGCGATGATCTCCAGTTCATCCGGCCGGGCGTGGATGCCATGGGCCAGCGTCAGCCTAGGCGACAACAGGCCGATGTCACGGAGATAGCGGACGACGCCATCGGGAAAATGCCGGTCGGCATAAGCGCGCTGATAGATGGTCTCCAGCAAATGCATGTGGACGCGGCGGCCTGATAGCGCCGAGCTTTCGGCAATAGCTTCCAGCAGCGCGCGCGAACACCATTGCACGCCGGCGGGACCGAACTGCACGTCGAGCCTCTCGCCCGCGATTTCCGCTGATATGGCCTCGGTCAGCTCGATGTAGTCGCGCGGCGACATCGCGGGCTTGACGAATAGTTGTTCGACGGTGCCGCGGTCCTCGGCGGAGAGCGCGGACAAAACCGGCTCGCTGTCGCCATAGACCACCGGGTTCTGGTCGCGCACCGCGAGTGCGAAGGCGATGCGGATGCCGACGTCGTTGGCGGCGCGGGCGATCTCTTTTGTCTCTTCGACCATCGGCAGTTTGCCGCTCGGTCGGGTGTAGTGGATCATCATGGCGCCACAGCCTGATCGGGCCGAGCGCGCCATCGCGGAGGCGGCGGCAAGGTAAGCGTCGGGCGGGGTGCCCATCGCGGAGCGCAGGATCCAGCTTTCCAGCGGCATGTCGACGGCGCCGAACGACGACGCGGTCGGGCGGGCATGGTCGTGGGCGTTGACCAAGGCGGGGATGACGAAGCTGCGTGGCGATAATGGGGGCGCCGGGTTTGGCGCCATGGATGTGATGAGGCCGGCGTCGTGCCGCAGCACGACGTTGTTGATGGTGCCGCGGTCAGGGCCGGCGAACAGGGCGGTGGCGTGAACTTCTCCGGACATGGTGGCCTGTCAGTCGTTCGTCATTCCGGGGCGATGCGCAGCATCGAACCCGGAATCTCGAGATTCCGGGTCTGGTCCTGCGGACCATCCCGGAATGACGACGGTGGGTGTTGAACGTGCGCGCGCGGTTTGTCAGTTCGCCGTATAGACCAGCTCCCGCTCGGCGCGCGGCGGCAGGAACTCGCGGGAGAATACTTCCGCCGGCGTCGGCGCGCGGGCGAGCTGGTAGCCTTCGACCACGATGCCGATGGCGCGGGCCATGCGGTCGTCCTTGACGTCGCCGACGCCGATCTCCTTCATCTCGGGCGAGACGATCAGTTTGTCGTAGGAGAACTGCAGGCGGCGCTTTTCGACTTCCTCGTTGATGAGGTTGTCGTAATTGACCGTCGCCTTCATGCCGGCCTTCTGGTCCTTGCCCACCGCGATCACCGCCTTGTTGACGGCGCGAACCAGGCCCGCCACCGCCTTCGGGTTGGAGGCCAGCAGCTTCTTCGACACCATCATGCCGTTGGAATAGAGATCGAGGCCGTAATCGCCGAACGAGAACCAGTTGTAGTCCTTGTCGGGATCCTGCCGGTTCAGCACCAGATTGAAATAGCTGGTGATGTTGAACACCAGGGCGCCATCGATATCGCCCTTGATCAGCATCGGCTCCTGCAGGTTAGGCGCCATGTTGGAGATCTTGATCTTGTCGTTTTCCAGCCCGTTCTTGCGGGCGAATACCGGCAGCAGCCGGGTGGTCGGCGTGCCCTGCGCGCCGCCCAGCGTATGGGTTTCGAAATCCTTGATGGTCTTGATGCCGCTGGTCTTCTTGGAGACGATCGCGAAGGGCGGCTGGTTCCAGATCATGTAGACCATGACGGGCGCATCCGCCGGCCGGGTCGAGGCGTTCTGGATGATGGCATTCATGTCGCCGAAGCCGGCGTCATAGGCGCCGGACATCACGCGCGTTACCGTGGCGCCGGAGCCTTCGCCCTGGTCGATCACGACGTTGAGGCCTTCCGCCTTGAAGAGGCCGTTGTCCCTGGCATAGAAGAACGCGGCGTCGCTGCCTTGCGTCTTCCAGCCCAGCGTGAATTTTATCGTGGTTTCCTGTGCGGCGGCGGATCCCGCGAACAGCAGCATTCCGAGCAGTGCGGCGCTTTATCTCTTCAGCATGTCGATCTCCTCAAGTGAGTGATTAGGTGGTGATCAGGTCGTTCTTGCGGGTGGCCCAGCCGGTGACGCGGCCCTCGATGATGGCGAAGATGGCGTAGAGCGCGACGCCGAGGGCGGCGAGCACGAACAGGCCGGCGAACACCAAGGGCACGTTGAAATTCGACGACGCGGTCATCATGACGTTGCCGATGCCGCGATTCGAGGCCACGGTCTCCGACAGCACCGTGCCGACAAAGGCGTAGGAGATCGCGACCTTCAGCGAGGCAAAGAAGAACGGCATGGTGCGGGGCAGGCCGACATTCCACAGGATGTCGAATTTGGTGGCGCCGAGCGCCTTGAGCACATCTTCCAGTTCGGGTTCGGTGGTGGCGAGGCCGGTGGCGATATTGACCACGATCGGGAAGAAGCAGATCGACAGCGCGGTCAGCACCGCCGGCACCGAGCCGGAGCCAAACCACAGCACGAAGATCGGCACCAGCGCGACTTTCGGAATCGAGGAGAATCCGACCAGCAGCGGGTAGGCCGTGTCATAGGCGGTCTTCGACACCCCGATGATGGCGCCGAGCACCACGCCGAGCGCGACGCCCAGCACGAAGCCGATCATGGTGGTGGCCAGCGTCTGCAGGATGTGCGGCCACAGCAGCGGGAATTTCTGCACCAGCGTGACGATGATCTGCGACGGCCGCGGCAGCACCAGATCGGACATGCCGGTCATCAGGCAGAACAATTCCCAGCCGGCGAAGAACAGCACGATCAATCCGGCGGACCAGGCCTTTTGGCGGTAATCGAGATCAGGCATCGCTCGCCGCTCCCTCTGGCTTGGCGGCGGCATGCTCGCCGACGATGAATGCGCGCAGGCGCTGGTTCAGCGCGACGAACTCCGGCTCGAAGGTCATCGCCACCGTGCGCGGCCGCGCGAAGCTCACGGCGCGATCGTCGAGGATGCGGCCCGGCCGCGCGCTCATCACGCAGATCCGGCTGGCGAGGAAGCCGGCCTCGCGGAGATCGTGGGTCACCAGCAGCACGGTCGGCCGGTGCAGGATCCAGAGTTCCTGCAGGATCGACCACAGCTCTTCGCGGGTGAACTGGTCGAGCGCGCCGAAGGGTTCGTCGAGCAGCAGCATGCGCGGCTCGTGGATCAGCGCGCGGCACAGATTGGCCCGCTGCAGCATGCCGCCGGACAGCTGCCACGGAAAGCGTCGGCCGAAACCCTTCAGGCCGACCTGTTCGAGCAGCGCATTGGCCTTGTCACGGAAGACGGTGCGCTTGAGCTTTCCGAATTGCGAACGATACGGCTCGACGATCTTGAGCGGCAGCATGATGTTCTGCTCGATCGTCAGCCATGGCAGCATGGTCGGATTCTGGAACGCCATGCCGATCCGCAGTGCCTTCGCCGCGACCTCGCGGCCGCCGAGGATGACGACGCCGGTCGAAGGCTGCACCAGCCCCGCCACCAGCCGCAGGATGGTCGACTTGCCGCAGCCGGACGGTCCGACCAATGCGACGAACTCGCCGTCGCCGATCTTCAGGGTGGTCGGGGCCAGCGCCGGCACGGCGCGCTCACCGCGGCCGAAGGTGACCGAGACGTCGGACAACTCGATCGCGACCGGCGTGGCTGAGCTGCCGGAATCGGACGAAACAGGGATGCCGGCGAAGGCGGGGCTTGGCTGCATGCGCATCATGAAGCGAAGTGCATGCAAGCGGGATGCCAGCGGATTTGAACGGTTTCGCCTGACAATTTCGCAGATGCGATGGCCGGGAGCGGACTCAAATTAGGCAATCGGCCTGCCAAAGTGCATGCAATTGAGGCGCTCAAATCATGGCTGAATATGATAGGGAACTGCGCAACATAGAGACTCACCGTCCTCAGGGATCAGCCCATGGCGCCGCGCGCCACTGCCAAGTCAGCCGAATCCACCGACAAGGTCGGCGTCATCTGCCGCGCGCTGCGCCGCGCCATCATCGAGCAGGCGCTGGAGCCCGGCGCCAAACTGCCGGAGGATTCGCTCGGCGAACGCTTCGGCGTCAGCCGCACCATCGCCCGGCATGCGCTGGGTCAACTCGCCGCCGAAGGCCTGGTCGAACTGCGCCGCAACCGCATCGCCGTGGTGGCGACACCGAGCTGGCAGGAAGCCCGCGACGCGTTCGATATCCGGATCGAGCTGGAGCGGCTGGTGGTGCGTCAGCTCGCCGGCAAGCTGACCAAGGCGCAGGTCGCCGCCCTCAACGCCCATGTCGATGCCGAAGACGCCGCGCGCGGCGGCGCCGATGCGGTCTCCATCCGGCTCGCCACTGAATTCCACATCCTGCTCGCCAGCATGACCAACAGCCCGATCCTGGTGCGCTATGTCAGCGAAGTGGCCTACCGCTGCTGCCTGACGCTGTCGCTCTACAGCCGCCCGCATTCATCCGAATGCGGCGTCACCGAACATCGCGCCATCATCGCCGCTTTGGTGAAGGGCGACGAGCCCAAGGTGATGGGCCTGATGCACAGCCATCTCGATTCGGTCGCCACCCGCGCGCTGGTAGCCCCCGCGCCGCAGCGCGGCCGCGATTTGCTGGATATTCTGGCGCCGTATGCGGAAGAGGATGGGGCTGAGCGGGTGGTGAAAATGGCGAAGGTGGTCCGCGCTCGCTAGGCTTGATCACCGGACGGCGGTGAAACCGCCGTCATTGCGAGCGTAGCGAAGCAATCCATCGTGCAACAAGCAAGTAAGCTGGATTGCTTCGTCGCAAGAGCTCCTCGCAATGACGTTGAAAGAGTTAAGCCTCAATCCCGCGATTCACCAATATCCGCTCGGCGCTGTCGTTCCACACGTCCATCTTGACGATGAAACCGCCTTGCACCACGAAGCGGTCGACGTAGCGGTTGCCCTCGAACGGCGTGCCGTCGATCCATTCGCCGTACAGCGTGCCGACCGAGTACACCACGGTCTCCCCAGCGCCGGGACAGACATCGAAACGGTCCATCTTCTTCTTGACCCGGCGATAGCGCGCGGCGTTGAAGCCGGTCGGCCCGCGCGGATGATCGAATTCCCGGCCGCCCGTAAAGGTGATGATGGTGCCGGGCTTCATATAGGCGGCGGCTGCGTCGGGATCGGGGATCATCGATGCCGTCAGGTAGGCCTCGACGATTTCGGCATCGCTCAATTTGTTCGGCTCGGCTTTGGCGGCAACGGACATCGGTAAATCCCCTTGATCCCGAAATACTACAATCCGGCACTCAAATTGCATGCACATAATTTGAACAATCCATGCTCAACCTGCACACAATTGGGAGCTGCCCTTGTCCCGCGCCTTCGCTAGCCTGCCCCGATGACCGCGAATTCAGCCTTTGACCTGATCTTCCGCCGCGCGGTGATGCCGGAATCGGCCCACCCGGTCGATATCGGCGTCTCCGCCGGCCGGATCGCCGCGATCGCGCCGCAACTCGCATCCGAAGCCCGCGAAATCCACTGCGACGGCCGGCTGGTGCTTTCAGGCTTCGTTGACACCCATATCCACCTCGACAAGGCCTGCCTGCTCGGCCGCTGCGGTCACAACCACGGTAGCGTCAGCGAGGCCATCCAGGCGGTCGCCGCCATGAAGCGCGATTTCACCGTCGAGGATGTCTACGAACGCGGCGCCCGCGTGCTGGAGCGCGCGATCGTCGCCGGCACCACGCGGATGCGCACGCATGTGGAAATTGATCCGCGCATCGGCCTGCGCGGTTTCGAGGCCATCAAGGCGCTGAAGCGCGATTACGCCTGGGCGATCGATCTTTCCCTTTGCGTGTTTCCGCAGGAAGGCCTGACCAACGATCCCGGCGCCGAGCAACTGCTGGTCGCGGCCTTGCGCGACGGCGGCGAGGCGATCGGCGGCTGTCCCTATATGGACACCGATCCCACAGCGCATCTGGAAAAGCTGTTCGATCTCGCGCAGTCCTTCGACGTCGATGTCGACCTGCACCTCGATTTCGATCTCGATCCCTCCTGGTGGCATCTCGACGAGGTCTGCCGCCAGGCCGAGCGCCGCAACTGGCAGGGCCGCGTCGCCATCGGCCACGCCACCAAACTGTCGGCGCTGCCGCCGGCCGAATTCGACGCCGCCGCGGCCAAGCTCTCGCGCGCCGGCGTCGCCGTCACCGTGCTGCCCGCCACCGACCTCTATCTGATGGGCCGCGACGCCACCCACAACGTGCCGCGCGGCCTGACCCTGGCGCACAGACTGGTCGAACGCGGCGTCGTCTGTTCGGTCGCTACCAACAACGTGCAAAACCCCTTCACCCCGTTCGGCGACGCCTCCCTGCTGCGCATGGCGAATTTCTACGCCAACGTAGCCCAGGCCAGCGTCGGCGAATTCGACGCCTGCCTTGACCTCGTGACGAACCTGCCCGCGCGCCTGATGAATTTGCGCGACTACGGCATCGCGCCCGGCAACCCGGCCGACCTCATCGTGCTCGACACCGCCAGCGGAGCCGGCGCCATCGCCGAACTGCCGGATGTGCTGATGGGATTCAAGAACGGGCGGCAGGTGTTCGAACGACAGAAGGCGGTGCTGATGCGGCCGGGGTGAGGATGGAGCGGCGACGGTCGAGGTCGACTGCGGAGCGCGGGACGCTCGGCCGCTTTTGTGATACCCTGAACGTGCCGCGCAGCCTTCGGAAGGCGCGGTGGCAAGCAACGGAGCGGCAATGTCCAGACCTGTCATTTTCACGATTTCCGCGGCCTGGGATCAGGAGGCGTCGGTCTGGAGCGGGCATTGTGACGACATCCCGGCCGCCGCCGACGCGCCGACGCTCGACGAGCTACTGGATAATACCAAATCTCATCAATTGTGACTCGTTGACGATTCCCAAATCAGTTTCGCTCTGATTCATTGGTGGCGAACGATGGAGGTTCGTCATGTCCATTCCAGTATCGTTGCGCGGTGATTTCACGGCATCTCAACTGCGCGC
>JBBQUA010000171.1:0-12047 GCA_038212905.1 Hyphomicrobiales bacterium
AGGCGCTGGCGAAATCCGGCAGCGAGGCCGATTACCGCAGCGCGCTGGAACGAACCATCGAGGAATCCGACGGCCTGATCCGCACCTTCAATGCGCTGTTGATGATCGCGCGCGCCGAGTCCGGGCAGGCGCGCGGCAATATGGATGATTTCGATGTCGCCGACGTCGCCCGTGGCATTCAGGAACTCTATGAACCGCTGGCCGAAGACAGCGGCATGACCTTGCGCGTCACGGCCACTTCGGCGCCGGTTCACGGCAACCGCGAATTGATCAGCCAGGCGCTGGCCAATCTGGTGGAGAATGCGATCAAATACGGCAAGCCGGTTCCCTCCATTCAGCCACTCGGCGACGGCGCGACTGGCGGCGCCCATGAAATTCTGATCGAGGCGCGGCGCGACGGCGCTACCGTGCTGCTCAGCGTCACCGACCATGGGCCGGGGATCCCGGAAGCCGACCGCGGCCACGCGGTGGAGCGGTTTGTCCGGCTGGAGGCCAGTCGCACCCAGCCCGGCTCCGGGCTTGGCCTGAGCCTGGCCTCGGCGGTGGCGACGCTGCATGGCGGCGAACTCCGGCTCGGCGACAGCAATCCCGGCCTGACCGCGACATTGGCGATCCCGGCCCGGGCCGGCGCCCGTGACAGGCTTGCGGCCCAAACGCCGGATGTGCCACAGAAGGTGGCATGACCTCATCCGCGAAGGGCGACGCGGACCAACATCGTCTGGCCGCGCGGTTTGTGGACGGACCGCATGTTTCCGCTGCCGATAAAGCCGAACCGCGACTGGCAGACTGGCTGACCGATCTGGCGCCGGCGCAGGCGGCTGCGATCGCCGACCTGACCGGCCGGTTCCCGCGTGCCAAAACCATTCTTCTCGGCATCGCCGAAGCCTCGCCCTATCTGTTCGATCTGCTGCGCGCCGACGCCGGGCGCGCGATCCGGCTGCTCGAATGCGAGCCGGAGCCGCATCTGGCCGAGCTGGTCGAAAACACCTGCCGCGATGTCGCGGCCGCGTCCAACGAAGCCGACGTGATGCAATTGCTTCGCCGCATGAAATCGGAAGCGGCGCTCTTGATCGCGCTGTGCGACATCGGCGGGCTCTGGCCTGTGATGCAGGTGACCGCGGCGCTGACCGATCTCGCGGTCGCCTCGGTGCAGGCGACGCTGCGCTTTTTGCTGCGGCAGGAAGCCGGGCGCGGCAGGCTCAAGCCGCCCAGTTTGGAATCTCCCGAGGACAACAGCGGCCTTGTGGTGCTCGCGATGGGCAAAATGGGCGCGGGCGAGCTGAATTATTCCAGCGACATCGACCTGATCGTGTTCTTCGATTCCGAAGCGCCGACGCTGGCGCCCGACATCGAGCCGCAGACCTTCTTCGTGCGGGTCACGCAGGCGCTCGCGCGAATCTTGCAGCAGCGCAACGGCGACGGCTACGTGTTCCGGGTCGATCTGCGGCTGCGGCCGGATCCGTCCTCGACGCAGGTCGCGATCTCGATGGCCGCGGCGCTGCATTATTACGAGCGGGACGGCCGGACCTGGGAACGCGCCGCCATGATCAAGGCGCGGCCTTGCGCCGGCGACGCCAGGGCCGGCGAGGCGCTGGTGGCGGAAATAGCTCCCTTCGTCTGGCGCAAGCATCTGGATTTCGCGGCGCTGGCCGACGTCCATGACATGAAGCGGCAGATGCAGACCTTTCGCGGGCAGAGCGAGATTGCGTTCGAGGGGCACAACGTCAAGGTCGGGCGCGGCGGCATCCGCGAGATCGAGTTTTTCGCGCAGACCCAGCAATTGATCGCCGGCGGCCGGCATCCGGAATTGCGGGTGCGGCCGACGCTGGAAGCCTTAGCTGTGCTGGCCGCGAGCAACTGGATCACCTTTGAGGCGCGCGATCAGCTCACCGCCGCGTACATCTTCCTGCGGCGGGTCGAACACCGGCTGCAGATGGTGGCGGACGAGCAGACCCATGCCTTGCCCGACGATGTCGAGGCGATGGAGCGTTTTGCCAATTTCTTCGGCTATGCCAGCCGCGCCGCCTTCGCCAAGGATCTGCTGGGCCATCTCAACGTCGTTCAGGGGCACTACGGCAAGCTGTTCGAGGGCGATCCGACCGGCTCCGAGAAACTGCCGGCAGCGGATTACAGCGCCGGTCCGGGTGATCCGCACCTCCTTTCGCATCTGGCCTCGCTCGGCTTCAAGAAACCGGCCGTGGTGGCGGGAACCGTCCAGCAATGGTTGACCGGCGATTACCGCGCGCTGCGCGTCGAGGCGACGCGCCATGCTTTCGTCGAGTTCATTCCGGGATTGATCGACGGTCTGGCGGATTCCGAAGAGCCGGATGCTGCGGTGTCGGCGTTCGATCGCTTTCTCGGGGCGTTGCAACGCGGCGGGCGGCTGATCTCGCTGCTCAGCCAGAACCGCGATCTGGTCGCGCTGGTGGCGTTGATCCTCGGCGCCGCGCCCCGGCTCGGCGACATGCTGGCGCGGCAGCCGCAGATCATGGACGGGCTGATCGATCCGCGCTTCTTCGGCGCCATGCCGGACCAGCGTGAACTGTCGATGCGGCTGGCGGCGACGCTTGAGGACGCCAATGCCTACGAAGAGTTTCTCGACCGGCTGCGGCTGTTCGGTCAGGAGAGCCTGTTCCTGATCGGGACCCGGATATTGTCCGGCACGGTCTCCGCCCAGCAGGCCAGCGTCGCCTTCGCCGATGTTGCCGAGGGCATCGTCCACACCGTGCATGGCCTGGTGACCGACCGGTTCGCGGCCCAGCACGGCCGCATCAAGGGGCAGCAGACCGCGATCCTGGCGATGGGCAGGCTCGGCAGCCGCGAGATGACCGCGTCATCCGACCTCGACCTGATCCTGCTGTACGATTTCGATCATGAGTATCCCGACTCCGACGGCGAGCGACCGCTGCACGGCGCCCAGTATTTTGCCCGCTTCACCCAGCGGCTGATCAGCGCCTTCACGACGCGGACCAATTACGGCGTGCTCTACGATGTCGACATGCGGCTGCGCCCGTCGGGCCGCGCCGGGCCGGTGGCCTCGCGGATCGATTCCTTTGCCGATTATCAGGAGCGCGAAGCCTGGACCTGGGAGCACATGGCGCTGACCCGTGCGCGCGTGATCTCGGCGCCGCCGGAATTGCGTGCCCGCATCGAGAGCATCATTCGCGCCGCGCTGACGCGGCCGCGCGACCGCGCCGGCGTCGCCGGCGACGTCGCGGAGATGCGCCGCGCCATCGCGCTGGAGAAGGGCGAGAACGAGGTCTGGGATCTGAAATATGCCGCCGGTGGCATGGTCGATATCGACTTCATCGCGCAATATCTCCAACTGGTTCACGCCGCCGACATGCCCGGGATTCTCGACATCTCCACGCTGCAGGTGCTTGATAGCGCGGCACGGCTCGGCGTGCTGGCGCAATCGGCGGCGGAGACCTTGCGTTCGGCGACGCGGCTCTATCATGACCTCACGCAAATCCTGCGGCTCTGCGTCACCGAAAAATTCAAGCCGGAAACCGCAGGCGATGACCTGCTGCGCGTGCTGGCGCGCGCCGGCGATGCGCCGGATTTCTCCTCGCTGGAGGCGCGGGTCAAGGAGACCCAGACCGAGGTGAGGCGGGTGTTCGAGGATATTGTCGAAGGGCGGAGCTGAAGCGGCAGCGCTGGCTTTCATGGTTCGAGACGCGCGAAGACGCGCTCCTCACCATGAAGATAGAGAGGGAGGTCCTCATCCGGAGGAGGCGCGAAGCGCCGTCTCGAAGGATGGCATCCGCACCGGAAATATTCTACGCCGCCACCGACAGCTTGGCCTTGCGGGCGTCCCGCGGCAGCGAGACGCAGACCACGGTGCCGGTGCCGAGTTTTGAGCGCAGCTTCATCGACCCGCCGTGCAAATTGGTCAGCGATCTCGCGATCGCCAGCCCCAGCCCGGAGCCGTGATAGGTTTTTGTCAGCTGGCTCTCGACCTGCTCGAACGGCCGGCCCAGCCGCAGCAGCGAATGCGGGGCGATGCCGATGCCGGTGTCGGCGATCATCAGCACGATGGAATCGGCGAGCAGCCGGCTTCGCACCACCACCTTGCCGCCATCGGGCGTGAATTTGACCGCATTGGACAGCAGGTTGACGATGATCTGCTTGACCGCGCGGCGATCGGCCACCACCGAAATGCTGCCGTCAATATCGGCGTCGAGCACCAGGTGCTTGTCGTCGGCGCGCCCGGACACTACCCGCAGCGACTCCGCCAGCGTCTTCGACAGATCGAGTTGCTCCATGTCGAGTTTCATGCGGCCGGCCTCGATCTTCGACATGTCGAGGATGTCGTTGATGACTTCCAGCAGATAGTGCCCGCTGGTGAGAATGTCGTGGCAGTATTCCTGGTATTTTTCCGAACCGAGCGTGCCGAACATGCCGCTTTCCATGATCTCGGAAAACCCGATGATGGCATTGAGCGGCGTGCGCAGCTCGTGGCTCATATTGGCCAGGAACTTCGACTTGGTCTGGTTGGCTTCCTCGGCGCGGTTCTTTTCTTCGGAGTATTTTTCGGCGAGGTCGGCGAGTTCGACTTGCGAACGTTTCAGGTCGATCACGGTGGCGCGCAGGCGCAAATCGTTGTCGACCAGCTTCTGTTCGTGCTCCTTGATGCGGGTGATGTCGGTGCCGACCGAGACGTAGCCGCCGTCCTTGGTGCGGCGCTCGCTGATGTGCAGCCAGTTGCCGTCATCGAGTTGCGCCTCGAAGGTGCGCGCGCCCGGCGCCTGGCTGGCGCTTTCATGCAGGCGGGTGCGGACTTCCGGCATCGAGCCTACTTCGATCACGGTTTCATAGGAGGTGCCCGGCGTCACGGCCGAATCCGGCAGCCGGTGCAGGCGCTGGAAATGCGAGTTGCAGAGCACCAGGCGGTCTTCCGCGTCCCACAGCACGAACGCTTCCGGGATGGTCTCGATCGCGTCGCGCAGCCGCAGATCGGCCTCCACGGTTCGCTCGGCGAGGCTCTTCTGCTCGGTGATGTCGACGGCAATGCCGATCAGATGCAGGCCGGCATCGCCCTGACTCTGGCCTTGGCCCTGGCTGAGCTCGCAGCGGACCCGCAGCCAGATCCAGTGGCCGTTGGCGTGCTGCATCCGAAAGCTCTGGTCGATGTGGTCGATCTTGCCGGAAATCAGCTGATCGCCGATGGCGAACAGGTCGATGTCGTCGGATTTCACCAGCGCGTTGACCTCGCCGAAGGTCAAGAGGTCGTTGCGGGTGTCGAGCCCCAGCAGGGTGAACATCGATTGCGACCAGAAAATCCGGCCGCGCGACAGGTCCCAGTCCCACAATCCGCAGCGTCCGCGATTGAGCGCGGTATCGATCCGGCCACGCACCGCGTCATTGATGAGATCGCCCTCCCGCGCCCGGGTCGACTGCCAGTGGAAGGCAAAGCCGAGGATCAGCACCACAAAGCCCGTGGTGGCGGAAAGCGTCACCGACAGCGCGGCGTCCGACCGCCACAGCGAATCGACTTTCTCCTGGATGATGATGACCTGCCCGGGCAGCGATTTGACGACACGCTGGATCGCCAGCGCGCCGCTGCCGTTCGGCAGCATGATGTCGGTCACGTTGCCTTGCTGCGACGTTCCGGTCAGCGCCAGCGCGGCGCTGATGGCCTCGAGAATTCCGGCGGTATCGCCGAATGCAGTTTCGATCGGGACGCGCGCGAGGACCCGCTGGTCGGCGCCGGTGATGATCACATGGCGGCCGGCGGCGACGCCCCACGACGGAATGAGGCCGGGCAGGAGGCTCTGCAGACGTTCGATGGTTGCGGCCCGATCCTGTCGGACCGAGGTGATGCGCTCCAGACGCTCAGTGAGCAAATCGGCGACCGCAGCGAGGTCGCGCTTGAGCGTCCCGCGCTTTTGCCGGTTCTGATCGACGACCTGGACGAAGGCGCCAAGGCAAATCGTGATCAGGAAGGCAATGATAAGGGTGGGCACCGCGCGCCGGAGCGCAGGCTCCGCGACCAACAGCCGATGGTAGGCCGGTTTCGCGATCGATTGCGCCAATCCCTTGATCGAATCGGATTGGACGCACGCGCTCCCCGCGTGTGCGCGCGCCATACCTAGACCCCCTCGGAGAACTTTTCTGCACCTGATTCGGAGATGGCCCCAGTCACTTCCGAATCACAGGGATTTGAATCCAGTTTTGCCGGGCTGTCGAGAGTCAACGATTTGTTAATGAAAATAAATGTTGTCCAATGGCGAATCGGGACTCCGATTTGCCCGCAAAACTACCGGCCATGTGAGTCCGAAAGGAGAACACGCGATCCCCGCGGAAATTTCACCGTGCGTGCGGCGGCTCGGCGTGGCTGATGACGCGCTTCACGGTGGGGAACGCGCGACGCAACGCGCGCTCGATCTCGTCGACGTTCTGATGAACCTTGATCACGCTCATCGAGGGCGCGGCGCGGCAGTGGAAGTTGACGATCTCGCCGGCATCGGTGTTGCGCACCCGCACATTGTGCACGTCGTGGATGGCGCTGTCGGCGGCAAAGCGCGACAGCGCCGCCGTGATGGTTTCGACGCGATCCGGCGCGGCATCGGTTCCCAGCGGCAGTTCCGGCTCCAGCGGCTCGATATGGGTGTCGACCTCGACGTCTTCGCCGAATTCGTCGCGGATATTGCGCTCCAGTCCGTGGGCGATGTCGTGGGCTGCCGTCAGCGGCATGTCGCCGTCGACTTCGAGGTCGATGCTGACGGTCAGCCTGCCGCCGAGGTCGTGCACGGTGACATGGTGGATCGCGAGACCCGAATTGCGCGCGATCACCATGATACGCTCGCGCACGCTCTCATTGTTGCGCGCCACCGGGACCGCGGTGAAGGTCAGGTCGGCGTCGCCAAGGGCCCTGGAGACGGCCTCCTGCGCCAACCGCTTGATTTGTTCGACGCGGTCGATCGGATAGGTGCGGGGAACCTGCACGATGGCATCGATGAAGTGGGTCGAACCGACCATCCGCACCCGCAGGCGTTCGATGTCGACAACGCCGGAAACAGTCCTGATCGCGGCGTCGGCCTGCTCCGATATGCCTTCTGGCGCGCGGTCGAGCAGGGTCTCGACGGTGGAACGCCCGAGCCGCAGGCCCAGCACCGAGATCATCACCGCCACGCCGATCGCGGCGGCGGTATCGCCCCAGGCATAGCCCAGCGCGGAGAGCCCCAGCCCGATGATGACGGCGATCGAGCCGAGCACGTCGGAGGCAAAATGCAGCGCGTCGGCGGCCAGCGCCTGGCTCTTGGTGTCGCGCGCGGTGCGATGCAGCGCCCGCGCCCGCCAGAAATTCACGATGATATCGATCACCAGCACCACGAACGGGATCGCCGACAGCGTCGGCGGCGGCGCGCCTTCGCGCAGCCGGCTCCAGGATTCGACGAGAATGCCGCCGGCCAGCACGTACAGCATGGCGATGACGAACAGCGCCGACAGGCTTTCGAACTTGCCGTGGCCGTAGTGATGCTCGTCGTCGGCCGGGCGGTCGGAAACCCGCACCACCAGCCAGGTGATGACGGTCGCCACCACGTCGACCGACGAATGCAGCGCTTCGGAGATCAGCGCGAGACTGCCGATCGAGATGCCGACCGCGAATTTTGCCGTCGCCATCGCGGCACTGGCGAAGATCGAGATGGCCGCGACGCGGGATTTGATGGTGTGATCGTGGGCGCTCATTGGCGGCGGTGTAGCAGGCCGCCACCCAACATCAAAGCGCCGATCGGACGCGCAATCGCCACTCATTCGCAGCAACGGCGTTACGAATTGTTCCGATTCAAAATCCTGTTTGGGATGCGTAGCTCGGCTTCTACGGCACCCCCGTGACAGGCTATTGGCGCGTTGCGATGTAGACCCGACCGTAGCTGAGGTTGACGGCAGCCGGTTTTTTCCCAGCCCCGGTGGCGGGGACGAGAGTCACCGCGACGTTGCTATCGCGCCTCAGGGAGGCAGCCAGTTTACCGGTGATATCGAAGCTGAAATTCCGTATCACAGGGTGCTTATGCCCAACGCCGCCGGGAGCCTGACTGGCGACGACGGCGATGGTGCCAACATATCCAGGGTCGTCCGGTCCGGCAGCGGCGGTGGCATCCGGGCGATTGAGAAATACGTTGACCAACGCTCCGCGGTCGGCGGGAATTTGGACGCCTTCGATGCGCAGGATGACCGTCGGCGGAGCTGCCGTTGCGGCGACAGATGCGGAGAGCCTCTCCCTGCCTTGCGGAGGTATGGTCGTTTGTACCGTCGTCGGCTCGGGAGTGAGAGCCTTCGGCTCGGCGCTCCGGTGCAGTTCGACTACCGGAGCACTGAGCCGCTGCGCGACGCGGACCGCGGGCGCTGCGGCCGCGACACTCACCACGGGGCCGGGCCCGGCTGGTGTCTGCGGCGCCTGATAATTGTAGCTCAACAGCGCCGGCGCGAGCATCTGCTCGTTGGAGATGTAGGTCCATTTCGGGGACTGATCGTAGAAGAAGAATCCCTGTTGAAGCCAGACCGGATTGGCTGGATTGGTATGGGTTGGATCGGCCGTGTTCCATTTGTCCCAGATCCGGTCGATGTTGGCGTGGTGCGCAAAGAAAACCGGATCGAACGCAGCCGAAGCCAGTACGCCCATGTCGGGTTTCGGGGTGTTGAAATCGACTGCAGGATCCGTCGTCCAGACGTGAACCCCGCCGTGCGGTCCTCCCTCGAGATTTCCCATCCCGATCTCCTGGTCGCTGCTGCCACCGAAATCCGCAAACGTTTTCGAGTTGAGGACGTGGCTCATCATGGCCGAGCCGACAAACCCGGCCGGAATACGGTCGGTCGGTCCGACACCGCGAGTCGGGTCGTACAGGGGACTGCCGGTGTCGCCCGGTTGCCCGTAAACGTCGAAGGGAAAAACATCGCGCCCCGGTGTGTCCCAATCCCAGTACGGCAGGGCGAAGGTCGGGTCGCCGATAAGTGCGCCGAGTATCTGCTCATGGAAAAGCAGGTATGCGCGATGCCACGGCAGAAACCACCAGCCGCCGTGGATTTCCTGACCCCACAATCCGTCGAGCGCGCCGCTGCAATACCAGCAATGCACCTGGCCCTGGTGAAACCAGCCGCGCGGGTCGTCCGGCTTTTGCGCGGTGAGGTCGCGCAACGCCGCGTATGCCTTCTTGAGCCGCGTGATTTCGGCTGACGTGAGTTCGAACGCGCTCTTTCGGACCCGAACCGGGCCGCCGGTCGATGGGGCGAATGCAACCGGCTGGCCGGGCGGTATCGGCGGGACGCAGGCCTGCGGAACGGTGGCGCCGTTCTGCGCCCATGCCTGGTTACCCGCAAATGCCAAAGCTCCCGCGGCGAGAGATCCGGCAAGAAAATGACGGCGCCGAATGCCACTTCGCGCGGCGAGGATGCGGTCGCTCTGGGGATGATGATGGTCGGTCATGATAGTCCTCCCGATGGAAGCGATTTTGGTTCGCGGGACTGCTCAAACGTCAAAAGCGAACAATGTCGCCCACACAATACCATAGGTTGTATTAAACGGCAAACCAGCGGCAACGCAAATGCCGTTGACGCATCGACGGTCGACCGGGCGGTGAGGCTCGGCAATGCGCCTACAGCGTCACCACGATCTTGCCGAGGTGCTTGTTGGCTTCCATGTGTTCGAACGCCTTGCCGATATCATCGAAGGCAAACACCTTGTCGATCGGCAGTTGCAGTTTTCGCGACTCCACCGCCGGCCAGATATCTTTGCGGACTTCGGCAAAGATCTCGCGGATTTCCTCGATCGAGCGGGTGCGGAAGGTGACGCCGATATAGTTGATGCGGCGCGCGGCGTGCAGGTCGAAGTTGAAATCGCCGTGAGTGCCGCCGAGCCGGCCGACATTGACGATGCGCCCCAGGACCCTGGTTGCCTTCAGGTTCTGGTTGGCGACCGGGCCCGAGATCTGGTCGACGATCAGGTCGACGCCTTCGCCGCCGGTCGCCTTCAACACCTGGTCGACCCAGCCGGGATCGGACGAATCCACCGCGAGGTCGGCGCCGAAATCCTTCAACCGTCCGCGCCGCATCGCGTCGGTCGAGGAGCCGATCACGGTCCTGGCGCCCTTGAGTTTTGCAATTTGCATCGCCATCAGGCCGACGCCGGAACTGGCGCCCTGGATCAGCACGGTCTGGCCGGGCTGCAATGCACCGTTGGTGACCACCGCGTTGTGCATGGTGGCGAGTGCAACGGGCAGCGTGGCCGCGTCCTCAAAACTCATATTGGCGTTGGCGGGAATGTGGAACAGGCGGCCGTGATCGGCCAGCGTGTACTCCGCGAAAGCAGCACCGCCGGAGCCCATCACGCGGTCGCCGACCGCAACGCCTTTGGCGTCGGCGCCGACTTCGGCGACTTCGCCGGCCCATTCCATTCCGAGCACGGTGCCGGCGCCGCCGGCGCTACCATGGACGTGGCCCTTGGTCATGCCGAGGTCGGCGCGGTTGAGGCCGCAGGCGCGCACGCGCACCAGCACCTGGTGGGCTTTCAGCGTGGGTTTGGCGACATCAGTGATTTCAGCGCCATTGGCGCCGTAGACATAGGCCTTCATGTGATTCTTCTTTTTTCTGCTCCCTCTCCCGCTTGCGGGGGAGGGGTGGGGGTGTCGCCGCGAGTTATACTGTTCGCGTGGAGAGAGCTTCCACCCGGATCGCATCTCCGATGCGATCCGACCTCCCCCGCAAGCGGGAGAGGTGAAGCAAGCGGCTTATTCTGCGGCCTGCCGTTGCGCGCCGGACAGCATGCCCGCGAAACGGCCCTGAATGATGGCTTCGGCGTCGCGCATGATGCGCCCCACCAGTTCGGCGCAGGTCGGGATATCGTGGATCAACCCCTGCACCTGTCCGGCCGACCAGATGCCTTCATCGGCATCGCCGGATGCATAGACCATTTTGCCGCGGGCGCCGGCGACGAGCTCGCGGACGTCCTCGAATTTGGCGCCTTCCTTCTCCATCGCGACGACCTTGGTAGAGATGGCGTTTTTGGCGACCCGCGAGGTGTTACGCATGGTGCGGAAAATCAGCTCGGTCTCGCGCTCGTCATTGGCGACGATCTTTTCCTTCACCAACTGATGGATCGGGCTCTCTTTGGTGCACATGAAGCGCGTGCCCATGTTGATGCCCTCGGCGCCGAGCGCGAGCGCCGCGACCAGGCCGCGGCCGTCACCAAAACCGCCCGAGGCGATCATCGGAATTTTGACCTTGTCGGCCGCTGCCGGAATCAGGATCAGGCCGGGCGTGTCGTCCTCGCCTGGATGGCCGGCGCATTCGAAGCCATCGATCGAGATGGCATCGACGCCCATCCGCTCGGCCGACAGCGCGTGGCGGACGCTGGTGCATTTGTGCAGCACGATGACGCCGTGCTTCTTGAATTCGGTGACGTGCTCCTGCGGCTTGTTGCCGGCGGTCTCGACGATCTTGATGCCGCTTTCGATGATGGCCTGGCGGTATTCGGCGTAAGGCGGCGGCTTGATCGAGGGCAGAATGGTGAGGTTGACGCCGAACGGCTTGTCGGTGAGGTCGCGGCAGCGCGCGATTTCCTTGGTAAGGTCTTCGGGCGTCGGTTGCGTCAGCGCCGTGATCAGGCCGAGCGCGCCGGCGTTGGCTACGGCCGCGACCAGCTCGGCGCGCCCCACCCACTGCATGCCGCCCTGTACGATCGGGTGTTCGACGCCGACGAGTTCGGAGAATCGCGTCTTGATCATAGTGCCCTCTGTTTCCTCGGCGCGGAATATGGCGCGCCATCTTTTTTTGGATTTCGAGGGGAGGATGCCGGTCCCACCGGCAAATGTCCACCGGCCACGGCAGGCCGCGCCATGCGGAAATGGCGGGCCACCGGCGGTGATTTGCAGGTCTGCGGTGTCGCGATGCCGGCATTGATTAAATCAAAGCCGGCGGATCCGGATCGACGGAAGAACGTGCGTTTCAGGCAGCAAAGACGGTTTGCGTGGCCATAGCCTCGTCATCGAACGCGGTCGAAATATCGCGGATGCTGATGACGCCGACCAGGCTGTAATTGTCGATCACCG
>JBBQUA010000172.1:0-11982 GCA_038212905.1 Hyphomicrobiales bacterium
GGCAATTCCGGCGGCGCGCTGGTCGACATGTCCGGCAAGCTTGTCGGCGTCAACACCGCGATCTTCTCCCGTTCCGGCGGCTCGCAGGGCATCGGCTTTGCGATCCCCGCCAACATGGTCCGTGTCGTGGTCGCCTCCGCCAAGAGCGGCGGCAAGGCGGTCAAGCGGCCGTGGCTCGGCGCCCGGTTGCAGGCGGTGACGCCCGAGATCGCCGAGACGCTGGGGCTTCGGATTCCCTCCGGGGCGCTGGTCGCCAATGTCACGGCGGGCAGCCCGGCAGCGCGGGCCGGGCTGAAATTGTCCGATCTGGTGGTCGCGATCGACGGCCAGACCGTCGACGATCCCAACGGTTTTGACTATCGCTTCGCCACCCGTCCGCTCGGCGGCAGCGCGCAGGTCGACGTGCAGCGCGCCGGCAAAACCATCAAGCTCACCATTTCGCTCGAGACCGCGCCCGACGGCGGGCGCGACGAAATCGTTCTGACCTCGCGCTCGCCGTTCCAGGGCGCCAGGGTGGCCAACATCTCGCCCGCGTTGGCGGACGAATTGCGCATCGACGCCGAAACCAAAGGTGTGGTGGTAACCGAGCTCGCCGACGGCGCGACCGCCGCCGGTGTCGGTTTCCAGAAGGGCGACATCATCCTCGCCGTCAACAACCAGAAGATCACGAGGACCAGCGATCTCGAAAAGGCGACGCGCGAGTCCGCGCGGCTCTGGCGCATCATCGTGGTGCGGGGCGGCCAGCAGATCAACGTTACGCTCGGCGGATGAGCCCGAAGCGCCCACGCGAAAGCACCAACCTGTTCGCCGCCGCAGGGATGGAGCAGGATGCGCCGCGTCCGTTGCCGGACCGGCTGCGCCCGGCCGTGCTGTCGGATGTGGTCGGACAGGATCATATCCTCGGGCCCGATGGCGCGCTGACGCGGATGCTGGCGACGCGGACGTTGGGTTCGCTGGTGCTCTGGGGCCCGCCCGGCACCGGCAAGACCACCGTGGCGCGGCTGCTGGCGGATGCCACCGAACTGCATTTCGAGCAGATTTCCGCGGTGTTTTCCGGCGTCGCCGATCTGAAGAAAGTATTCGATGCCGCCCGCGCCCGGCGCGAGATGGGCAAGGGCACGCTGCTGTTCGTCGACGAGGTGCACAGATTCAACCGCGCGCAGCAGGATTCGTTTCTGCCCGTGATGGAAGACGGCACCGTGGTGCTGGTCGGCGCCACCACCGAAAATCCCTCGTTCGAACTCAACGCCGCTCTGCTGTCGCGCGCGCGCGTGCTGGTGTTCCAGTCACTGGATGCCGCGGCGATCGAAAAATTGTTCGCCCATGCCGAGAAGATCGAGGGCAAAAAGCTGCCGCTCGACGCCGAGGCGCGCGCGGTGCTGGTGCGGATGGCCGACGGCGACGGTCGCGCTTCGCTCACGCTCGCCGAAGAAGTCTGGCGCGCCGCGCGTGAAAACGAGACCTTCAATGCCGTGCAGCTGCAGGACATCCTGCAGCGCCGCGCCCCGATCTACGACAAGTCGGCCGACGGCCATTACAATTTGATCTCGGCACTGCATAAATCGGTGCGCGGAAGCGATCCGGATGCCGCGCTGTATTATCTCTGCCGCATGATGGATGCCGGCGAAGACCCGCTGTTCCTGGCCCGCCGCGTCGTCCGCATGGCGGTCGAGGATATTGGCCTCGCCGATCCGCAGGCGCTGGCGGTCTGCAACGCCGCCAAGGATGCCTATGACTTCCTGGGATCTCCCGAAGGCGAACTGGCGATCGCGCAGGCCGTTATCTATCTCGCCACCGCGCCGAAATCCAACGCCGCCTATAAGGCCTTTGGCGCCGCGATGCGGGTCGCGAAAGAAGGCGGCTCGCTGCTGCCGCCAAAGCACATTCTGAATTCGCCGACCAAGCTGATGAAGTCGGAAGGCTATGGCGGCGGCTACCAATACGACCACGACACGCCGGAGGCATTCTCCGGCCAGGAATATTTCCCGGACGCGCTGGGCCACCAGACCTTCTACGATCCGCCGGACCGCGGTTTCGAGCGCGAGATCAGGAAGCGGCTGGATTACTGGGCGAAGCTGCGGAGGGAGCGGAGCGGGAGCTAGGGCTCACGGTCCTTTGTGCGCTTTTTCAATTCTGCCAGGGCGCGACCGGCGAAACGGCCGAGCTTCGTCGCCGTGGAGTTGAGCTCGTCGGCATGGTCGGCGCGGCCCGCCTCGAATGCGCTGAACCAGCGGCGGAAGCGCGCGAGTTCATCGGGCGGCAGCTTGGCAACAACTTCGGCGATGTCTTCGACTTTCATGTGGTCAAATATAGCAGATTCTGACTGGCAGAACCTGCGGCAGATGGTTCCAATCCCGCTTTCAGGGTGTTGCTGCGGGCCTGAATTTGCGCCGATTTCACCGTGACCATGCGCGGCTTTTGCGCTACCTAACGGCTTGATCAGGAACCGAAACAATCATGAGCCTTCGCGCGAACAGACCGTTGAAAAGGTATCGCTGGTCAGGCGATCGCCCGACAGGCTTGCCTCGCAAAGGCTTGCGTTCGTTGCTCGGGCTGCTTCCCGTCATCTGCGCTCTGCTGTTTTTGGTTGGCGCGGCGTCAGCCGAAACCGTCGAGGTGGCGCCGGGCGTGCAAGTGACGAAGAAGACCTTCTCCGGACCTGGTAACGAGCAGCCGTTCTTCGGATTTGCCGTGAAGGATGCGGCGCAACGGGCCGCGGACGAAAAATTTGTCAAGGCGATGCTTGACGCTGTGGGAACGCGGGAAAAGGCTTTTGACGAAACGACCAAACGCGGCTGGCGAGCGGTAACCAAAGGCAACGCCAGCGAGGCCGCCCAGAGATTCAATCAGGCCTGGCTGCTGGCGCCTGAGCAGAGCGGCGTGTATCACGGTTTTGCGGTGATCGCTCAAATTCGCTTCCGCGATAATGATTTCGCGGACGAGATGTTCCGAATTGCGCGCAAACAGCCCAATCCGCTGAAATCGCTCAACGCGGATTACGGCAAGATGCTCCTGATCGCCAAGCGGCCGCTTGAGGCGCAACCGGTGCTGGAGCAGGCCGTCAAGGACGCGCCGGATTTCCGCGACGCCTGGACCAATCTGGCCTGGGCCCGGCTGCAAAACGGCGACGCCGCCGCGGCTTGCGCCGCGGCGGATGAAGCCGTCAAGCAACGACCTTCCGGCAACAGCAATACCGATCTGACAGCCTTGCGCAGCAGCGCGCAATGTCAATGACCGGTGCCGGCTACTTGCCCGCCTTTACGAAAATCCTTGCAACAATGTGCCAGAAATGACACACTGCGCATCCGGATGATTGACCGCTCGAAGAAGCTGCCCGCACGGTTCTATATCAGCCAGACGGGCCGCAATCCGGTCCGCGAATGGATATTGGAACTATCTTCCGACGATCGCCAGACGATAGGCAAGGACATCCAGAAAGTTGAATTTGGTTGGCCGATTGGTCGTCCACATTGTGCTCCGTTGGGGCACGGCTTGTGGGAGGTACGGAGCGACCTGGACAATAACCGGATTGCGCGGGTCGTCTTCTGCATGGGCGAAGGTTACATGATCCTTTTGCACGGCTTTATCAAAAAGACGCGAAAGGCCCCGCAGCAGGACATCGACCTGGCGCTGATGCGTAAACGAGAGGTGATGTGATGGCGAAGAAGAAGGCGCGCGTGAGCGAGGAAACGTTTGATGAGTTTCTTGCGCAACAGGAAATGCTTGGAACGTGTGAGGATCGCGCCATCAAGGAGATCATCGCAGCACAATTGGCGGAAGCGATGAAGGCCAAGGGCATTACCAAGACCGCCATGGCAGAACGTATGAAGACCAGTCGACGCCAGTTGGACCGGCTGCTTGATCCTGCAACCCCTTCAGTTACGCTCGACACGTTGCGCAGGGCGGCAAATGCCGTGGGGCGTACATTGCGCGTTGAGCTGACCTAACGAGAAAAATTTCTGATGCCCCGTAAGCCTGGAAGAACAGCATGAGCCGTCGCGTCAAGAAGCCGTTGAAGCCCAAGGGCGACCGCCCGAAGGGTGCGCGCCCCTATCGTGGCTCGGCAGCGGAACGGCCGCCGGCACGTCCGGGCGGCAAACCATCCGCGCGTTTCGCCGCCTCGGCGCCGCGCGCGCCAAGACCGGCACCAAGACCGGCGCCGTTCATTCCCGAGCCCGAGAAGATCGTGCCCGAGCCGGCGCCGTTGCCGACCAAAGTCCAGACCGTGGTGGTGACGGCGGACGAAAACAACATGCGCGTTGACCGCTTCCTGGAATCGCGCTTTCCCGGCCTGTCATTCTCCCACATCCAGCGCATCGTCCGCAAAGGCGAGCTGCGCGTCAACGGCAAGCGCGCCGACTCCAAGGACCGGATCGAGGAGGGGCAGAACATCCGGATTCCGCCGCTCCAGCTTGATGCCGCCAAGGTGGTCGGCAGTCTCTCGGAAGCCGCGACCAAGACGCTGCAGGCGCTGAAGGACATGATCCTGTTCGAGGACGCCGACGTCATGGTGCTGAATAAGCCGGCGGGGCTCGCGGTGCAGGGCGGCTCCGGCATCACGCGCAATGTCGACGACATGCTGGAAGTGATGCGCGACGCCAAGGGGCAGAAGCCGCGGCTGGTGCACCGGCTCGACAAGGAAACCGCGGGCTGCCTGTTGATCGCCAAGACCCGCTTTGCCGCGACCGCGCTGACCGGCTCATTCCGCCATCGCACCGCGCGAAAGGTCTACTGGGCGCTGGTGGCGGGCGTGCCGAAGCCGAAGCAGGGCCGCATCTCGACTTACCTCGCCAAGGAAGAGAGCGAGGACGACACCATCATGGTGATCGCCAAACATGGCGACGAGGGCGCCAGCCACGCCGTGACCTATTACGCGGTGGTCGAAACCTCGGCCACAAAACTCGCCTGGGTATCGCTGAAGCCGGTCACCGGGCGAACCCATCAGTTGCGCGCCCACATGGCGCATATCGGCCACGCCATCATCGGCGACCCCAAATATTTCAACAAGGAAAACTGGGAACTGCCGGGCGGCCTGCAGAAGCGGCTGCATCTGCTGGCGCGCCGCATCGTCATTCCGCATCCGCGCGGCGGCACCATCGACGCCACCGCGCCGCTGCCGCCGCATATGCTGCAGTCGTGGAACCTGCTTGGCCTTGAAGCCGACCGCTTCGATCCGATCGAGAACGCACCTGAAGAATAGCGGGGGCATTGCGGCGTCGACGCGCCGCAACCTCACCGCCGGAGCGCAAAATGTTAAAGCACCGTCGCGTGGATCGGGTATCATAAGCCCGGCTGCTACCTTCCTCCGCGCTCGGGCTACCGCCATGCCAGCTGCATTCTCCGTGATCCCGAAGCTGCTCCGCGCAGCGCTTTTCCTTGTCCTGTGCTGCGCCGTGGTCTTCGCCAGCGTCACCGCAAACGCGCAGACGCTCGCGCTGGTGGGCGGCACGGTCTACCCGTCACCCGACGCTGCGCCGCTGCTGGATGCCGTGGTTCTGGCTTCCGACGGCGTCATCACCGCGGTCGGCAGCCGCAAGGACGTCCAGATACCGCCGGACGCCCGCGTCGTCGATTGCACCGGCAAGACCGTGGTGGCCGGCTTCTGGAATAGTCACGTTCATTTCACGGAAGCGGTGTGGAAGAGCGCGGCCGATGGACCGGCCGCGCCTCTCACCACGCACATGCAGGAGATGCTGACGCGGTGGGGTTTCACCACCGTGTGGGACCTGGGCTCCAACCCTGCCGAAACGCTGCCGCTGCGCCGCCGCGTCAATGCGGGCGAAGTGCTCGGTCCCAACATATTCCTTCTCGGCAGTATCTTTCCCAAGGGCGGCCATCCCATCTATCTGCCGGCCGATATGAAGCTGCCCGAAACCGCCGCGCCGGAGGAAGCTGCCCGGATAGCGCAGTTCCAACTGGGCATGGGGCTCGACGGCATGAAGCTGTTCACCGGTGCCTACAGGGGCGAAGACAAGCCGGTGGTGAACATGGACGTTGCGGTCGCCAGGGCCGCTGTCGATGTGGCGCATGCGCAGGGAAAGCCGGTATTCGCCCATCCGCAGAACAAGACCGGCGTAGACGTCGTGATCGCGGCCGGCGTGGATGTGATGGCGCACACCGCTCCGGCCCCCGGCAATATCCAATATACCCCCGAGCAACTGGCGCGGTTCAAGTCGCAAGGGACCGCTCTGATTCCGACCCTGTCGCTTTATTCAACCGACGTTCTCGATCCCGCCCTGACGGCCCGGATAATCGCCGTAGCCGTCAATCAGCTCAGGAAATTTTCGGAGAATGGCGGCGCCGTTCTGTTCGGCACCGACATCGGCTTTATCAAGATCTACGACACCACGCTGGAATATGAACTGATGCACCGCGCGCTGTCGGAACGGCAGGTGCTGGCGTCGCTGACCACTAATCCGGCGGAATATTTCAAGGCGGCGAAGAAGGGCAGGGTCGAACGGGGATTTGACGGCGATCTGGTCGTCCTCGATGGCGATCCCCTCAGCGACGTTCGCAACCTCGCCAAGGTCGCCTATACGATCCGCGCGGGTCAGATCATCTATCAGAAACCGTGAACGGCCCATTCCAGCGCGTTTTCGTGAAGCAGGGGGTTCTTGCACTCGATCGTGGTGAATACGACATGATCGCCATGAGATTCGCAGTCATCATCGGCGTGGCCTACGGTTTGCTGGCGCCCTGCACAGCCTCCGCGCAATTCATTCCGCCAGGCGGCTCACAATTCAACCCGCCGCCGCCCCCACCGCCACCGCCGCCGAAAATCGAGGTTCCCGCGATCCCGCGAATGGACGTTCCGCTGCCGGTGCCGCAGGTCCAGGGCCTGCAGCGCGGCTCGTTCGGCGACCGCATCAACAAATGCCTCGCAGACGGCGCCGCCGCGGGGCTCGGTCCCAACGAGCGCTCGGCCTATTCGCGCGCTTGCGCCAATCAGTGATCGGAACCGGGCGGCCGCCAGCCGGCTCGCTTTATTTGCATCCTCCCATATCGTACTCTCCTGTCGAAATAATCACCGACGACAGGGACCGAAAACCGCATGCGCGAACTGTTCGATGAAGTGGCCGGGCAATCCCGGCTCGATCCGGAGGAGGCGGTGCGGCGCACGACGCGCGGTCCGCGCCGCAAGCGCTTTTACACCCAGGCCGGTGTCGTCGAGGGGCCCGGCGGTTTTGCGATCACGCTGGATGGCAAGCAGGTGCGCACGCCATCCGGCCGTGCGCTGGCAGCACCCACCCGGGAGATCGCCGACGCCATCGCGGCGGAATGGCAGGCCCAACCGGAATTCATCGATCCCCTGACCATGCCGATGACCCGGTTCGCCAACAGCGTCGTCGATGCCGTGGTCGACCGGGTCGAGGCTGTTACCGACGATGTCGCGAAATATCTCGGCACCGATCTGCTGTTCTATCGCGCCGGCCATCCGGAAGCGCTGGTGGCGCGGGAGGCGGCGCATTGGGATCCCATCGTGTTCTGGGCCGCCGAAGCGCTCGGCGCGCATTTCATGCTGGCCGAAGGCATCGTGCATGTCCGCCAGCCCGAGCCGGCCATCGCGGCGGCGCGCGCGGCGCTGCCTGACGACCCCTGGTCGATCGCGGCGGTGCATGTGGTCACGACCCTGACGGGCTCGGCGCTGCTCGCGCTGGCGCTGCTGCGCGGCGTGCTGGATGCCGATCAGGTCTGGAACGCAGCTCATGTCGATGAGGACTGGAATATCGAGCAATGGGGGGTGGATGAGGAGGTTGCGGCGCGCCGCCGGGCGCGGCTGGTCGATTTCAGGGCCGCCGCCGGCATCATCAAGGCGCTAAATCCCGGCGCCTGACTCGCTGCTTTTGCCGATCGCACCCCAGCGGTTAACGAGAGGTTTACGACGGTGGGCTAACGTTTGCAGTCCAGCGAGACCGCACGATGCCGATTTCCGCCGTCAATCCGATCCTTCCCGTCGTCGCCGTTCAGGGCGTCGAGCGCGACCTCGTGTTGCAGCCGGGGACGGTGATTGACGCCCAGGTGCTGAAGGTGCTTGCCAACAATATGGTGCGGATCGCGATATCAGGGCTTTCGCTCGATGTGATGTCGCAGGTTCCGCTGCAGGCCGGCCAGGCCATGCAACTGGCGGTATCGCAGAGCGAAGGCGGCATCAGGCTCGCGGTGCTCGGGCAGGGTGCCGGCGCGGCCGACTCTACCGCCGACAGCGTGACCCTGGCGCCCGGGGCGCGGACCGACGCCGGGGCCAATTCCCTGACGACTTCAGCATTGGCGAAGAACACATTGACGCCGCTCGAGAAGCTGGCGGTTTCCGCGGCGGTGCAGACTGCCGCTACCCAGCAGGGCAGCCTGGCGCCGCTGTTCGCCAATGCCGGGGTTGCCGCCGGCTCGAAAACCCTGTCGCCGCAGTTGCAGCAGGCGGTGACACTTGTGCTGGCGCAGCGGACCAGCCTCGATCAAAACCTGACCGGCGGTGAGGTCAAGAATGCCTTCCAGAAGTCAGGGCTGTTTCTCGAGGCCTCGCTGGCCTCGGGATCGCCGCCTGCCGGCATCCCCGATCTCAAGGCCGCGCTGATCGTGCTGCGCCAGACGCTGCTGTCGTCGCTCGGTGGCGCCGCGGATACCGCCGCGGCACCACCGCTAGCCCCGTCCCTGTCTCCCGATGCCGACGCACTGGATATTCGCCAGCCGCAGGCGCGCCTGGCCGCTGCCGGCGATTTACTGGCATCGGGAGGTGGGTCACGCGCGACCGCCGCCGCGCTGAATGCGCTGCAAGAGGGGCTGCAGGAGATCGGCACCGCCCCGACGGTCACGGCATCCCCGAAAGAGCTGCGCAACAGTGGCGACGCCGCCCTCCATACCAACACGCCGCCGCCCTTTCGCGGCGCGCTGCCCTCGGCCCAGCCGGTCGCCTTGCCGTCGCTGCTGACGGATGCACCGCCCGCGGCCACCGCGCGTCAATTGCTCGGCGATACCGAGGCTGCGATCGCGCGCCAGACCTTGCTGCAGGTGGCGTCATTGCCCGATCGTGTCGATACGTTGGCGCCACGGATCGATTCAGCGGCGCCGCGCTGGCATTTCGAAATCCCGTTTGCGACGCCGCAGGGAACCGCGATGGCGGAGTTCGAGATTTCGCGCGACGGCGGCGGTAACGAGGTCGAAGCCGCCAAGCGGATATGGCAGGCGCGCTTCTCGCTCGACGTCGAGCCGGCCGGTCCGGTGCATGCACTGGTTTCGCTTGTAGGCGAGACCACCTCGGTACGGATGTGGGCGGAACGGCCGGAAACCGCGGCGCAGTTGCGCGCCGGCGCGGCGCAGCTCAGCCAGGCATTGACAAAAGCCGAGCTTCAGCCCGGCGATATCGTGATCGGTGACGGCAAACCGCCCCAATTGGCGCCGGCGCCCGCCGGGCATTTCCTGGATCGCGCGCTATGAAGGTGGGGTCCACGAGCCGGTTGGCGGTCGCGCTGCATTACGACAAGACAGGCGCGCCGCGCGTCACCGCCAAGGGCAAGGGATCGATCGGCGCCAAGATCATCGAAGTCGCCAGGGAAAACAATATCCCGATCGAGGAAAACGAAGTGCTGGCCGGGGCGCTCGCCAATGTCGAGATCGGTGACGAAATTCCGACCGAACTCTACAAGGCGGTGGCGGAGGTGCTGGGCTTCGTGCTCGGGCTGTCGCGACGGGTGCGGTAGATCGGAGCGTCATCCTGAGGAACGAGGTCAGCGGCGCAATTGCGCCGCGGACTTGGGCGAGCCTCGAAGGATGAGCCATCCGGGCCGTCGTCCTTCGAGACGGCTACGTTGTGGCCTCCTCAGGATGACGGAATTTGCCTGATGTGTCGCTGCGGTAGCCCGTCCCGATTGTCATTGTTTTACCACGATATCAGATGCATCGTCTGACGCCGTCAACCACATCGGATGCTCCCGTGATCAATCGCCGTGATGCGCTCGGCCTCCTCGCCGCCGCCAGTCTTTTGCCGTCCCGCGGCTTTGCCAATGTTTCGCCTCAGCGCAGCGAGTTCCGCGAGGATCTGGCCAGGCGATTTACCGCCGAGGGAACCGTCGGCACCTTCGTCGGCTATAAGGTCGACGACTATCTGATCATCGCCAGCGACAAGAATCGTTCCGGCGACGCGATGTTGCCGGCCTCGACCTTCAAGATTCCGAATTCGCTGATCGCGCTGGAGACCGGCGTGGTCGCGGACCCCGATAAGGAGGTGTTCAAATGGGATGGAGTGAAGCGAAGCATCGAGCCCTGGAACAAGGACCACACCCTGCGCAGCGCGATCGCCGCTTCCGTCGTGCCGGTCTATCAGGAAATCGCAAGGCGCATCGGCGCCGAGCGGATGCAGAAATATCTCGACCTGTTTGAATACGGCAACCGCGACATCGGCGGCGGCATCGACCAGTTCTGGCTGACCGGCGATCTGCGCATCGACCCCATGCAGCAGGTCGATTTCGTCGATCGTCTCAGGCGCGGCGTATTGCCGGTGTCGAAGCGCAGCCAGGACCTGGTGCGCGATATCCTTCCCGTGACGAAAGTCGGCGACGCCGCGATCCGCGCCAAGAGCGGGCTGCTGGGCGCCGAAATCGGAAAGCCGTCGCTGGGCTGGATGGTGGGCTGGGCCGAGAAGGGATCGGCGCAAACGGTGTTCGCGCTCAACATGGATTGCCTGGAGCCGCGCCACATCGCCGCCCGCATGACGTTGACGCAGCAATGCCTCACCGATATCGGTGCGATCTGAATTTCTCCACCGGTCGCAGAGGAAGCCGAGATGACGGACTTGCCGGATGGTTCGGTGCCGCGATCGACCGACGAGATCGCAAGCTTCCATGCCCACGTCTACTACGATCCCTCCGCGACGCGGCCAGAGGCCGAGCGGCTGCGAAGCTGGATCGATCAGCGCTTTGCCGTCACGTTGGGACGCTGGCATGATGTCAAGGT
Organism: Hyphomicrobiales bacterium; assembly: GCA_038212905.1. Lineage (GTDB taxonomy): Bacteria > Pseudomonadota > Alphaproteobacteria > Rhizobiales > Xanthobacteraceae > Bradyrhizobium. The sequence goes on from JBBQUA010000172.1 coordinate 10,948, forward strand.
GGGCCCGCACGATCAGGCGATGTTCCAGATCGCCTTTGCGACCGAGGTATTTCCGGCACTGGTGCCGTGGCTGATGCTCAACCATAGACGCCTGAGCATTCTGGTGCATCCGAACACCACCAACCCGCGACGCGATCATCAGGCCGATGCGATCTGGATCGGTCCCGCGCTTGCTGTGCACGTCGACAAACTGCCGGAGGCGGCCGCGATGGAGCAGGCGCCGCCGCCGAATACCAACCCGGTTCTCACGGAGAAATCATGAATTCGATTCCAGCCAAACCGCCGCGCTTTCCGCAACTGACCATGGACCAGCTCGACGCGGCGCAGAAGCCGCTCGGGGAAGAGGTCGTGAAAGTCTCCAGCATCGGCATCGGCGGTCCCTACAATTCGATGCTGCGCAGCCCGGTGCTGGGCCAGCGGCTGCTTGACCTGTTTCATTATTTGCGCTGGGAGACTTCCGTCCCGCTCAATCTCAATGAATTCGCGATCCTCATCATCGCGCGGCAATGGCGCTCGCAGGTCGAATGGTTTGCGCATGCGCCGATAGCGCAGAAGGCGGGCCTGTCACCCGCGATCATCGCCGAATTGAAAACCGGCGCGCGACCGTCAGGCATGGCCGAGGACGAGGCCGCGGTTTACGATTTCGTCACCGAACTGACGACGACGCGAAAAGTGTCCGACAACACCTATGCGAAGGCGAAGCGGGTTTTCAGCGATCAGCAGATCGTGGATCTCACGGCGGTCACGGGCAACTACATCATGGTGGCGATGCTGCTGGCGATGTCGGAAACGTCGGTGCCGCCGGGCAAGGAACTGCCGTTCGCGGAGGGTGAGGCGTAGGGAAGTTCGCCGTCATTGCCCCTGACGGATGAAACAAAAACCGCTGTCATCGCACGGCTTGACCGGGCGACCCAGGGCGGATTCAACCGGTCGTCGCAACACCTAGCATAGGAGGTTGCGATGAACGAGCCGGTATTGGGTGGCGACAAGCAGTTGGCTTTGCGATCGCCACGGCGTTCTCAGGTCGGTCGGCGG
>JBBQUA010000173.1:0-11941 GCA_038212905.1 Hyphomicrobiales bacterium
CGAAGGCCTGACGCCGGGCGACGATTACGCGATGATGCGCGAAGTGCTGCAGCGCCGCTTCAAGCGGCTGCTGGCGCCGCCCACGGAGGGCGATGCCGCCAGGGCCCGGGCGGACGACGATTCGTTTCCGCAATGGCCCGACCTCGTCATCATCGACGGCGGCCGCGGCCAGCTCAACGCCGTCCGGGAGATTTTCGAGGGATTTCAATTGAGCGGGGTGACGCTGCTGGCCGTGGCCAAGGGGCCGGACCGCGACGCCGGCCGCGAAACCCTGTTCATGCCCGGCCGCGAGGCGATCAAGCTCGAACCGCGCGACCCCGTGCTGTATTTCATCCAGCGGCTGCGCGACGAGGCGCATCGTTTCGTGATCGGTTCGCACCGCAAGCTGCGCAAAAAGGACATTCGCGAGGCCGGACTGCAGGAAATCCCGGGCATCGGCCCGTCACGGAAACGTGCCTTGCTGCACCATTTCGGAACGTTGAAGGAGATCGAGCGGGCCTCCATCGCGGATCTCGGCAAGGTTCCGGGGATCAGCGCCGAGAGCGCCCGAAAGATTTTCGAATTTTTCCATGCGCAGCCGGGGTAGCGGCAGTTTCGCGTGTCAGCCCCGCGTCGTCTTCAACCGGTCATCTGCGCCGCGAGGTTGACCTGTAGGCTTGGGCGGTATTGGTAAGGCAGATGAACACCGCAACGACCAAAGGATCGGCCAAGGGATCAGCCAAGAGCTCCATGTCCCTGCCGAATATCCTGACCTACGGCCGGATCGCCGCGATTCCGGTGGTGGTAGGCTGCGTCTTCCTGCAGTCCATTTTGTACTACCCGTTGTGGCTGCGCTGGGTGGCGCTGGCGGTATTTATCGCCGCGGCCATCACCGATTATCTGGATGGCTACTATGCGCGAATCTGGGACCAGCACTCGGCGTTCGGCCGGATGCTGGATCCGATCGCGGACAAGCTGCTGGTAGCATCGTGCCTGCTGATGCTTGCGGCGGACAGCAGCATCCATGGCTGGACGCTATGGGCCGCCATCGTGATCCTGTGCCGCGAAATCCTGGTCTCGGGCCTGCGCGAATATCTCGCTGCCCTGCGGGTCAGCGTACCCGTCACCAAGCTGGCGAAATGGAAGACCACCATCCAGTTGGTCGCGATCGGCTTTTTGATCGCCGGCGAAGCCGGCGAGGCGGTCCTGCCGCCGACCACGCTGATCGGCATTGCCTTGCTGTGGGTGTCGGCGATTTTCACGATCTACACCGGCTGGGACTATTTCCGCGCCGGCATTCATCATCTCATCAAGGAGGATGAGGGTTGAAGGTCAAATATTTCGCCTGGGTGCGCGAACGGATCGGCAAGGCCGAGGAAACGGTCGAACCGCCGGCCAGCGTTCGCACGGTGGACGACCTGATCGCCTGGCTGGCGGGACAGGGCGAGACCTACGCCCATGCCTTCGAGACGCCGCGGGTGATTCGCGCCGCGATCGACCATGCCCACGTCAAATCCGATACCGTCATCGCCGGCGCCCGCGAAATTGCCTTTTTCCCGCCGATGACCGGCGGCTGATACAAGCATGGCCGCCAATGTGACCATCCGTATCCAGGAAGCCGATTTCGACATCGGCCGCGAGATCGCCGCGCTCACGCGGGGGCGTACCGATATCGGCGCCGTCGTGACGTTTTCCGGGATCTGCAGGGGCAGCGAGGGCGACGAGGCGATCGCGGCGCTGACGCTGGAACATTACCCCGGGATGGCGGAGGCCGAAATCGCGCGCCATACCGAGACCGCGATGTCGCGCTGGCCGCTGACGGGGCTGACCGTGATCCATCGCGTCGGCCGCATTAAGCCTGGCGAAAACATCGTGCTGGTGCTGGCGGCCTCGGCGCACCGGCAGGCGGCGTTTCAGGCGGCGGAGTTCTTGATGGATTATCTGAAGGCCAATGCGCCGTTCTGGAAGCGCGAGGAAAAGCCTACCGGAACCAGTTGGGTCGACGCCCACAGCCACGACGACGACGCTGCCGCACGCTGGACCAAATCCTGATGGCGAAGCGCGCAAAACCGGCGGCGAAGCGGCCCGCCGCAACAAAACTGCCCAGGGTCGCATCCGGCGAACTCCAGACGCTGCTCGATTTCGTGCGCTATGCGACCAGCCGTTTCATCGAAGCGAGACTCGTGTTCGCGCATGGCACTACCGATCCGGTGGCGGAGGCCGCCTTCCTGGTCTGCGAAACGCTGCACCTGCATCCCGAACAGTTCGAGACGTTTGCCACCGCACGGGTCACGGCCAGCGAGGCCAAGGCCATCCTCGACGTGATCGCCCGCCGCATCACGTCGCGCAAACCCGCCGCCTATCTCGTCAACAAGATCTACATGCGTGGCCTGCCGTTCTATGTCGACGAGCGCACCATCGTGCCGCGCTCCTTCATCGGCGAATTGCTCGACTCGCATTTCGGCGAGGATGACGAAGCCGGCGGCTCGCTGATCGAGGATCCCCTGGCCGTCGAAAACGTGCTCGACCTCTGCACCGGCTCGGGCTGTCTCGCCATCCTCGCCAGCCGGAATTTTCCCAATGCCGGGATCGACGCGGTCGACCTGTCCAAAGACGCCCTCGCCGTCGCCGCGCGCAACATCGCCGATTACGGCCTCGAGGGCCGGATAACGCTGCACCGCGGCGACCTGTTTGGGCCGCTCGAAGGCCGGCGCTACGACCTGATCATTTCCAATCCGCCCTATGTCGACGCGCAAGGGATGGCCGACCTGCCGCGCGAATGCCGCGCCGAGCCGAAACTCGCATTCGACGGCGGCGCCGACGGACTGGACCTTGTCCGCCGCATCCTCGACGAGGCCAGGCGGCATTTGACGCCGCAGGGCGGGCTGTTGTGCGAGATCGGCCGCTGCCGGCCCGCGCTGGAGGCCGCCTACCCGCAGCTTCCGCTGCTCTGGCTCGATACCGAAGATTCCGACGGCGAAGTGTTCTGGATCGGCGCCGCCGATTTGTGAGCCGGCAAGATTCGCAAGCGGCCAAGTGCCGCGCAAGCGGACCTCAATCCGCCCGATTGAGCAGAAATATTGCACCGCATCGGCGTTCCCGTTGCACGTCGAAGCTGATAGCTTGCACGAGCAGCCGCCCATGCTCCAAAATCTTGCCCCAAAACCTTGAAGAGGCCTCCCATGCTGGATAAGAGCCCACGCCCCGCCACCGTCAACGTGCCGAACGATCTCGCCGCGCACTGGATGCCGTTCACCGCCAACCGGGCGTTCAAGAAGAACCCGCGGATGCTCGCCGGCGCCAAGGACATGCACTACTTCACGGTCGACGGCCGCAAGATCATCGACGGCGCCGCCGGCATGTGGTGCTGCAATGCCGGCCACGGCCGCCCCCAGATTGCCGAGGCGATCGGCAGGCAGTCGGCGGCACTGGACTATGCGCCGCCGTTCCAGTTCGGCATTCCGCAGGCCTTCGAACTTGCAAGCCGCATCGCCGATCTGGCGCCAGCCGGGCTCGATCACGTGTTCTTCTGTAACTCCGGCTCGGAGGCCGCCGATACCGCGCTGAAAATCGCGCTGGCCTATCACCAGATCAGCGGCCAGGGCGGTCGCGTCAGGCTGATCGGCCGCGAGCGCGGCTATCACGGGGTCGGCTTCGGCGGCACTTCCGTCGGCGGCATTGTCGGCAACCGCAAGATCTACGGCTCGCTGTTGTCGGGCGTAGATCATATTTCCCACACCTATGACCGCGAGAAGCAGGCCTTCACCAAGGGCGAGCCGGAATATGGCGCGCATTTCGCCGACGACGTGGAGCGGCTGGTCAATCTGCACGGCGCCAACACCATCGCTGCCGTGATCGTCGAGCCGATGGCTGGATCGACCGGCGTGCTGCCGGCACCGAAGGGCTATCTCAAGCGGCTGCGCGAGATCACCCAGAAGCATGGCATTCTGCTGATCTTCGACGAGGTCATCACCGGCTACGGCCGGCTCGGCTTTGCCTTCGCCGCGGAACGCTACGGCGTGCTGCCGGACATGCTGACATTCGCAAAAGGCATCACCAATGGCGCCGCGCCGATGGGCGGCGTGCTGGTGCGCGACACCATCCACGACGCCTTCATGACGGGCCCGGAACATGCTGTCGAACTGACCCACGGCTATACCTATTCGGCGCACCCGATCGCATGCGCCGCGGCACTTGCGACGCTCGATATCTACCGCGACGAAAAGCTGTTCGAGCGCGCGAAAATGCTGGAGCCGAAACTCGCCGACGCCGTGATGTCGCTGAAAAACGAACCCAATGTGGTGGACATCCGCTGCGTCGGACTGACCGCGGCCATCGACCTCACCTCCCTCCCCGATCTGCCCGGCAAGCGCGGCTTCGACGGACTGAACAGCGCGTTCCACGACAACGACCTGATGATGCGCGTTGCCGGCGACTCGTTGGTGCTGACGCCGCCCTTGATCATCACCGAGGACCAGATCGGCGAGATCATCGAAAAGGTCGCCAAGGTGATCCGCGCAATAGCGTAGGCACGTCTCGTGTCCCGGACGCGGCGGAGCAGCGTTTCGGCGGTGCGCCGCAGAGCCGGGACCCAACTCGAGACACGGTAGGCCCGCGCCATGGGTCCCGGTTCTGCGGAGCGGCGTTTCACGCCGCACCGCGCCCGGGACACGTAGCAGCCACGGAACCTTCAAAACCTCTCCACGTTCATCTCACGGCAGGACGATCGGCGTCGCTGCGGTGGAGGAACGACGGATATGCTCGCGCTCTCGAGCGGATTGCTGCGCACCGGACTGGCGCTGAAACTGAACCAGATCAAACGGGCGACGGGATCGTATGTGCGCGATCGCACCAATCAGGCCACCGGCACCGCCGTATCCTACGCCGTCGCCGCCGGCCTGTTTGCCGCCGCCGGCATTTTCCTGATCGCGGCGCTTCTGGTCGGGGCCGCCGCGCTGTTTCGCTGGATTGAGATCAATTACGGGCTGTTTTGGGCGTTCGGCGCCACCGGCGGCCTGCTGGCGGTAATCGCCGCGATCTGCGCGGCAGTGGCGGCCAGCCGGCTGAAGCGCCCGGCGCCGCAATTCCCGTCGCTGGCGAGCCGACTGCGCGTCGCCATCAACGCCAATCCGGTCAAGCCGGCCCGGGTCGAGGCGGCCACCAATACCGCGACGGCGATCCTGCGCGAGCCCGCGACGCCCGTGAGCGGCGCCAGCCGCGCACGGCGGACATCCCGCCCCGGGCCGGCGGTGGACAGCAGAACGATGCAGGCCGGCCTGATCGTGGCGGCAACCTTGTTGGGCTGGGCGGCCGTGCGACGGCAGCAGGCACGGCGAACGGCGCCCTGATGTCCGACCGGCGCTCCGAGACGGCCGACAATCTGCTCCTGATCGCGGCGACGGCGCTTCTCGTCCTGAGCGCGCAACGCTATCTTCAAACCATCACCGCGCCAGAGCCGGATCGCGAACCGGCCATCGCCCCTCCCCACTTCTTCGAGCCCGAACTCTCGCAGCACGGGCGCGGCAGGCTTTCCAGCAATCCCCTCCAGATTCCGTTCGCCGGCTGGAAGGATATCCTGTGGCGTACCTATCAGCAGATCAACGATGACCGCCTGCTCGCGACCGCCGCCGGTGTCGTGTTCTTTGGTCTGCTCGCGGTGTTTCCGGCCATCACGGCGCTGGTGTCGTCCTACGGACTGTTCGCGGATGCCTCCACCATCGGCGCCAATCTGCAGACGATGGCCGTGATGCTGCCGCAGGGCTCGTTCCAGATCGTGCAGGACCAGATCGCGCGCGTGCTTACCAAGGGCGAGACCGCGCTCGGCGCGACGTTCCTGTTCGGTCTCGGGCTCGCGATCTGGAGCGCCAACGCCGGCGTCAAGGCGGTGATCGAAGCCCTGAATGTTGTGTATGGCGAGCGCGAGAAACGCGGATTCTTCCGATTGAACCTGCTGTCGCTGGCCTTCACGACCGGCGCGATCATGGCGCTGATGCTGATGGTGAGTGCGGTGGTGGCGCTGCCGCTGGCGCTCGATCATCTCGGCCTCGGACAGGACGTCAAGACTATCGTCAGCCTGGCGAGATGGCCGCTGATGTTCGCGATCCTGTTGGCAGCGCTCGGCGTGCTCTACCGGTTCGGGCCGAGCCGGCGGGCGGCGCGGTGGGAATGGCTCAGCATCGGGACGCTGGTCGCGGCCCTGCTCTGGATCGGCGGCTCCTCGCTGCTGTCGTGGTATCTGTCGAACTTCGGCAACTACGACGCCACCTACGGCTCGCTCGGCGCCGCCATCGGCCTGATGATGTGGATGTGGATGTCGGCGATCATCGTGCTGTGCGGTGCCGAACTGAACTCGGAAATCGAGCACCAGACCGCGCGGGATTCGACGGTCGGACAGCCCAAACCGCTCGGCGCCCGCGGCGCTGTGATGGCGGACACTCTGGGGCCCGCCGTTCCGGCCGAATCAGAAGAACACTAGCTCGTCGAATCAACATTGATGCTAAGCTCGCGGCGCCTGGAGGAGCGCACGATACGATCGATGGCTGCGGCCTTCGCGTTTTTCCGGGCAGGAGCAGTCTGGACTTGAGGGCGTTGCGCGCGACATGATTCGCATTTCCACGGTTTTCATCGCCATCTGTATGGTACTGGTCGCGGCCTCCCTCGGCCTGATCCTATATTCGGTGCTGGGCATCAGCGGTTCGGAATCCGCGATCGTGGCGCTCGCCGCGCTGACCTTCCTGATCCTCTACAACGCCGTGTCGATGCGGTTGCGCGACCGCGCCGATGTCGGCGGCCAAATCGCGGACCTTTCGCGCGGCACTGCCGACCTCGCCCGCCAGGTCGCCGAATTCGGGCGCCGCCTCGCCGCCGTCGAGGGCCGGGTGGTGTCGGCCAATTCGGCCGGCGCCGACCGTATCCAGACCGTGATCGGCGAGATCAACGAACTCGGGGGGCTGGTCAAGCAGCTCGCCAGCTCGGTCGCCAGCCACGACGACATGCTGGCCGCAGGCACCATCGCCGCGCCGCCTCAACCTGCGAGCTCGCCGGAGCGCGAAGCTCAGAGCGAACTGCCAGATGTCGCCGAAGAGACAGCCAGCGCGCCCGCGCCCGCCATGGCGGCGCCGGTCATGGCAGCGCCTGCCGCCCCAGCATCTGCTATCGCTGAGGCGACGCCGTCGCGCAGCCACGCGCACATCCTCAACGCCGTAAAGGGCGCGGTCGAGGAAAACCGCATCGATATCTATCTGCAGCCGATGGTGACCCTGCCGCAGCGCAAGGTGCGTTTTTACGAGGCGGTGATACGTTTACGCGACGACAAGGACGAGGTTCTCGCCGCCGAGGATTTCATCGCGATCGCGGAGACCGCAGGACTGATCGGGCGGATCGATCACATGGTAATGCTGCGCTGTGTGCAGGTGCTGCGCCGTCTGATGGTGCGCAACAAGGACGTCGGAATTTTCTGCAACGTCGCCGCGGCGACGCTCGGCAACCCCACCACCTTCGCGCAATGCCTCGATTTCCTCGAGGCCAATCGGGCGCTGGCGCCCTCCTTCGTGCTCGAATTCAAGCAGGCCACGTTTCGCAACCTCGGCCCGACCGAAACCGAGCATCTCGCCGCACTGGCGCAGCGCGGTTTCCGTTTCTCGATCGACCACGTCACCGACCTCAGGATCGAGCCGCGCGAACTGGCCGACCGCGGCGTCCGCTTCATCAAGGTCCCCGCCGCCCTGCTGCTCGACCAGCGATCGGAGACCACCTCCGACATCCACCCTTCGGACCTTTCCGACCTGCTCGGCCGCTTCGGCATCGACCTGATCGCGGAACGGATCGAAGGCGAACGCGCCGTGGTCGATCTGCTCGATTACGACGTGCGGTTCGGGCAGGGATTTTTGTTTGCACCACCCCGGCCGTTGCGGCCCGAGGGGGCATCTGCTACCGGCGGGGCCTCTGCGAACAAGGTCCAGGAACCCAATGGCTCCAGCAATACGGCTCCCCTCCCTAGTCCGGCCATCGAGCCCCCGGCGCGGACGACCGGCAATGCCGCGCTGGCGCGGCGCGCCGCTGGGCCGGGCTGATCGGCTATCGTTGCCATGACCGGACTGCATTTTGCCGAGCGGCTGCGCGACCTCGTCGCCGGCGTCGATGTCGTGCTCTCGGACATCTGGGGCGTGGTCCACAACGGCCTGGAGGCCTTTCCCGAAGCCTGCGAGGCGCTGCACAATTTTCGCGCCCGGGGCGGCACGGTGATCCTCATTACCAACGCGCCACGGCCCGCCGATTCGGTGCAGCGGCAATTGCGCAAGATGGGTGTCGCCGACGAAACCTATGACGCCATCGTCAGTTCGGGCGACCTCACCCGGCATTTCGTCGCCGACCATCCCGGCAAGAAAGTGTTCTGGCTCGGCCCCGAGCGCGACAACTCGATCCATCGCGGCCTGGATCCGATCCTGGCGCCGCTGGAAGAAGCCGATTACATCGTTTGCACCGGCCCGTTCGACGACGAAACCGAATCGGCCGAGGATTATCGCGGCATGATGCTGAAGGCGCGCGAGCGCCAGCTGACGCTGATCTGCGCCAATCCCGACATCGTGGTCGAGCGCGGCGATCGCCTGATCTACTGCGCCGGCGCGATCGCCGAGCTCTATCGCGAACTCGGCGGCGAGGTGATTTTCTACGGCAAGCCGCACCGGCCGATCTACGAGCGCGCCATGGCACTCGCGGCCGCGCGCCAGAGCCATCCCATCGAGCTCAACCGCGTGCTGGCGATCGGCGATTCCGTGCGGACCGATCTGACCGGCGCCCATGCCTTCGGCATCGACTGCCTGTTCCTGACCCGCGGCATCCACTCCGAAGAGTTCGAGGGCATCGATCAGCTCGACCCTGCCTCGGTCAAGGAGCTGTTCGGCCGCCCGCCCAAGGCGCTGATGCGGGAGTTGAGGTGGTAGGGGCGTCACTTCTCCCTCGCCCCGCGCTTGCGGGGAGAGGGTTGGGGTGAGGGGCTTTCTCGGCAAATTCTGAAGATACGAGTACGCGGTGAGTCCCCCTCACCCGCCGCGCGAGAGCGCGGCGACTTCTCCCCGCAAGCGGGGCGAGGTAAGAAACGAACGCTCTTACGCGCTCGCCATATCAGGGAATACCGCCTCGATCTTGGTCTTCAGCGTGGCGGCGTTGAACGGCTTGACGATGTAATTGTTGACGCCGGCCTTCTTGGCGGCGATCACGTTTTCGGTCTTGGATTCTGCCGTGATCATGATGAATGGCGTGGTGGCAAGGTTGGGATCGGCGCGAACTTCCCGGAGCAGGTCGTAGCCGGTCATCGGCTCCATGTTCCAGTCGGAAATCACCAGCCCGTACTTCTTGACGCGCATCTTGTTCAGCGCCGCCGATCCGTCGCTGGCGTCGTCGATATTTTCGAAGCCAAGCTGCTTGAGCAGATTTCGGATGATCCGGATCATGGTGTTGTAGTCATCCACCACCAGAACCGACATCGACAAATCAACCGCCATCTTGACTCCCCCGCAACGCTACAAATCACCAACGATCCTGCGCCGGGCCATAAAGCCCCGCAGTCCGCCCTCAGCAGTAGCACCAGCCGTTAAACAGCCCGTTAACCGACCTCCGCGGGAAATATGAAAAAAAACACCCGTTCTACGATTGATCCGGCCCGGCTTGACTTCATTGGCGGCGCCGCGTCACGGTCCCGCGCCTGCTGACCTCGCCCAAAAGAATCCTTCAGAATGACGTCTGGCTTTACTGTTATCCGCGACACCACGCCCGCAGCCGCCATCCCCAGGGGGGCGGTGGTGGCGATGGGCAATTTCGATGGCGTCCATCTCGGCCATCGCGCGGTGATTGCGGCCGCCCTGCAGATGGGCCGCGCCCATAACCGGCCGGCGCTGGCGGTGACCTTCGAGCCCCATCCCCGCAGCTTCTTCAGCCCGAATACCCCCCAGTTCCGGCTCACCGACGAGGCCAGCAAGCTCAGGCTGCTGGCCGGGGCCGGGCTTTCCGGCGCCGTGGTGATGACCTTCGACAAGGGCCGCGCCGGGACCACCGCGCAGGATTTCATTCACCATGACCTGATCGAACGGCTCGGAATCAGCGGGATCGCGGTCGGCTACGACTTCCATTTCGGCAAGGGGCGCGTGGGTTCGCCGAACCTGCTGGTCAGCGAGGCCCCCCGGCTCGGCATCGAGGTCGACGTCCAGTCCCATATCGATATCGACGAGCGGCCGGTCTCCTCCACCGCGATCCGGATGGCGCTGGCGGAGGGACAGGTCGACGACGCCACGGCGATGCTCGGCGGGCCGTGGTTCGTGGCAGGCACCGTGATCCATGGCGAGAAACGCGGCCGCGATCTCGGCTACCCCACCGCCAATATCCGGCTCGACAGGAATTGCGGGCTCAAACACGGCATCTATGCGGTGCGGGTCGGCCACGGCGCCGAGCGGCGCGACGGCGTCGCCAGTTTCGGGCGCCGCCCGACCTTCGACAATGGCGCGCCGCTCCTGGAAGTGTTCCTGTTCGATTTCAAGGGCGACCTCTATGGCGCGACGCTGGATGTCGCCTTCATCGCCTTCATCCGCGACGAAGTGAAGTTCGACGGCATCGAAGCGCTGGTGCGCCAGATGGACGATGACTCAGCCCGCGCCCGCGCGGTGCTGGCGGCGGCACCGGAAGCGTTTCCGAAGCTGGGAGTGGTCGGATGAGCAAAACCGAAAAGCAAAAAATGCTGGCGGGGGAACTGTATCGTCCCGATGCCGAGATAGGCGCTGAGCAGGCGGTGACGAAAGAATGGTTGGTGCGCTACAACGCGGCGCTGGCAAAGCCTGTATCCGAGCGGCATGCCCTCCTATCCGAGCGGCTCGCCCATGTTGGCGCCGGCGCTGTGGTCCGCCCGCCGTTCTTTTGCGACTTCGGCTATAACATCCGTCTCGGCGACGACGTCTTCATGAACTTCAACTGCGTCATCCTGGATGTCGTCGAAGTCAGTATCGGCGACCGCACCCAGATCGGGCCGGCGGTGCAGATCTACGCCGCCGATCATCCGAGAGACGCCAAAACGCGACGCGAAGGCCTCGAATTCGGTCGTCCGGTGCGGATCGGCAGCGACGTTTGGATCGGCGGCGGCGCCATCATCCTGCCGGGCGTCACCGTGGGCGACGGCGCCATTATCGGGGCCGGCAGCGTGGTCACGCGGGATGTCGAGCCGGGCCAGACGGTTACCGGCAATCCGGCCCGCCCGAAGTACCCAAAGCCGACATCCCCGGGATGAACGCCCTTGCGTTCACCCGTGAGGCGCGAGCTCTTGCGAGCCTCGAAGGATGGCAGCAACAAAAGTGCCTGCGGCCCATCCTTCGAGGCCGTCGCAAGAGCGACGGCGCCTCAGGATGACGGCGGAATACGTCGAGGCCTTTGCGATTTTCCCGCTTGGCTGCTATGGAAAGCACCATGTTTGCGCGGCGCACCATCCCCATTAGTGGCCCGGCTTCCGCCTGAGCGATCCGCTCGGCGCAAGACCGGGACCTTATCCATTCATCCGCGATGAATCGCGTTTCAGCGCCCCTTGAGCCAAACCAGAGCATTCATGTCCGAGAAGCCGCAAAAGTCCGACGTTACTGACTATTCCAAGACCCTGTTCCTGCCGCAGACGGAATTCCCGATGCGCGCCGGCCTGCCGAAGCTCGAGCCGGAGATCCTCAAGCGCTGGAACGAGATCGGCCTCTACGGCAAGCTGCGCGAGAGCGCCGCCGGCCGTGCGAAATTCGTCCTGCATGACGGCCCGCCCTACGCCAACGGCAACATCCATATCGGCCACGCCCTCAACAAGATCCTCAAGGACGTGGTGACCAAGAGCCAGCAGATGCTCGGCTTCGATTCCAATTACGTGCCGGGCTGGGACTGCCACGGCCTGCCGATCGAATGGAAGATCGAGGAAGAGAACTACCGCTCCAAGGGCAAGCAG
>JBBQUA010000174.1:0-11900 GCA_038212905.1 Hyphomicrobiales bacterium
AATCTCGCCTTCGCCGATTGGCCGCAGGTGTTCGGCGACGCCAAAATGACTACCGCCATGCTCGATCGGCTGACGCACCACTGCGACATCATCGAGACCGGCAACGACAGCTGGCGCTTCAAGAACCGCGCTTAACCTCCCACCTAACACTCGCCGCCCGCCAAGACCGGCTTGCTCCGCTGTGTGGGCTCCGCGGCGCCGGTCATGGCTCCGTCAGAGGGGGTCGTTATTGGACGCGAAAGGGGGTCGGAGTTCGGTGCGATTTGACAGGGCGGGCGTGGCGGCACCATCGCACGGCGAACCCGGGTGAACGAATTGCAAGCTGTGACGAGGTTTCCAGGGACGTCTTCGTGCTCTGCAGGGGCTGGGGATACCGGTTCTCCGTTCTGTCAAACGGGCGCCGGCAAATACTCGGTTTCCTGCTTCCGGGTGACCTGATCGCCGTTACTTCGGTGTTCGAACAGCGGTTCAGCTTTTCCGTCGAAGCGTTGACAGAAGTGCAGATAACAGGATTTCGACGTACGGAGGTCATAAGGCAATTGGTGTCGAGCCCCGCCCTTCGGGCGAAGTGGGCAGACAGCGTTGCGCGCCAGATCAGAGGTACCGACGAATTGCTCATCGTGCTCGGTCAATGCACCGCAGAAGTGCGCGTTGCATATCTGATATTGCATCTAACGCGAAGGATGCAGGCTCAGGACTTGGCGAGTGACTATCGCTATCGCTTTCCACTCAAACAGACACACATCGCAGATGCTCTCGGAATCACTTCCGAGTGCGTTTGTCGAGTATTAGTCCGGTTCCGAAAGCACGGCATATTGGCATTGTCCAGGGGCAATCTGGAGATCTTCGATTTAGCCGAGCTGGAACGCATTGGATCACTGCGAGGTGGGTCTGGTCAAGGCTCGGGCGGCGCATCATAGTCGCGGCCGATAATGAACACCGATGTTCGCTCGGGGTTGACGGTGAAGTCGTGGACCTCAAAGGCGCGGCGTTCCCTTTCACCTTGGCCGGCGCGCGCAATCACATAACAACTGCCGGGATTGAGCGGTGGAACGCCCATGACAGTGGCTTCGATCACCAGCTCCTGCCGGGACAGCCACCGCCAACGCGCGTTGCCGGCCGAGATCATTTGCTTGCGTGCCAGCAACTCGATGCCGCTGACCCGGTCGCAAAGGACCCGAATCTCGGCCACTGCCAGGCGCGCGCTCGGAAACCACTCGGTTCCGGCGAACGCCGTACGACCGTTGCAGAGCAGCAGCATTGCGAGACAAAGCGCACGCATTCTGCAGATCACGCCCAAAAAGCGAGAGCGGCATTGATTTCGGTCAATCCCATCCGTCGACGAAGCCGAGATCGGCTTTGGCTTCCGGACTTATCATCTGTGACGTCCAGGGTGGATCGTAGCTGAGCTTGACGTCGACGAACTCGACACCCGGTACGCTCCATGCGCTGTTGGTCACACCGTCCCTCAGGAAACCAGTCGCGGGACAGCCTTTGGTCGTCGTGGTCATTGTGATGCGCGCAATGCCTCCCTCCTCGACCGCGATGTCGTAAACGAAGCCAAGATCCACGATGTTATGGCCGAGTTCGGGATCGATCACGATGCGCAGCGCTTCCCTGATTCGTCCAGCGAGATCGCCGCTGGTGGCCGTGCTCACGTCAGTGCCCGCTGCGCGACGCCGAAGCGAACCATTACCTTGTAGGTCGAGCCATCGCTTTCGAAGCCGCCGCGCCACTGGTGACCGCGCTTGGTCAGTTCGGGATACCGGAAAACCGGTTCTCGACAAAGCAGGGCGGACAAGATTTCACCCTCGCGCATGGTCTCGACCGCTGCAAGTATCCTGACCATGGGTTCGGGCGGATCGAGGTCGCGGTTGTCGAGATGTTTGACGGGTGGCGGCCAGGCGGCTTCGGTCGCCGTCGAGGGCTGAGGGATCCTGTCACCTGCGTCCGGGCGGGAGGGATGAAACAGTACTTCCCAATCTCCGCCGTCGAGTTCTCTTGCTTCGTGCGCGAAGCCCAGCGATCCCAGGACCTCGAACAGCGGCTCCGGTTTGAACGTCGCGAACAGACGCAGCCCCTGAGCGGGCTTCAGCGCGTCCAATGCTTCCATGATCTTTCCGAACGGCTCGCCGCCGGCGCGCAGGAACGGCCGTACGTCCAAATCCAGGAATGAGGTGGTGGTCATCATGTTTTCTCCCTTCATGAACGCTCCCGCGTTGAAAACAGAAGCGATGGCATCGCGGCGCCGGCGGGAGGCCTGAGCGCCGCCGCTATGTTGGATAGTCGACGGGTCTTCACGATCTGAATGACGATGCCGCAGGATGCGGCCGTCATCAGAAGAGCTGCTAGACGGAAGCCGGCCGGGGCATCCGCAAGAAGCGCTGCTGTCCCGAGCCACACGGCACCAAAGTGAAGCCGGAACCATTTGCTGGCGCGGTGCTCCGTGACGAGATCCTGTACCCGTGGTGTCGGCGTCTTGCCGAGCACCGGGCCGTAGCATTCGAGCCAGGTCAGAAAGGCGATGATCTTGTAGAGCTTGGCAAGCACGAGACTGGTGAGCCAACCGAATGCGACAAGGAAAACGACGGCATCGACGTGATCGGAGAAGCTGCCAACCATGACGAGCATGATACTGAGCACCACCGCGCCCGCCAGGCCGACGAATGCGAGGCCAGCCATTCGTGTGTTCAGTTCGAGAGTGCGGCGCTTGCGCGTCCGATAGAGATGAAGAATGTCGCGGCCATAGAGTGCCAATGCGGCAAGGGCAAGCAAGGTGGCCGCCGTCAGGACGGTTCCGAGTGAGCGGCCGACGCAGATGGCGGTCACGCCGCCTGCGACCGTGACGGAGAGGGCGAGCGTCCCAAGCCAGAGCGCGGCGCGACCGCCGGCGCGGTCAAGGTCCGGAGCGAGCATGAACATCGCGAGCAGGCGATAGCTGACGCCCGCGGCCGTCAGGGTGAGCCAGCCTCCGAAGCCGGCGATAACGTGTATCGGCAGGCCCGCACTTGAGACGGTGAGCCAGCCGTCGTTTGCGGCGGTTCCGTCAAGCACGAGTACGAAGATAATTCCCAGTACGGCGGTCGCCGCCAAGCCCCCTAGACCGACGGCAACGAAGCGCGCCGGTAGCTGCAGCGGACGTGCCTTCCACAGGGTCAAGCCGAGGTTCAGCAGCGTCAGTCCAAATCCGGCCCCTAACAGACAGGCGCCGGTAGCCAGAAAGGGTAGCTCCGTGCTGATGCGTCCGCCCAGCCGCAGAAAGCCAAGCAATAGGGCCGCCAGTCCGGTCAAGAGGAAAATCAGGGCCGGCAGTGGCAGCCGATCGCTGTAGAGCGGCCGGGAGGTAAGTACCGGAACGAACTGGAAGAGAGCGCCGCACATCGCCAGGCTCAGCCATCCGATGGTGACGAGATGGACGAGAGCGAGCGTGTCGGGTGCGCGGAGACCGCCTTGAGGGAAGCCGTAACCGATCGCCATCAGGCTTTCAGCCGCTGCGAGCGCGGTCAGCGCCGCAGCAAAATACGACATGGTCCAGCGACAAAGTGTTGCGCCAATCAACAGCGGGTTCCTCCCGTGCAACCGGACACCGGGCCGTCAGGCACCAAGACAAACCGACGGAAGTGAATATTCGCCATAAAGATATATTGTCAAGGTATCTTATTGGCGCGCGCTGGTTGCCAAGCAGGTTCGAGGCTATATGCTCAGGACGGAATCGTTGACCGGAACCAACGAGCCGAATCGTCGGGACCTTCCATGCGACTGACCCACTTCTCTGATTACGCCCTTCGTATCCTGATGTACGCCGAGACCCGAAGTGATCGCCTGATTACCATCGAGGAAACGGCCGAAGTTTACGGCATCTCCCGTGCTCATCTCATGAAGGTCGCCAATCAGCTGACGCGAGCGGGCTTTCTCAAGGCGACGCGGGGTCGCTCCGGAGGTCTTGAGCTCGCAAGACGGCCGGACAAGATCCGGCTGGGCGACGTCGTTCGCGCCACCGAGCCCGATTTCGCCCTGGTGGAGTGCTTTGCTCCCGGCAACTCCTGCCTGATCACGCCGCGTTGTCGCTTGAAAGGGGTGCTCAAGGAGGCCCTCCAAGCCTTCGTCGCGACGCTCGATCGCTACACGCTGGCGGATCTGATCCTCAGTCCGAAGGACTTCGGGATCAAGCCCGCCGCGTAGCTGGCAGTATCCGGAGATCAGTTTTCCATCCAGCGGCCTGCCGTCGATACAACAGTGTGCGCAGCGCCATGCGGCGTTCAAAAGAAACCCTTCAGCCTTGTATCCGTCTGCCGACCGTTCTAAGGTATATAAACAATGTATCTTATAGGAGCGCAAGATGCCGGAGATCTCTGAAAGTCTCGAGAGGATAATCAATGTCCGGGAGATCGATCCCAGGCACCGCCACGCGATCATCACTCAATTGTTCGATCACCTTGATCCGGAGAGCAGCCTGCAGCTGGTGGTCGACCACGATCCGCGACCGCTGCGCTACCAGCTTGAGGCGCGGCATGGCTCCAGCTGGTCGTATCTTGAGCAGGGTCCCGACGTCTGGCGTGTCCGTTTGAGGCATCTGCGAGAATGAAGACGGCGTCGTGCGCTGCGGCCTGAGTCGCGAACGACCATCAGTGCATCGCGGCCGGGATCATGATGTATCCCGGGCCAGTGAGGCCATCTCGCGCAGGCCTGCAAGACGCATGATCGAACGCGCGGCAAGTTTCTGGGCCAGCTCCATGCTGTCTTGGTCGGCGGCATGGTCCGCGTCATCGAGGTAGATGGTAGAGAGCTTTTCCGCGCGCTGGAGCACCCGGCGTCTGATCGTCTCGATTCCGGCCCCCCCGAGGTCGAAAGCTTCGTTCCCGACCTCGGCAAGAGCATCCGTCGGCGGGTGAAACGGATCCAGCGCCAGCAGATGCGCGCCTTGGGCGGACGGTAAATTCTGCGACCAGGCGATGATATCCTTCAAGAGCAGGCTCTCGAGCAGTGCAGCGGAGACAGGCTCCTCCGTCTCACGGCCGCCGGCTTTTTCCGCGGCGCTGCTGCGTTCCTTCCGCCAGGACAGCCGACGCTCCCGCCGCAACAAATTACCGTCCCACAGCGCTTCCTGCGCCAGGCCTTCCGCCGTTGCTCGTACCATCGGATCATCTGCCAGAGCTATCACGTAAGTCCAGAATACGAAGGCTCGCTGACGATGCCGGACCGCGAGCTTCCATGCCGTATAGGGCGTCGATAGATCCGAATTCCCGACATCTGCCAACTCGTCCGCCGGGACCATCTCGACCGGTGTCCAGTGAAGGTCGGAAGCGTTCGGCGACCTGCCGCAAGCCTTAGTACATGCGGCGATCAGGCTTACCGCGCGCTCTCGCTCTTGGGTCGTCAGCACCTCAAACACGCAGCGGACCGGCCAAAAATCATCGTCCGTTCGTGCCGCGAGCGCGCCATAGCGCCGGGTAGCGGTTTCCGCCATTTCAACCGCGATGGCATAGAGCTCCGGAAGATTTCGAACCGCAGCCGGGGGCACCGCGATCAGGAGTTGCTCTTCTTTGCGCATGTCAGGCCTCGGAGAATGGTTGACCTGCTCTATCGGTAGCACAATATTCGCCGCACAGCTCGATAAGGATGTCCGCGCAGATCATGTCCGGGCGGCGTCATCGCCAGTGTGCACCTTTGAGACGAACTTTGTTGGGCTCCGCATCCTAACGGCCGCCTGCATTGCGGCTCTGTCCCGGCTCTTGCTGGTACCGCCGGACGCGCATCGAGTTAATAATCACCAACAAGAGTTGTCGCTCCTGATCTTGATCAAGGCAAGGGCCCTGGAACTCGGTCTTATCTACCATGGGGCGCAGGTCAGCGTCGACTGGGGGAGCGAAGCTGTCATGGACTACAACCGCTTTTTCGATCGGGCCTTGAGCCAGCTTCGTAGCGAGTGCCGCTACCGGGTGTTTGCCGACCTCGAACGGCTGGCGGGCAGATTTCCGCATGCGATCTGGCACTCTCCTGACGGCCCACGCGAAGTGGTGATCTGGTGCTCGAACGATTACCTCGGCATGGGCCAGCATCCGAAAGTGGTGCGCGCGATGGTGGAAACCGCCTCGCGGATGGGCACCGGGGCCGGGGGTACGCGAAACATCGCCGGTACCAACCACCCGCTCATCGAGCTGGAACGCGAACTCGCCGAACTGCACGGCAAACAAGCCGCCCTGGTCTTTACCTCAGGCTACGTCTCGAACGAGACCGGCATCGCCACCATCGCGAAACTGTTGCCGAACTGCCTGCTGCTGTCCGACGCGCTCAACCACAATTCCATGATCGAGGGCGTGCGCAAATCCGGCGCCGAAAAGCAGGTGTGGCGCCACAACGACATGAAACATCTTGAACAATTGCTGCGGGAGGCGCCCCCCGAGCGACCGAAACTGATCCTGTGCGAAAGCCTGTACTCGATGGACGGTGACGTCGCCCCGCTGCACCGCATCTGCGATCTCGCCGAGCGCTACGGCGCGATGACTTATGTCGACGAGGTTCATGCGGTCGGCATGTATGGGCCGCATGGCGGCGGCATCGCCGAGCGGGACGGCGCCATGGACCGCATCGACATCATCGAGGGCACACTTGCAAAAGCCTTCGGTTGTCTCGGTGGTTATATCGCAGCCAACGCCAACCTGATCGACGCCGTACGCTCCTATGCGCCCGGCTTCATCTTCACCACGGCGCTGCCGCCGGCGATTTGCGCGGCGGCCACCGCAGCCATCCGGCACCTCAAATCGTCGCAGTGGGAGCGTGATCGCCACCAGGAACGGGCCGCCCGCCTGAAACTTGTGCTCAATGCCGCGCGGCTTCCGGTGATGCCCAGCGACACCCACATTGTTCCCCTGCATGTGGGCGATCCCGAAAAGTGCAAGATGGCCTGCGACCTGCTGCTGTCGGAATTCGGCCTCTATATCCAACCCATCAATTATCCGACGGTGCCGAGAGGGATGGAGCGGCTGCGGATCACCCCGTCGCCGTATCATGATGACGCGCTGATCGATCGTCTCGCCGAAGCCCTCGTCGATGTCTGGGACCGGCTCGGGCTGGCGCGGCGCGATCAGGTCCTTGCCGCTGAATAATCCGAAGGCGGGAAGCCGGATTTTCGATGCGGCGTCCATCGAGCGGCGCGGCCCGGCCGGTCATCCCAATCAATGAAAAACCGCTGAAGTTTGCGCGGCGTTTCCTGTTGCAGCGCAGAATGACGGAAGATTCCGGATTTCCCGTGAAAGTGGCCCGCGGATGGTATCGCGACGAAGTTGTGCTTCCACAAAGACGGGGTGGGGCGGATCGTGGGTTAAATCGCCCACGGAGATGCTTGTGCCGATCGGCTTCGACGATTTGGTGCACGACGTCATGACCGATCGGCCGGAGACCATCCGTGTCTTTCTCGATTTCAGGATGGGGTGTGTCGGCTGTCCTATCGCGTGCTTCCACACCGTAAATGATGCGTGCGGGGAGCATCGCGTCGATCGCGACGCTTTCTTGAGGGCGCTGCGCGAGGTTGTCGCATTGCACTAAGAGGCCGTGTTCGTGGAAATCCCGCTTTTCGCTCGACCAAATTGATCTAGGTCAAATGATTTCCTGCGCAGCCGGTAGTCTTGGAAGTGCAGGCAATGAAGCAGGCGGAGGTCGAACCATTGGGGGATTGAATCCATGACAGCTCCGACGCAGGATGATCTGAAAGCCGCTTCACAAACAGCCGTGCTCTGCGGTCTTAACCCGCGGACAGTCCAGACCCTTCTTGCGCCAGCAACTGTCGTCGAACTCGAACCCGGCGATGCCCTTTTCCGGCAAGGTGAACCCGCAGCGGCGTTTTTCATCGTCATCAATGGCTGGGTCAAGCTATACCGGATCACGCCCGCCGGGGACGAAACGGTGCTTCACGTCCTGACCAAGGGCGAGAGTTTTGCAGAAGCGGTTGCCTTCGCGGGGGAGCGCTATCCCGCCACGGCTTCCGCCGCTACCGATTGCCGGGTTGTCCTGATACCCGCCCATCATGTGATATCCTGCATTCGCAAGATGCCGGATATCGCAATCGCGATGATTGCCTCGACGTCGCAGCATCTTCATCGGCTGGTCCAGCGGGTGGAGCAGCTTTCGGCACAAAGCGGTTTGCAACGGGTGGCGGAGTTTCTCGCCGGCTTGTGCCCAAGTGTGGACGGCTCCTGCACGATTTCCCTGCCTTACGACAAGTCATTGATTGCGGGGCGACTCGGGCTCAAGCCGGAATCGCTGTCGCGGGTGTTCGCAAAGCTTCGATTGGTGGGCGTGGACGTTCGGGCGTCCGATGTCGTGGTGAGCGAAGTTGCACAGCTTCGCAGTCTCGTCGCCAGTGATCGAATCAGGGTCCGCAGTGCTTTCCACGACATGCACTTGAAGGATCGTAGGGCGGAGGCGGCCCCGGCCGATCTTCCTTCAGCGTAGCAGCAGGGATCTGATTTTCGGCAGGATGCTGGCGCGCCACTCCGCCGCGCCGAAGCGTTGCGCCACGATTTCGTGGTCCGAGACGACCAGCCACAGCGGCACGCCGTCGCTGCGCCTGAGGCTGCCCCGATAGCTGCGGAGTTCGACCGGCCAGTTCTCATCCTTCAGGACATCGTGGAGATGCGGCGACTTGACCTCCCGATAGGTAATGCGCGGGAAGTCGACGGATGCAAGGAATGCCGCCCCGTCGCCGTTTTGCCAGGCTCGGCAGGGCGCGCAATCCTCCGCACCGACATATAGCAGCATGACCCCGGAGTCGCGCGCGGGTCTTGCGGCGTAGCTCACCCACACCGTCATCGCAATCGCTGCAATCGCGGCGACAATGCCCGCGCCAACTAGCGTTCGGCGAAAGCTCGCAGAACGGCGTGCCGTTTGCGCGACGAGCCGGATCCCAGACATGCCGAATTATTTCTGTTGCCGGTCCGGTCATCCTTGACCGTGGTCAAGGATGACATGCTTGCGAGCCAGATAGATTTGAACTCCTCATTGGAAGGTCCGGGGGTTCCGCCATGCCACCTAACGAACAGCTTCCGAGCTCCGAGCGCGTGCCTACGATGCAGCGGATTCTCGACAATCCGTTCCTGCTGCTGTTTCTCGGCGTCACGCTTCCGACGGTCCTCTATCTGATCTGGGGCATAATGGAAGTCGCCTCGATCCCCTTGGCGAAGTGAAGATTGCAAGCCGCACCCACCGCGCGCTGATGCGCGAATCGTTTTGAGAAGGGGAGATCGACATGGCCGCCACACCGCCCGAACAACGAATCTGGTGGAACGAGCCTATCGAAAGGGTAGAGCTGGTCTGGATCGTGATCGCCTTCCTGTGGGGCCTGTTCATGTTCGGATTCATGATCGCCTGGCACTTCATCGGCCAGCAGAATCTGAGCAAGGAAGCCTACCGCATCGCACCTTCCGCCTATGAAGCGAAGGTCGACGAGTTCGCCAAGAAATTCCAGGTGCGCGAGGAGAAGGGCATCCCGGTGGCCAAGCCCACGGCGGGAGCCGACGTCTACATGCTCGGCCGGCTGTGGCAGTGGTGGCCGATTCTCGAACTGGAGAAGGGTGTCAGTTACCGCATTCATCTGTCGTCGGTCGACTGGCAGCATGGCTTCTCGTTGCAGCCGACCAACATCAACATTTCGGTTCATCCGGGCTACGAGCACGTGATTTCATTGACGCCGACCGAGAGCGGCGAATTCACCGTCATCTGCAACGAGTTTTGCGGGATCGGGCATCACACCATGACCGGCAAGATTTACGTCACGGACAAAAAGAGCGCGGAGGCCCAACCGCGCCTCGCCGGGGGGAGGTAGGCTCATGACCGCAGAAACCGTTATCGGTGCCGTCCCTGCGCGGGCAGAGTTCCGCACCTGTCAGTACACCGGCCTCAAGGTCGACGCCGCGGCGCAGGCGCTGATCAAGGCAAACGCCGTGGCAGCGGTGGTGTTTCTCGCCATCGGCGGGCTAATGGGATTGCTGGTCGCGCTGACGCGCTGGCCAGCGGTGCATCTGCTTCCGGCCGACTGGTTCTACCTGATCCTGACCGGGCACGGAGCGAACGTGCTTCTGTTCTGGATCATCTTCTTCGAGATCGCCGTGCTCTATTTTGCGTCCGCGATTCTGCTCAATTCGCGGCTGGCGGCGCCCAAGCTGGGCTGGGTCGGTTTCGTCATGATGGTGGTCGGC
This sequence comes from Hyphomicrobiales bacterium, assembly GCA_038212905.1. Classification (GTDB taxonomy): domain Bacteria; phylum Pseudomonadota; class Alphaproteobacteria; order Rhizobiales; family Xanthobacteraceae; genus Bradyrhizobium. The sequence goes on from JBBQUA010000174.1 coordinate 10,194, forward strand.
GCGATCGCCACCAATGTCGCGGTGCTGCAGGGCGATTCCAGCGTGATGTTCACGTCCTACCCGCCGATGAAGGCGCAGCCGCACTTCTATCTTGGTCTTATCCTGTTTGCGGTTGGCGCCCTGATCGGCACCGCGCTGTTCTTCGCGACGCTGGTCATCGCGAAGGAGGAAAAGACCTACGAGGGGTCGATTCCCCTGGTGACCTTCGGCGCGCTGACCGCAGCGATCATCGCAGTGTTCACGATTGCCACTGGCGCGATCATTCTGGTTCCGACTTGGCTGTGGTCGCTTGGCCTGATCAACGACGTCGATCCCCTGATGTACAAGGTCATTTGGTGGGCGATGGGCCATTCCTCGCAACAGATCAACGTTTCGGCACATGTTTCGCTCTGGTACCTGACCGCAGCGCTCCTGGTCGGGGCCAAGCCACTGAGCGAGAAAGTCAGCCGTACCGCCTTCTTTATGTACATCCTTTTTCTGCAACTCGCCTCCGCGCACCATCTGCTGGCCGATCCCGGACTGGATGCGAGCTGGAAGATCGTCAATACCAGCTACATGATGTATCTGGCCGTACTCGGCTCGATGGTTCACGGCCTGACCGTGCCGGGAGCGATCGAAGCGGCGCAGCGCAAGAACGGCTACAATCGAGGCGTGTTCGAATGGCTGCGCAAGGCGCCGTGGGGACATCCGGCCTTCGCTGGCATGTTCCTGTCGTTGGTGTTCTTCGGCTTCATCGGCGGCATCTCCGGCGTCGTGCTCGGCACCGAACAGCTCAACGTGCTGATGCACAATACGATCTACGTGCCGGGCCACTTCCACGGCACGGTGGTGGCGGGAACGACGCTTGCCTTCATGGGCGCGACCTACCTCGTGCTGCCGCTGGTGTTCGAACGCGAGATCCTCTTTCCCAAGCTCGCCAAGATCCAGCCCTATCTGTTCGGGATCGGCGCCGCTGGCATCTCGCTGTTCATGATGGGGGCCGGCACGCTCGGCGTCCCGCGCCGGCATTGGGACATCACCTTCAGCGACGCCAATATTGCGTTCGCTCACTCCGCCGGCGCGTTCTTGATGATGGGCCTCAACGGCATCTTCGCGATCATCGCGGCGATCGGCGGCATCATCTTCGTGCTTGTCGTCGTCGGCACGGTGTTCTTCGGCGAAAAGATCAAGGCCGGTCACAAATTGACCTTCCCGCTGCACTCAGGCGGTGGTGCTGCGGCGTCGCACTATGGCAACGAAAAGGCTCCGAAGCTTCCGGGCACGGTCATTCTGGTCACGATTTTCTTCGTCTGCTTCATGCTCTACTACTTCATCAACTGGAAATATCTGTCGGAACTCTGGCTGTTCCGCTGATTACTGTCGATCCCTACGGAGGAAACCCTATGCGCGCCGCAGTCGGACTGACGATTTCGCTCCTGAAACTCAGGATCGGCGTCGCGATTGCGGCGAGCGCGCTGGCAGGCATCGCGGTCGCGAGCGGACCGGGACTGGCGTGGTGGCAGATCGCAGGCCTCGCTTTGGCGATTCTGGGGGCCTCGGGTGCCGCAGGCGCATTCAACCACTACTACGAGCGCGACGTCGACCGGATGATGCGGCGCACCCGCACCAGCCCGTTCGCGAGCGGAACGTTCAAGCCGAGCCCGTGGTGGCTGGTGGGATTTCTCGGGCTGCTTGCGGCGTCGCTTGGGCTTGCCTCGTTTACCGCGG
>JBBQUA010000175.1:0-11846 GCA_038212905.1 Hyphomicrobiales bacterium
CGAGAAGGGCACGCTCGCGGTGATGGTGTCGGGCCCGAAGGCGGATTTCGAGGTGGTGAAATCCGCGCTGGGCGTCATCGGCAAGGTGTTCTTCATCGGCGAGAAGCCGGGCTCGGCGCAGACCATGAAGCTCGCCAACAATTTTCTGTCCGCAACCGCCATGGTCGCCACATCCGAGGCCGTCGTGATGGGCGTCAAGTCAGGCCTCGATCCCAGCGTGATGATCGACGTCATCAATGCCGGATCGGGCCTCAATACGGCGAGCCGCGACAAGTTTCCGCGCTCGGTCCTGCCGCGCACCTTCGATTTCGGTTTTGCCACCGGGTTGATGGTGAAGGACGTGCGACTCTGCCTGGAAGAAATGAAGTCGCTCGGGCTGTCGATGGAAGTGGCCGAAGCGGTCGGCCGGCTCTGGGAAGTGGTGATCCGCGAAATGGGCCCGGAGTCGGATTTCACCTCGGCGATCAAGCCGATCGAAAAGGCGGCGGGGGTCGTGGTGGGCGGCACGAAGGGCGGCCACGCGGCGAAATAAGGTCTTCGTCGTCCCTGCCTTGAGCCGGGACGACACCACCTTAAAATATCACAGCCACGGCGCCGGCTTGTCCATCGCGATCAATTCCTCGACCTCAACCCTCGGACGCACCACCGCATACCGATCGTCCTTGACCAGCACTTCCGGCACCAGCGCGCGGGTGTTGTAGGTGCCGGACTGCACCGCGCCATAGGCGCCGGCGGTCATGATTGCCATGAGATCGCCGGGTTTCGGTTCGGGCAGCTTGCGGTCGAGCGCGAGATAGTCGCCGGTTTCGCAGACCGGTCCGACCACGTCGGCGGTGATGGTGGGCGCGCCCGCGGCGGCTTCGCGAACCGGCAGGATGTCGTGATGCGCCTCATACAGCGTCGGACGGATCAGGTCGTTCATCGCCGCGTCGATAATGATAAAATTCTTGGCGTCGCCGGGTTTTACATAGATCACGCGGGCGACGAGGATGCCGGCATTGCCGACGATCATGCGGCCCGGCTCGAACATCAGGGTGCAGCCGAGATTGTGCGTTACCCGCTTGACCATGGCGGCATAGGCGGACGGCAGCGGCGGCGCTTCGCGGTCCATGTGATAGGGAATGCCGAGGCCGCCGCCGAAATCGATATGCGAAATCGTGTGCCCGTCGGCACGCAAGGTCGTGACGAAATCCGCCAGGATGCGGAACGCGGTTTCCATTTTTTCGAGGTCGGTGATCTGGCTGCCGATATGCATGTCGGTGCCGGTCACCTCGATTCCCGGCAGCGCGGCGGCGCGGGCGTAGACGGCGCGGGCCCGCGCAATCGGCACGCCGAACTTGTTCTCTGACTTGCCGGTGGCGATCTTGGCGTGGGTGCCTGCGTCGACATCGGGATTGACCCGCACCGAGATCCGCGCGGTCTTGCCGGCCTCGACCGCGAGCCGTGACAACAGTTCGAGCTCCGGCTCGGATTCGACGTTGATGCAGAGAATATCTTCGGCCAGCGCCGCGCGCAGCTCGGCCTCGGTCTTGCCGATGCCGGAGAACAGGATCTTGTGCGGCGGAATGCCGGCGGCCAGCGCCCGCTTCAATTCGCCGCCGGACACCACGTCGGCGCCGGCGCCAAGTTTTGCCAGTGTGCGCAACACCGACTGGTTGGAGTTCGCCTTCATGGCGTAGCACACCAGCGTCTTCTCACCGGCGAAGGCCTCGCTGAACACCCGGTAGTGGCGCTCCAGGGTGGCGGTCGAATAGCAATAGAACGGCGTGCCGACCGTTTCCGCCAGTTCGATAAGATTAACCGCCTCGGCGTGCAGTACGCCGTTGCGATAGTCGAAGTGATTCATGGCGGTTTCAGTCGAGCAGCGGATCGAGGACGAAGGATTTCTTGCGCCCTCTCGGCGCCGTGGCCGACGGATCGGCTGTTCCGGAGGACGGATTGAACGCGCCCTGCGCGGCCCGTTCGGTTTCGAGATCGGCCTCGCTCGGCACCACCGCGGATGACGCTTGCGACGAGGCGTTCGGCGGCAGGTCGAGCCCGCCCTTGCGGCCGCAGCCCCCGAGCGCCAGCGCGGCTACGCTCAAAACGATGATGGCCCATCCCGAAGATGTCGGGCTCAACTTACGATTCACGACAAAATCCCCAATGCGGCGGCACCATACAAAGATTGCCCGGTTCTGGCGAGAGCTGGCCGACCATGAAATTGCAGCTGTTTTTACCGGCTCAGCCCAACTTTCGCTGCTTTTCCAGCCGCTTCAGCCACGCCTTGGCCTGCGTTGCCACGTTTTTCGGGGCGGTTCCGCCATAGCTCGTGCGGCTTTTCACCGACGCTTCCACGGAAAGCACGGCCAGCGCCTCCTTGGTGATCTTGGGCTCGATCGCCTGCATGTCCTTCAAAGGGAGTTCGTGCAGCGGCACGCCCTTGTCCGAGGCCGCCCCGACGATGCGCCCGGTGACGTGATGGGCGTCGCGGAACGGCATTTTCAGCGTTCGCACCAGCCAGTCGGCGAGATCGGTGGCGGTGGCGTAGCCCTCGCCGGCAGCGGATTTCATTTTGGCCTCGTCCGGCACGAGGTCCAGAACCATGCCGGTCATCGCCCGGACCGCCAGCGACAGCGCGCCGAACGCCTCCATGGCGCCCTGCTTGTCCTCCTGCATGTCCTTTTGATAGGCCAGCGGCAGCCCCTTCATCACGATCAGCAAGGCGGTCAGCGACCCGATCACGCGGCCGGTCTTGGCGCGCACGAGTTCGGCGGCGTCCGGGTTGCGCTTCTGCGGCATGATCGAGGAGCCGGAGGTGAACTTGTCGGACAGCCGCACCAGCCCCACCAGCGGCGAGGTCCAGATCACGATTTCCTCGGCGAAGCGCGACAGATGCACCGAGGCGATCGCCGCTGCCGACAGGGTTTCAAGGACAAAATCGCGGTCCGATACCGCATCGAGCGAATTGGCCATCGGCCTGTCGAAGCCGAGCGCGCTGGCGGTGGCGTTACGATCGATCGGGAACGAGGTGCCGGCCAGCGCCGCGGCCCCCAGCGGCGATTCATTGAGCCGCTTGCGCGCGTCGGCAAAGCGGCCGCGGTCGCGCGCCGCCATCTCGACATAGGCCAGCAAATGATGCCCGAACGTCACCGGCTGCGCGGTCTGCAGATGCGTGAAGCCCGGCATGACCGTGCCGGCATGTTCCAGCGCCCGCGTCACCAGCGCGTGCTGAAACGCCGCCAGCGACGCATCGATCTCGTCGATGGTGTCGCGGACGTAAAGCCTGAAATCGGTCGCAACCTGGTCGTTGCGCGAGCGCGCGGTGTGCAGCCGCCCCGAAGCAGGCCCGATCAGCTCGCCGAGCCGGCTCTCGACATTCATGTGAATGTCCTCGAGCGCGCGCTTGAAATCGAACGATCCCTTGTCGATTTCTGACAAAATCGTGTCTAGACCCCTGGCGATATTTTTCGCATCACTCGCGGTGATGATGCCTTGGGTGGCGAGCATCGCGGCGTGGGCCTTGGACGCGGCGATGTCCTGGGCATACATGTGACGATCGACGTCGATGGAGACGTTGATTTCCTCCATGATCGCATCGGGGCCCTCACCGAACCGGCCGCCCCACATCTTGTTGCTCATGACTTGCTGCTCATGCCTTGTTACTCACGGCTTGCCATCCGGACCAGCGAAACGCCGTGCCGTCCTCGAACGCAATATAAGCTCTGCATAGCCGTATCTGACACAGGATGACAAACGATATGCCTGAACTGCTCTCGCCGCCCCGGGCCGCCACGCGCCGGATTCCACTTGCGATCGGCGCGGCGGTGATCGCGGCGGGAGCAGGATTTGCCGTCCTCTACGGGACCGGAGCGCTGAACCGGCCCACCGGCGATGCCGCCTGCCGCCCGGCGGTCGAACTGGCGCGCAAGATCGCGCCCCTGGCGCATGGCGAAGTGGCCGCGCTGACCATGGCCACGGCCCCGCTGCGGTTGCCGGACCTCGCTTTCGACGACGCCGGCGGGCAACCCAGGAAACTCTCGGACTGGCGCGGGCGGATGGTTCTGGTCAACCTGTGGGCTACCTGGTGCGTGCCCTGCCGCAAGGAGATGCCGGCGCTCGACGAGCTGCAGGCAAAGCTCGGCGGAGCGGATTTCGAGGTGGTGGCGATCAATATCGACACCCGCGATCCGGACAAGCCGAAGAATTTCCTGAAAGACGCCAATCTGACCCGGCTCGGCTATTTCAGCGACCCAAAAGCCAAGGTTTTTCAGGATCTTAAAGCCGTAGGGCGAGCGCTGGGGATGCCCACATCGGTGCTGGTCGACCGCCAGGGCTGCGAGATCGCCACCATCGCCGGCCCCGCGGAATGGGCCAGCGACGACGCCGTCAAGCTGATCAAGGCGGCAATGAAACCGGTCGCGGCCGGATTTTAGGCTGAAACGTCGAGATTGCCGCCGACGCCGGCGCCGAGGTTGGCGGAGTTCTGGCCAGCGCCCAACAGGGTCAGGACAGCGGATTTCTCCGCATCGGCGTTCTGCTTGATGAACGAGGCGGCTATCTGCCCTTGGGTGCCCGCCGCCTTCATCGCGAGCATGCTGCTCACCATTGCCATCATATCCATTCGCAATACTCCCAACGCGGGCACCCTACCCAGCCGTTGGTTAATGATGCGTATCCGGAGGCGGTAACGGGCGCGGAAACGGGCGGATGTCGCCTGGCCGATCGATGAGGCGGAAGCGCGCTGCGCCTCAGCGCGTCGGGACCGGCTTGTCGCCGCGATAGTCGTAGAAGCCGCGCTGGGTCTTGCGGCCGAGCCAGCCGGCCTCGACATATTTCACCAGCAGCGGGCATGGCCGGTACTTGGTGTCGGCGAGGCCCTCGTGCAGCACCTGCATGATCGAGAGACACGTATCCAGCCCGATGAAATCGGCCAGTTCCAGCGGCCCCATCGGATGGTGGGCGCCGAGTTTCATCGCGGCATCGATCGCCTCGACGTTGCCGACGCCCTCATACAGCGTATAGATCGCCTCGTTGATCATCGGCAGCAGGATGCGGTTGACGATGAAGGCCGGGAAATCCTCGGACACCGCGATGTGCTTGCCGAGCCGGGTGACGAATTCCTTGGATGCGTCGAAAGTCGCGTCGTCGGTGGCGATGCCGCGGATCAGTTCGACCAGTTCCATCAGCGGTACCGGATTCATGAAATGAATGCCGATGAAGCGCTCGGGCCGGTCGGTGGCCGCGGCCAGCCGCGTGATCGAGATCGAGGAAGTGTTGGAGGCAATGATGGCGTCCGGCTTCAGCACCGCGCACAGATCGTGGAAGATCTTGCGCTTGACCTCTTCCTTCTCGACCGCGCTTTCAATCACCATGTCGCAATCGGCGAGCCCATCCATGGTCTCGGTGGAGACGATCCGGTCCAGCGCCTTCTTGCGGACATCCTCCGTGATGATCTTCTTGACGACCTGGCGCGACAGGTTGCCGTTGATGGTCGCCATACCGGACTTCAGGCGATCGGCTGATACGTCGTAGAGCACCACGTCGAGCCCGGCCACCGCCGCCACATGCGCGATCCCGTTGCCCATCTGGCCCGCGCCGATCACGCCGAGCTTCTTGATCATCACCGCCATTTTATCATCTCACCGGGGAAGACGCGGCCCGCGCGTCGGCCCTCTCTCTTGCATAAACCCCGGCCGGAGTCCGATCCATCCGGCCGGTACCTAGAATCGTCGTTACTTTCCGAGCTTGCCGAGCGCCTCGGTCAGTTCCGGAACCGCCTGGTAGAGGTCCGCGACCAGTCCGTAATCGGCGACCTGGAAGATCGGCGCGTCCTCATCCTTGTTGATCGCGACGATCACCTTGGAATCCTTCATGCCGGCGAGATGCTGAATGGCGCCTGAAATACCGATGGCGACATAAAGTTCCGGCGCCACCACCTTGCCGGTCTGGCCGACCTGCCAGTCGTTCGGCGCATACCCGGCATCGACCGCGGCGCGCGACGCGCCGACGCCGGCGCCGAGCTTGTCGGCGAGCGGCTCGATATATTTGGCAAAGTTCTCACGGCTCTGCATGGCGCGGCCACCGGAGACGATGATTTTTGCGGAGGTCAATTCGGGACGATCGCTTTTTGCGACCTCCTCGCCGACGAAGCTGGAAAGGCCGGGATCGGCCGCCGAGGCGGCGTTTTCGATGGCAGCGCTGCCGCCGTCGCCGGCCGCGGCGAAGGTCGAGGTCCGCACCGTGATAACCTTCTTGGCGTCCTTCGACTTTACGGTCTGGATCGCATTGCCGGCATAGATCGGCCGTTCGAAAGTATCGGGCGAAACCACCTTGATGATTTCCGACACCTGCATCACGTCGAGCAGCGCGGCGACGCGCGGCATCACGTTCTTGAAGCGCGAGGTGGCGGGCGCGACGAAGGCGTCATAGGAAGGCGCCAGCGCCACGATCAGGGCCGCGAGCGGCTCGGCCAGATCGTGGGCATAGGCATCGCCCTCGGCAACCAGCACCTTGGTGACGCCGGCGAGCTTGGCGGCCGCCTCGGCCGCGGCCTTGGTGCCCTCACCGCCACCGGCGACCAGCACATGGACCTCGGCACCCAATTGGGTGGCTGCGGTCAGCGCCTTGTTGGTGGAGTCCTTCAGGGTGGCGTGTTCGTGTTCGGCAATCAACAGCGTGGTCATCAGATAACCCCGGCTTCGTTCTTGAGTTTCGACACCAGCTCGGCGACGTCCTTGACCTTGACGCCTCCCTTGCGGCCCGGCGGTTCCGACGTCTTGAGGATTTCGAGATGGGGCGTCAGATCGACGCCGTAATCGGCCGCGCTCTTGTCGGCGATCGGCTTCTTCTTGGCCTTCATGATATTGGGCAGGCTGGCGTAACGCGGCTCGTTCAGCCGCAAGTCGGTCGTGACAATCGCCGGCCCCTTCAGCTTCAGGGTCTGCAGCCCACCGTCGACCTCGCGGGTCACCTTGAAATCGGAACCGTCGACTTCGAGCTTGGAGGCAAAGGTCGCCTGCGACCAGCCGAGCAGCGCGGCCAGCATCTGGCCGGTCTGGTTGGAATCGTCGTCGATCGCCTGCTTGCCGAGAATGACGAGGCCGGGCTGCTCTTCGTCGACGATGGCCTTGAGGATTTTCGCCACTGCCAGCGGTTCGACGTTACCCTCAGCCTTGACCAGAATACCGCGGTCGGCGCCCATGGCGAGACCGGTGCGGATGGTTTCGGACGCCTGGGCGGGGCCGATCGACACCACCACGACCTCGGTTGCCTTGCCGGCCTCTCGCAGGCGCAGGGCTTCCTCGACGGCGATTTCATCGAACGGATTCATCGACATCTTGACGTTGGACAGTTCGACGCCCGATCCGTCGCTCTTGACCCGGACCTTGACGTTGTAATCGACCACCCGCTTTACCGGCACCAGAACCTTCATCGACCCTCTTTCGCTTGAATTTCGGTATCAATCAGCTTGGGCGCGGAACCTAAAGGTCCCGCTATCGGCGGTCAACGCGCGAAAGCCAAAATCGCCCCAAGATCCTCGAACAATCGCCCCGGCATGGCTGCTTCAGCGATTTTGGCCGGGCACCCACAACACGTCGCCGGCGCCGTTATGATTGACGGAACGGCTGGCGACGAACAGGAAATCCGATAGCCGGTTCATGTACTGGATCCCGGCGTCACTGACCGGCTCGTTCGGCTTGGCCGCGAGTTCCACCATGATCCGTTCCGCGCGGCGGCATATGGTGCGGGCCAGATGCAGGTGCGCCGCCGCCGGCGTCCCTCCGGGCAGCACAAAGGAGGTCAATGGCGCCAGCTCGGCATTCAAGGTGTCGATGTCGCGCTCAAGCCGTTCGACCTGGCTTCCCAGCATCCGCAAGCGCTCCACCTTGCCCTGGCGCTCGGGCACCGCGAGGTCGGCGCCGAGGTCGAACAGATCGTTCTGGATCAGGCCAAGCATCGCATCGATCTCGGGCGCCTCCGCCAGATGCAGCCGGACCATGCCGATCGCGGCGTTGGTCTCATCGACAGTTCCATAGGCGGCGATGCGCAGGTCGTATTTCGGGCGGCGTTCACCGCTGCCGAGCGCCGTGGTGCCGTCGTCGCCGGTCCGGGTGTAGATACGATTGAGGACGACCATGGTGAACTCCAGTGTTCCTGATCACCTCTCCCCTTGGGGGAGAGGCCGGATCGCATCGATAGATGCGATCCGGGTGAGGGGTTTTGGCCCATCGATAGACCGTAACCCCTCACCCCAACCCTCTCCCACAAGGGGAGAGGGAGCGCACCGGTGCTTCTTCAAACACCGAGAATCCAATCAGCGGCTCATCGCCCAGACCGCGAGCATGGTGATGATAACAGCGATAAATTGCAGCAGCACCCGCAGCCGCATCAGTTTCTGCGAGCGATTCGGCGAGCCGCCCCGCATCATGTTGACGAGACCGAGCAGCAGGACGATCGCAACTGCGGCGACCGCGACGGGAAGGAGGATCGAACTCAGGAAGGATGCCATCGTCGCTACATAACACCGCGCCGGGCAGTCCGCCATCCGGTACGGTTGGTCCATCCCCGTCGCACGGATCTGGCTTTTTGCCCAATAATATCAGAAGCTAGCGAGGTCGCCGGTTGAACGAATCGTCCGCGCCATCAGGGTGAAATGTGAGGCAGATCCGCTACGTCTATCTGGTCGTGATGGATGCGTTCTATACGTTTCTCGCCGATGACGGCTGGGCGATCGCCAGCCACATCGCGCTGTCGGCGTTGATGGCGCTGTTTCCGTTTCTGATCGTGCTGACCTCGCTGGCCGGATTCTTCGGTTCCAAGGAACTCGCCGATCAGGCGGTGACGCTGCTGCTGCAGGTCTGGCCGCAACAGGTCGCGGATTCGCTGTCGCGCGAAATCCACGACGTGCTGACGACGACGCGCGGCGATGCGCTGACCATCGGCCTCGTGCTCGCGGTGTACTTCGCATCGAACGGCATCGAGAGCCTGCGGGTCGGACTGAACCGCGCTTATTCGGTGATCGAACCGCGCAGCTGGTACTGGCTGCGGCTGGAATCGATCGGCTACACGCTGATCGCCGCCTTTACCGCGCTGGCGATGGCATTCCTGATCGTGCTCGGCCCGCTGATGCTGGAGGCGGCGCGGCGCTGGATTCCGCTGATCGTGGAGACCAACGAGCATTTTCTCAACGTGACGCGCTACGGCATCACCATCGCGGCGCTGGTGATCGCTCTGTTCCTTTTGCACGCCTGGCTGCCGGCCGGCCGCCGCGGGTTCCTGCAGATCCTGCCCGGCATCATCTTCACCTTCGCGGCGTCGCTGCTGTCGGGCATCGTGTTCGGACAGTATCTCGCCCGCTTCGCCAACAACTACGTCACGATGTATGCCGGCCTCGCCTCGGTCATCATCGCGCTGGTGTTCCTGTATTTCATCGCCGCGATCTTCGTCTTCGGCGGCGAACTGAACGCGGCGATCATCAAGTCGCGGCTGCCGCACGGCGTGTCGCTTCAAGCAGCACAGTCGCTAGAGCCCTTGGACTCACAGGTTTGACCAGAAAGGCGTTGGCGCCGGCGGCGCGCGAGGCCGCCTCGTCGTCGCCGCGGCCCGACACCCCGATGATGGCGACCCGGCCGAACGGCGCGCGCAGCTTGCGGATTCGCTTGATCGCCTCGATGCCGTTGATGCCCGGCAGCACCATGTCCATCAGCACCGCGTCGAACGCTCCTTCCGCGATCCGCTCGGCGGCGATCTCGCCGCGGCCGATGAATTCCGCCTGGTGGCCGAGTTCGGTGAGGATCGCATTGAGCACGACACGGCCGAACGGATTGTCCTCGACGCTGAGAACCCGCAAGCTGCGCACCTGATCCAGCAGGGAATCGGCGTCCGCGCCCGAATTGGCGGCTTTCGGCGCCCTGGCGCGGGCCAGCGTCACGCTCAAGGTGAAGGTGGTGCCTCCGCCCGGCCGCTGCGCCACGATGATGTCGCCGCCCATCGCCCGCGCCAGCGCCTTCACCGACGACAATCCGAGCCCGGCGCCGCCGAAGCGCGACGCGATCGAGACATTGGCCTGCGAGAACGGCCGGAACAGGCGTTTGATCTCGTTGAGCGTGAGGCCGATGCCGCTATCGGAAACCGCGAAGGCGATGCTGACCTTGCCCTTCGGCCCACGCATCGGCTTGGCCGAGAGCGCGACGCCGCCGGCTTCGGTGAATTTGGTGGCATTATCGATCAGGTTTTCCAGCGCCGCGCGCAGCCGCACGGGATCGCCGATCACGAACGCCGGCAATTTTTCGGAGATCTCGACCTGGGATTGCAGACCCTTCGCGGTCGCCCGGCCGGCCAGCGAATCCCCGACGCTGCGGGCGAGCGCGCGCAGATCGAAGAAGTCCTGCCGCACCCCAAGCCCGGGGCCGCGGCTCTTCGCGGCATCGACGAACAGCGTGGCGAGGCTGGCGAGATGTTCGGCGCCGGCCTTGATGGTATCGACCCAGCGCCGCTCGCGCTCGTCGAGATCGGAGGTTGCCAGGAGGTCGCTGATGGCCAGAATTCCGGTCAGCGGCGTGCGGACCTCATGGGCGAACGCCGCGAGCGCCGCCTCGACCATTCCGGGTCCGGCAGTCACGGCCGCGCGCTTGCGCACCTTGCCCGCGGCACGGGCTGGAACGCGTTGTTTCGACATCCGTTTTTTCGGTATCCGCGTAGGGCGCTTGGCGCGCGACTTGACCGCCATGATTCCCCCGACCCTGGCCGGTCTCACCATGCCATGGAGCGCGGCAGAGAGTCACGAAGGGCGTTTCGGCACGGCCCCCGACCGCCGCCTATCTTGTCAGGACAGTCCGACTTGGCGGCGGATGTCGGCCGGCGTCATACCCTGCGTCCGAAGTTCACGAAGCGCGGTCGCCGCGGATGACTTCGATAGCTTCCGCCCCTCGCCGTCACGCACGAGGCGGTGATGGCGGTAGGCCGGCTGCGGCAAACCGAGCAGATGCTGCAGCAGCCGGTGCACGCTGGTCGACCAGAACAGGTCCGCGCCCCGCACCACCTCGGTGATGCCCTGCAAGGCGTCGTCGATCACCACCGACAAATGATAGCTGGTCGGCGTCTCCTTGCGCGCGAGGATGACGTCGCCCCAGGCTTCGGACCGGGCAGCCACCCCGCCGGTCTCGCCCTCGGGACCTTCGCCGCGCTCGATCCAGCCGAGATCGGGGGCCAGCGCGCGCGCCGCCGCCATGTCGAGCCGCAGCGCATAGGGCATACCCGAATCAAGCAGGCGCGCCCGCTCGACCGGCGGCAACGATTTTGCGGTCCCGGGATAGAGCGACACACCATCAGGGTCGCGCGGCCAGGTTGCCTGCGCTTCGCGCTGCGCCACCAACCCAGCGATCTCGGCGCGGCTTTCGAACGCAGGATAGATCAGGCCCATCGCCGTGAGCTTCTCCAGCGCGGCGCGATAATCCGCGAGGTGCTCGGACTGGCGCCGAACCGGCGTTTCCCAAGTAATCCCGAGCCAGCCGAGATCCTGGTAGATCGCGGCCTCGAATTCCGGCCGGCAGCGCGCCGGATCGATATCCTCGATGCGCAGCAGCAAGCGGCCGCCGCTGCGGCGCGCGATGTCGAAATTCAGCAACGCCGAATAGGCGTGGCCGAGATGCAGATAGCCGTTCGGACTCGGCGCAAAGCGGAAGACGGGTGGCATGATAAGCCTTCGTCATGGCCGGGCGTGTCCCACGGCTGTCCGGTTCATTTGAAGTATAGTCCGAGTTTCAACTGATTTGGACATATCAGAATTGGTTGGAGCGGTTCGAGCAGACGGTCAATTTGTCGTTTTTGCATGAGATTTACCCGGATCAACCGAGCGAACTCGA
>JBBQUA010000176.1:0-11818 GCA_038212905.1 Hyphomicrobiales bacterium
GACGCACGCTCGGGATCGTCGGCGAAAGCGGCTCGGGGAAATCGACTGTGGCGCGCTGCATCGTGCGGCTGATCGATCCGACCTCCGGCAGCATTCGCCTGGCGGGCCGCGAGATCTCCGAACTGTCGCGGCAGCTGCTGCAGCCGCACAGGAAACGCATCCAGATCATCTTCCAGGATCCCTATCGTTCGCTCAATCCGCGTATCACGGTCGGCGAGACCATCGCCGAGGGCCCGATCAATTACGGCATGCCCCATGCGGAGGCGCTGGCCAAGGCGCGCGATCTGCTGGAACTGGTCGACCTGCCGGCCGACGCCATCTCGCGCTATCCACACCAGTTCTCCGGCGGCCAGCGCCAGCGCATCGCGATCGCCCGCGCGCTGGCGCTCGATCCCGATGTGCTGGTGGCGGACGAGGCGGTGTCGGCGCTCGACGTCTCGGTGCAGGCGCAAGTGCTGGAATTGCTCGACGAAATCCAGACCCGCCTGGGCATCGCGTTGTTGTTCATCACCCACGATCTGCGCGTCGCGGCGCAAATCTGCGACGACGTCGCCGTGATGCAGCATGGCCGCATCGTCGAACAGGGCCCGGCGGCGCGGGTTTTGACTCATCCGCAACAGGCCTACACCCGGCAGTTGCTGGAAGCCGCTCCCGGTCGGGACTGGGATTTCGCGAATTTCCGGCCGGTGGCGGAAGGCGTGGTGGCGGGGGCGTAGATTCCGTCCCCTCCACGTCATTGCGAGCCACCGGGTCGCGCGAATGCGCGCCCGATGACAGGCTCCGCGAAGCAATCCATCCTTTCTTGAAGCGATAAAAAGGTTGGATTGCTTCGTCGCATCCGCCTTCGCCCGAAGGCGGGCTTCGGCGGACAAGAGCGCTCCTCGCAATGACGTGGAGAGAGCGGTGCTCGTTCCGCTCCCCCGCAATGACGGGATGCGGCATGCAAAACGGGATTGCTTAGTCGCTTGCGCTTGTCGCGACGACGAGTCTAACGTCGCGCCACAAATCAGATCGAGACCGAATGAATGACCCGTATCGCCGTCGGCGGCTTCCTGCACGAGACCAATACCTTCGCGCCGACCAGGGCGACCTATGCCGATTTCGTGCATGGCGGCGGCTGGCCGGCAATGACGCATGGCGCCGGCGTCCTCAAGACCATGCGCAACATCAATGTCGGGCTCGCCGGGTTCATCCAGGCGGCGGAAGTCAATGGCTGGGAGCTGGTCCCTACCATCGCGGCAGCCGCCACCCCCTGCGCCCATGTGACCAGGGATGCCTATGAGCGCATCGCCGGCGAGATGATCGACGGCATCGCGTCGGCTGGTCAGCTCGATGCGGTTTATCTCGACCTGCACGGCGCGATGGTGGCGGAACATTTCGACGATGGCGAAGGCGAAGTTCTGCGCCGCGTGCGGGAAGTGATCGGCAAGGATTTGCCGCTGGTGGTCAGCCTCGATTTGCACGCCAATGTGACGCCGGAAATGGTCGAGCATGCCGACGCACTCATCGCCTACCGCACCTATCCGCATGTCGACATGGCCGATACCGGCCGCGCTTGCGCGGAACATCTGGCGCTGCTGCTCGGCACCAAACAGAAACTGGCAAAAGCGTTCCGGCAATTGCCGTTCCTGATTCCGATCAGCTGGCAATGCACCAACGACGAACCGACCAAAGGCATTTACCGGATGATGGCGGCGCTGCAGGACGATGCGGTGCCGACGCTGTCGTTTGCGCCGGGCTTTCCAGCCGCGGATTTTGTCCATTGCGGACCCAGCGTGTTCGCCTATGGCGTGACCCAGGCCCATGCCGACGCCGCGGCCGATACCATTGCGCGCGTCATCATCGGTCATGAGAATGATTTCGACGGCCGCATCTACACGCCGGACGAAGGCGTGCTGCATGCGATGGAGCTGGCCAGGACCGCGCGCAAGCCTGTTGTGATCGCCGACACCCAGGACAATCCCGGCGCCGGCGGCGATTCCGACACCACGGGCATGTTGCGCGCGCTGGTGCGCAACAACGCCGAGCGTGCCGCCACCGGCGTGATCTACGATCCCGCGTCGGCGCAAACCGCGCATGAAGCGGGTGTCGGCGCGACCGTCACGCTGGCGCTCGGCGGCAAGTCGGGCATATCAGGCGATGCGCCCTACCAGGAAACGTTCGTCGTCGAACAATTGTCCGATGGAAAATTCGTGGCGCCAGGCCCCTATTACGGCGGCCGCGACATGGATATGGGCCCCTCGGCGTGCCTTCGCATCGGCGGCGTCCGGGTGGTGGTCTCCTCGCACAAGGCGCAGCTCGCGGACCAGGCGATGTACCGCTATGTCGGGATCGAGCCGACCGAGCAGGCCATCCTGGTCAACAAGAGCTCGGTGCATTTCCGCGCCGATTTCGAGCCGATAGCCGAGACACTTTTGATCTGCGCCGCGCCGGGCGCAATGCCGGCCGATACCGCCGCCCTGCCCTGGACGCGGCTGCGCCCCGGCATTCGCATCAAACCGAACGGTTCCGCCTTCGCCCCCGCCAAAACACGCTCATCGTCTTCTGCAACCGGATAACAACCATGCCCAACATCGAACGCATTGAAGGCTTTGCCGACGAACTCACCGCGATCCGCCGGGACCTGCACGCGCATCCCGAGATCGGCTTCGAGGAGGTCCGCACCTCCGGAATCGTCGCCGACAAACTGACGCAATGGGGTATCGAGGTGCATCGCGGCCTCGGCGGCACCGGCGTGGTCGGCGTGCTCAAGGGCAAGGGCACCGGCGCCAAGCGCATCGGCCTGCGCGCTGACATGGACGCGCTGCCGATGGAAGAGAACACCAACCTGCGCTGGCGCTCCACCATTCCCGGCCGCTTCCACGGCTGCGGCCATGACGGCCACACCACCATGCTGCTCGGCACCGCGCGCTATCTCGCGGAAACCCGGAATTTCGACGGCACCGTGCATTTCATCTTCCAGCCGGCCGAGGAAGGCCTCGGCGGCGCGCGCGCCATGATCAAGGACGGTCTGTTCGAGAAGTTCCCCTGCGACGAGATTTACGGGCTGCACAATGCGCCGGACCTGAACCATGGCGAGATCGCGATCCTGCCCGGACCGGCGATGGCCGGCGCCGACTTCTTCGACATCGTCATCACAGGCTACGGCGCGCATGGCGCGATGCCGAATTTTTCGAAAGATCCCGTCATCGTCGCGATGACGCTCGGCCAGGCGCTGCAGACCATCGTCAGCCGCAACGTCAATCCGCACGAGCCCGCGGTGCTGTCGATCACGCAGATCCACGCCGGCTCGGCCTACAATGTGATCCCCGGCGAGGCCAAGCTGTGCGGCACCATCAGGGCCTTTTCCGACGAGGTGCGGGTGCTGATCCGTGAGCGGATGCGCGCGCTCTGCGCCGGCATCGCCGCCTCCTTCCAGGTCGAGATCGCAGTCGATATCCGCGACGGCTTCAGCGTGCTGGTCAACGAGGTGGAGCAGTCCGCCGTGGTCGCCGAAGTGGCGCGCACGGTGGTCGAGCCCGACAAGGTCATCACCCGGACGCAGCCCAAGATGGGCAGCGAGGATTTCGCCGACATGCTGCACGCCGTACCGGGGGCCTATTTCTGGGTCGGCCATGAAGGCTCGGTGCCGGTGCACAATCCCGGCTACATTCTCGACGACAAGATCCTCCCGATCGGCGCCAGCATGTTCGCGCGCATCATCGAAACCCGTCTTCCGGCCGGCGCCCATGCATAAACCGGCTCCCGAAGAAGCGGTCACGTCGCTGCACGACCTCAGCGCCGTCGATCTGATCGAGGGTTTCAAGGCCGGCCAGTTCTCGCCGTCGGAAGTGCTGGAGGACGTGCTGACGCATGTCGCGGCGTGGGAGCCGCACATCAAGGCGCTGTACGCCTTCGATCCGGATGGCGCGCGGGCGGTTGCCAGGGCATCGACCGAACGCTGGCAGAAAAGCGAGCCGATGGGCCAGCTCGATGGCGTGCCGGTCACCATCAAGGACAATATCGCCACCAAAGGCGTGCCGGTGCCGCTGGGCGCCGCCAGCGTCAAGCTGGTGCCGGCGGGGCGGGATGCGCCGCCCGCGGCGCGCCTGCGCGAAGCCGGCGCGGTGATCTTCTCAAAAACCACCATGCCGGATTACGGCATGCTGTCGTCGGGCCTTTCCAGCTTCCATCCCCTCACCCGCAATCCCTGGGACCTCAGCAAAAATCCCGGCGGCTCCAGTGCCGGCGCCGGCGCCGCGGCTGCGGCGGGGTACGGCCCGCTGCATCTCGGCACCGATATCGGCGGCTCGGTGCGGCTGCCGGCATGCTGGTGCGGCCTGGTCGCGCTGAAACCGAGTCTCGGGCGAATTCCGGTCGATCCGCCCTATGTCGGCCGCGTCGCCGGACCGATGACCCGCATTGTCGATGACGCAGCCCTGATGATGAGCGTGCTGTCGCGGCCGGATCGCCGCGACGGCATGAGCCTGCCGCCCAACGACATCAACTGGAAGGCGCTGGAAAAATCGCCGCGCAAATTGCGCATCGGCCTGATGCTCGATGCCGGCGCCGGTCAGGCGCTGGAGAAGGACGTGCGCGAGGTCGCGGTGAAGGCTGCGAAGGCGTTCGAATCCGCCGGCGCCGCCGTCACCGAGGTCGATGGCGTGATGACGCGCGAGATCATCGACGGGCTCGACCATTTCTGGCGCGCCCGGATGTGGGACGATCTGTCGAAACTGACGCCGGCCGAGCGCGCCAGGGCGCTGCCCTATATCCTCAGCTGGGCCGAGACCGGCGCCAAACTTAGCGGTGTCGACGTCGTCAGGGGCTTCAACGCCACCATGGCGATCCGGGCCGCCGCGGCCAAATTATTCTGCGATGTCGACTATGTGATTTCACCGGTGTCGCCAGTGGTGAATTTCGCCGCAGAACTCGCCGCCCCGCTCAACGATCCCACAAGACCGTTCGAACACATCGCCTATACCGTGCCGTGGAACATGTCGGAAAATCCGGCCGTCTCGATCAATGGCGGATTCGACAAAAAAGGATTCCCGATCGGCGTCCAGATCATCGGCCGCCGCTTCGACGACATCGGCGTGCTCGGCATGGCCAAGGCGTTCGAGGGCTTGCGCGGGCCGCAGAAGCCGTGGCCGAGCCCGCCGAAGAAATAGTCTCTCCCGTCATTCCGGGGCGCGCAAAGCGCGAACCTCAGAATGTAGGATGGGTTGAGCCCTTCGCGAAACCCATCACGTAACGGCGGACTTTATCGATGGGTTTCGCTTCGCTCTACCCATCCTACAATCACTGAAATCAAAAAAAACAACCAAGAGGAAATTCCCCATGGCGTACGAGACGATCAAATACGAAGTCGATGACCAAATTCTCACCATCACGCTGAACCGGCCCGACAAGCTCAACGCCTTCAACGGCACCATGCAGGCGGAATTGATCAGCGCGTTCGATGCGGCCGACAAGGACGATAGCGTCCGCGCCATCATCGTCACCGGCGCCGGGCGCGGGTTCTGTGCCGGCGCCGACCTCTCCTCCGGCGCCGACACCTTCGATCGCGACGCGCGGCGCGGGCCGGTGAAGCGGCTGGCCGACGGCACGGTCGACTACAGCGATCCGCAGGTGCGCGACGGCGGCGGCCAGGTCACCTTGCGAATCTTCAAATGCCTGAAACCCGTGATCGCGGCGGTGAACGGCCCCGCGGTCGGCATCGGCGCCACCATGCTGCTGCCGATGGATATCCGCATCGCCTCGGAGAACGCCCGCATCGGCTTCGTGTTCTCGCAGCGCGGCATCGTGCCGGAGGCGGCGTCGAGCTGGTTCCTGCCGCGCCTTGTCGGTATCGCCCAGGCGCTGGAGTGGTGTTTTACCGGCCGGGTGTTTCCGGCGCAGGAAGCGCTGGCCGGCCGTCTCGTCAGCAAGGTTGTGCCGCCCGACGACTTGCTGCCGACCGCCCGCGCCATGGCCAAGGAGATTGCCGCCAAAACCGCGCCGGTGTCGGTGGCGCTGATCCGGCAGATGATGTGGCGCATGCTCGGCGCCGACGATCCGATGGAAGCCCACAAGGTCGACAGCCGCGGCATTTACGCCCGCGGCCGTTCCGAGGACGTCAAGGAAGGCGTGGTGTCGTTTCTGGAAAAGCGCCCGGCCAAGTTCAAGAACAAGGTGTCGACCGACATGCCCGACTATTTCCCGTGGTGGGACGAGCGGGAGTATAAATAGAAATCGTCATTGCGAGGAGCAAAGCGACGAAGCAATCCATTCTTCGTTTGCTTGGCGAGATGGATTGCTTCGCTTCGCTCGCAATGACGACCCTACCGCATCATCAGCGCCACCCGCCCGATCGCCTTGCGGTCGACCAGCAATCGCATCGCCTCCGCGTAACTCTCCAGCGGCAACCGGTGTGAAATGTTGGGCCGGATCTTTCCGGCCTCTGCCCACGCCAGCAGCGCCTTCAGACGCTCCTCGCCCAGCGCCGGATTTCGCCTGACAGCCTCGCCGGCGCGGACGCCGAGTACGCTGGCGCCCTTGATCAGCAGCAGATTGGTGCGCGCGAGCCCGATGCCGCCGGTAAAACCGATCACCAGGAGCCGCGCACCCCAGGCGATGCAGCGCACGCTGTTCTCGAAGGTCTCGCCGCCGACGGGATCGAACACCACGTCGGCGCCGCGGCCGTCGGTGATGCGCTTGACCGCATCGCGAAAGGGTTCGCAGCCATAGAGCACGAGATGATCGGCGCCCCTCGCCTGCGCGACGCCAAGTTTTTCCTCGGACGACGCTGCCGCGATCACAGTGGCGCCCAGCATCTTGCCCATCTCGACCGCGGCCAGCCCAACGCCGCCGCCGGCGCCATGCACCAGCAGCACTTCGCCCGGCTGAATCCGGCCGCGATCGATCAGCGCGTGATAGGCGGTGCCGTGGCCAGCCAGAAACGTCGCGCCCTCGGCGTAGTCGAAGGTGGACGGCAGCGGCGTCAATTGTGATGGCGTGACCACGGCCTCATCGGCGTAGCCGCCGTGCCGCATCTTGACGATGACGCGGTCGCCGACCGTGACGCCGGCAGCCTCGTTAACCTCGACCACGTCACCGGCGGCCTCCACGCCCGGCGTGAACGGCAGCGGCGGCTTGAGCTGATACTCGCCGGCCGCCATCAGCACGTCGGGAAAATTGATGCCGGCGGCCTGCACGGCGACGCGCACCTGCCCCGCCGCCAGCGGCACCGAGGCAAAGCTTTCCAGTTGCAGGCTCTCGGGGGGACCAAGCTCACGACAGACGACCCTCCTCGGCATCAGGTTGCCCGCGCTTTCAGCCGCGCCAGCGCTTCGCGGACCAGCGGCATGCGGTCATTGCCGAAATACATATCCGTCTTGTCGATGAAGATGGTCGGCGAGCCGAAACCGCCGCGCGCCATCACCTCATCGGTATTGGCCTTGAGCTGGTCCTTGATCGCCTGGTCGGCAATGCCGGCAAAGAATTTTTGCGGATCGACGCCGACGCTGTTGCAGATCGCGGTCAGCACCTCGTCCTTCGAAATGTCTTTGTCTTCACCCCAATAGGCGGCGAATATCGCGCGCGCGAACGGCACCATGTCGTTGCCGAGAAAGATGCAGCCGCGCATCGCCTTGACGCTGTTGACCGGAAACACCGTCGGCGGCATCTTGATCGCGAGCCCGGCCGATCGCGCCCAGTCGGCAAGGTCCTTCTTCTGGTAACGCGCCTTCAGCGGCACCGGCGCCTCGCGCGAGGCATAGACGCTGGGGTTGATGGAATTGAAGATGCCGCCGACCAGGATCGGCCGCCACGAAATCTCGACGCCGAACTCTTCCGCCAGCGGCCGGATGTTGTGGAAGGCGAGATAGGTCCAGGGGCTGGAGCAGTCGAAGAAGAATTCG
The DNA here is from genome assembly GCA_038212905.1 of Hyphomicrobiales bacterium. Lineage (GTDB taxonomy): Bacteria > Pseudomonadota > Alphaproteobacteria > Rhizobiales > Xanthobacteraceae > Bradyrhizobium. The sequence goes on from JBBQUA010000176.1 coordinate 7,881, forward strand.
ATCATGGTGTTTCCTTGGTTGTCGCGTCTTGGCGCGATTTTAGTTGTTGGATTTCGCTATCTATCACCGTCATTGCGAGCGAAGCGAAGCAATCCATCTTTCTTACTTCCGCAGCAAAGCTGGATTGCTTCGTCGCAAGCGCTCCTCGCAATGACGCTGAGACAGCATCACTTCTGTTTCGCCATCTCCTTCGCTTTCTGCCCGAACATGTTCTTGCGCGCTTCCTCGTCGAACGGTTCCTTGACGAATTTGCCGATCGCCAGCCCCGCCTGCACCTGAGGCCGGGCGCGGACCACGGCGTACCAGCGTTTTATGTTGGGATAATCGTCGAGGGCAAAGCCCTGCGCCTTGTGGGTCATGGTCCAGGGGAAGCAGGCGATGTCGGCGATCGAATAATCGTTGCCGGCGACATAGGCGCCGGTCTTGCCCAGCTGGGTATCGAGCACGCCATAGAGCCGAGCCGTCTCGTCGCGGTAGCGCTCGATGGCGTAGGGAATCTTTTCCGCGGCATAAAGCGCGAAGTGGCCGTGCTGGCCGAGCATCGGCCCGAGCCCGCCCATCTGCCACATCACCCACTGCACCACCGTGGAGCGGCCGCGCATGTCGTCGGGGAAAAAGCGGCCGGTTTTTTCGGCCAGATAAATCAGGATCGCACCGGTTTCGAACACCGAAAACGGCGCGCCGCCGTCTGATGGCGCATGGTCGACAACGGCGGGAATCCGGTTGTTCGGGCTGATGGCCAAAAATTCCGGCCGAAACTGTTCTCCGGAGCGGATGTTGACGGGAACCACGGTGTAGGGAAGCCCTGTCTCCTCCAGCATGATCGAGATTTTCCAGCCGTTCGGCGTCGGCGCGTAATGCAGATCGATCATGGGTCACCCCTGAGGGAAGCTGCCCACATCCTAGCCCGCGGTGACAATCCCTTCCAGCCATCACGGCGGTCTTGTGGGGCGACTGCCGAACATGGCACACAGGCGCAAACGATAACCCTTCGGGAGGCCCACCATGCTGTTTCCAACCACGATCGCCGGCTCCTTGCCGAAGCCGGAATGGCTGGCCGAACCCAATACGCTGTGGGCGCCCTGGAAATCGAAGGGCGAGGAACTGGCGCGGGCCAAGCGCGACGCCACCATGCTGGCGATCAAGTTGCAGGAAGACGCCGGCATCGACATCGTCACCGAGGGCGAGCAGGCGCGCCAGCATTTTGTCCATGGGTTCATGGAAAAGATCGAGGGCATTGATTTCGCCCACAAGGTCGAGATGGGAATCCGGAAAGACCGCTACAAGGCGATGGTGCCGCAGGTGGTGTCGCCGCTGCGGCTGAAAGGCCGCGTCCATGCCGACGAGGCCCGCGTCGCCCGCACCCACACCGCGCGAAAACTGAAATTCACCTTGCCCGGCCCGATGACCATCATCGATACTGTCGCCGACGGCTATTATGGCGACCGCGTGAAGATGGCGTTCGCCTTTGCCGAACTGCTCAACGAGGAAGCCCGAGCGTTGCAGGCCGACGGCGTCGACATGATCCAGTTCGACGAGCCGGCCTTCAACGTTTTCATGGACGAGGTTTCGGACTGGGGCATCAAGGCGCTGGAGCGCGCCGCCGAGGGTCTGACCTGCGCCACCGCCGTGCACATCTGCTACGGTTACGGCATCAAGGCCAATACCGACTGGAAGGAGACGCTCGGAGCGGAGTGGCGGCAGTACGAGGATATCTTTCCGGCGATCGCGAAAAGCCCGATCCAGCAGGTCGCGATCGAATGCCGCAATTCGAAAGTGCCGCTGGACCTGTTGTCCCTGCTCAGCGGCAAGATCGTGCAAGCCGGCGTCATCGACGTCGCCAACGAGACCGTCGAAACCGCAGAAGATGTGGTCAAGGTTATCGAAGCGGTCGCGAAATTCGTGCCGAAGAGCAACATCATCGCGACCACCAATTGCGGCATGGCGCCGATGCGTCGCGATATCGCCGAAGCGAAGCTGATGGCGCTGGGCGCGGGCGCGAAGCTGGCGAGAGAGCGGCTGGGGTAAGAACCTACGACCGTCATTCCGGGGCGCGCCGCTTGGCGCGAGCCCGGAATCCATCACCACGATAATGAGTATGGATTCCGGGTTCGCGCTAATGCGCGCCCCGGAATGACGACATCTAAATGGTAACCTCCACCGCGCTCGGATGCAGCACCGGAACATATCCCGCCGCCAGCGCGCGCAGCGCCGAGGGGGGCGTCAGCAGCATCGGGCCCCAGATCGCCTCAGCCACGCCGCGATAGCCGGCTGGCGACCATTTGAGCGAGCGGCCCTGCACGACGAGGTAGCTCTCCGTTCCCTCCTGCAGCATCGCGCCGTCAGGCAATTCGCCTGTTGGCACCGCCAGCGGGGTGAGCCGCTTCTTGCCGCGATCCAGCCGCTCGCGGTGAAGCACGGCATCGATGTCGCGGGCGAGAACGCGGCTGACGCCATTGCCCTCTTCCCACGCCGCGCGAAACCTGACGGCGTCATCGCGGCGACAATAGAAGCAGGGGCGATGCCCGGCGGCGAGCGCGGTGGCTTCGTCGAGAAAGAACAGCTCGGTCCAGCTGCGGGTCGCCATCACCGCGCGCCGCCGTCCACGGAATTCGCAGACGCAGGTCAGCCACGCCTGGCTGGCCCAGCGCCGGTTGAGGGTTTTGGTGGCGGGATCGTGGATGATGCCGCGATTGCCGGTGAACAGGCCACGATGCGGCGTTGCGACGATGTCGCCGGTGGGCGTGACGCGGTTTTGCAGCGGCATGGTGGGCCTGGCGAGTAGCGAATGGCGAATGGCGAATAATATCCTCTATTCGCCATTCGCCACTCGCTATTCGCTCCTTCTCACACCCCGCCATCGCGGATCGGCGGCTGGAACGACAGCGCGGTGTCCCAGGGAAAGTGGATCCAGGTGTCCTGCGACACCTCGGTGATGAACGTGTCGACCAGCGGCTTTCCCTGCGGCTTGGCGTAAACCGCCGCGAAATGCGCGTCCGGCATCATCGCGCGCACCAGCCGCCCGGTCTTGCCTGTATCGACGAGATCGTCGACGATCAACAGTCCCTTGCCGCTGCCGCCGCCGAGTTTTGCCACTTCCGCCGAAACGGTCTTGAGAACCTGCAGTTCGCCCTGCTTGGTATGGTCGTAGCTGGCAATGCAGACGGTATCGATGACGCGAATGCCGAGTTCGCGCGCGACGATGGCCGCCGGCACCAGCCCTCCACGGGTGATCGCGACCATGGCATGAAACGGACCGACGGCATTGAGCCGCCAGCTCAGCGCCCGGCAATCCCGGTGAAACTGGTCCCACGAAACCGGAAAGGCCTTGCCGCCCCGCTCCTGCCCGCTCAATTCGGAGTTCCTGTCCACGACGCTGTTCCCGCTCCGCTCGAATGATCCGCTAGCGGGGGGTGATGTTCAGTCCCGCCAGCATCGCCTTGACCGCATCCATCGCGGCGGCGAGCTTTTCCGGATCGCGCGAGCGGACCACGAGGTTGGTGTTCGGCTTCTTGTCCTCGTCCTGGAACGGGTAGCTGCCGATTACGGTGTCGGGATGGGCGTTGGCGATTTCCCGCAGGGGACCGCCGACGTCGCCTTCCCGGGCGTTGGCGCGAACCGATTCCGACAGCATCCGGACGCCCGATTTCAGCTTCGGCGCCACGATATCCATCATCGCCTGCATGATCGTGGGTACCCCGGCCATCACGATGACATTGCCGATCTTGAAGCCGGGCGCCAGGATGGTGGCGCTCTGGATCAGTTCCCCGCCATCGGGAATCCGCGCCATCCGCAGTCGCGCCTCGTTCAGATCGGCGGCGCCCCAGCGCTCCTTGAACCGCGCCACCACTTCCGGATGGTGGTCGATGCCGACGCCGAACGCCTTGGCGATGGCATCGGCGGTGATGTCGTCATGGGTCGGCCCGATGCCGCCGGTG
>JBBQUA010000177.1:0-11747 GCA_038212905.1 Hyphomicrobiales bacterium
AGGAGACCTTCAACTATCCGTCGGCAGGCAAGGTCGATCCCGCCGACATCACGGGTTCGGTGGCGGCCAAGAAGGAGGAAGCTCCGAAGCCGGCCGCGCCGGCTACCGAACCGCCGAAACCCGACGGTGTCGTGCTCTATCCCGAACAGACCGCGCCGGTGTCGGCATCGGAGCGCGCGATCCTGGAACGGCTGCAGTCGCGGCGCCAGGAGCTGGAGGCGCGTGCCCGCGAAATCGACATTCGCGAAAGCCTGCTGAAGGCGGCCGAAAAGCGCATTGAATCCAAGGTCGAGGAGATGAAGGCCGTCGAAACCCGGATCTCGACGGCGACCGGTGCAAAGAGCGAGATCGACGCCGCCCGCTTCAAGGGCATCATCACCATGTATGAGGGCATGAAGCCGAAGGACGCCGCCAAGGTGTTCGACCGGCTCGAGATGCCCGTGCTGTTCGAGATCGCGTCGCAGATCGCGCCGCGCAAGATGTCCGACATCCTCGGCCTGATGATGCCGGAAACGGCGGAGCGGTTGACGGTCGAAATGGCCCGCCGCGCCGGCACCGACCAGGCCGCCGCGGTTGTCGAGCTTCCCAAGATCGAAGGCAAGGTGCTGCAGCAAAAGAACAATTAACGCGGATAATTAACAGCCCCTTAATGCGCCGATTCTAGGATTCGAGGCGCGGGGCGAGGACGTCCCGCCGCCGAACAGATCGAACGAAGCTGAAAGACCCGGTTGGAATGGCGCTGATAGCTGCCACTGGATTCTGGTCGCGAGGCCGCGCTTGCGCGCGGACGGCACGGCTTTGCTTTGCAGGAATCCTTTGCGGCTGGTCATCGCTCGCGGCCGGGCTGGTCCTGATCGGCCTGACCTCGTCCGCCTTCAGCCAGACCGAGCCGGTCAGGGGCGAGGCGACGTTTTCGGCCTCGGGCGGTTACGCCCGGCTGATTATCAAGCTCGCCGAGGATGTCGAATCCCAGGTCTCGACCGCCGGCTCCATCCTGGTGATCCGGTTCAAGCGCCCGGTGGATATTCCGGTCGACCGGCTGTCCGACGCGGTGCCCGATTACGTCGGATCGGTGCGGCGCGACCCCGATGGCTCAGCCATCCGGCTGTCGCTGTCGCGCAAGGTGACCGTCAACACCATGACGGCGGGCGAGCGGGTGTTCGTCGACCTGCTGCCCGACGGCTGGAGCGGTCAGCCGCCGTCGCTTCCCGCCGAAGTGGTCCGCGAATTGTCCGAGCGCGCCCGGGTCGCCGAGCGCGCCTTGCGCCAGCAGCGCGCCGCCGCCTCGGCCCAGAAGCGTCCGCCGATCAGGGTCCGCGCCTCGGTGCAGCCGACCTTCGTGCGCTTCGTGTTCGAAATGCCCGACGGCGTCAGCGTCTCCAGTGTGCTGAACGACCAGCGGTTGTCGCTGTTGTTCAACGCCGCGCTGTCGTTCGACCTGGCGGATGCCAAGCTGGCGCTGCCGTCGAACATCGCCTCGATCGGCCAGAAGATCGAACGTGAAACCTCATTGGTGGAGGTCATGCTGATCGGCGATGTCGATGTCCGCTCTTTCCGCGAGGAGAAGAACTACATTATCGACGTCGCTTTCCAGCAGTCGGAGAAAGGCCCGGCGAAGCGGTCGCCGCTCGCGGATGCGTTGCAAACCCCGGCGCCGGCAGCACCCGCCAGGCCCGCGGAACCTCAGACCTCGCGCTCCTCCAGCGAGATCGTGCCGCCGACCTCGGAAACGTTCGCCCGGCAGGCCAAGATCGAAATCAAGCCCGATCAGGCGGCGAAGAGCGCGCCCGGGTCCGAACCGCCGCCGTCAAGCGAGGTGCCAAGGCAGGCGCCGGCCGTCGCGGCTGAAGCCCCGTCGAAATTGACGCCGGTCGCGGCCGCGCCGCCGCCGGAAACCCCGAAGGTCGCCGAGGCGCCGCCGGCCCATGTTGCGCCGCCCGTCATCGATGCTCCGCCGGCGATTCAGGCGTTGCCGGTACCTCAGCGGTTGCCGCCAGCCGTGCAGGCGCCGTCAGCTGTGCAGGCGCCGCCAGCTGTGCAAGCGCCGCCAGCTGTGCAAGCGCCGCCCGTCGTCCAGGCGCTGCCGGCCGGTGTGAGCCCGGCCACGGTCACCGCCAGGCGGGACAGTGACGCGCTGCGCGTGACATTCGCATTCGCCGCGGCTACGCCCGCGGCCTTGTTTCGCCACGCCGATATGGTGTGGCTGGTGTTCGATTCCCTGCAGCCGATCGATGTCGATCTCATTCGCAGCAAGGGCGGGGCGCTGATCTCCGATGTCAGCCGGTTGCCGCTGGAGCAGGGGCAGGCGGTCCTTATTCGCCTCAACCGGCCGCAAATGCCGTCGCTGACCGGCGACGACAAGGGCGGCACGCACTGGATGCTCACCTTTGCCGATACGATGCAATCGCCACAGCTGCCGCTGATGGTGATCCGCAACGTCACCGATCCCGCGCTCGCCAACGTCACCGTGCCGTTGGCGAGACCCGGCCTGCTGCACCGCTTCATCGATCCGGAGGCCGGCGACACGCTGCTGGTGGTGACGGCGCTGCTGCCGGTCCGCGGCTTCATCAAACAGCACGATTTTGTCGAGATGTCGCTGCTGGAATCGATTCACGGCGTCGCGGTTCATCCCAACTCCGAAGATGTCAGGGCCGAAGTCGCGCCCGACAGGGTCATCATCGGCCGGCCCGGCGGCTTGACGCTGTCATCGGCCGACGTCGCCTCCGAGCGCGCGACAACCGCGGTGCGGCCGATTTTCGACGTCGCCGAGTGGCGCAAGAATCAGGCGGAAAATTTTATCGCGCGCCAGGATGAGCTGATCGCCGCGGCGGGGGCATTGGAGCCGTCTCAGCGCACCCAGGCCCGGATCAATCTCGCCCGCTTCCTGATGTCGCGCGGGATGTATTGGGAAGCCAAAGGTGCGGCCGATCTCGCGCTGGCCGACGCCAAGCCCGGGTCAGAGGACTCGATCGCCTTGATGGTGCGAGTGGTCGCCAACATCCTGATCGGCCGTCCCGAGCAGGCGCTGAAGGACCTCGCCAATCCCGTGATCGGAGCGAATTACGATTCGCAGCTGTGGAAGGCGCTGGCCTTTGCGCGCCAGGGCAAGTGGGCGGAAGCTCGGGAAAAATTCAAGAACGTCGAATTCGCCATCACTTCGCTGCCGATCGAATTGCAGCGTATCGTGATTTCGGAGGCGATGCGCGCCTCGCTCGAGGTCAGGGATATTTCCGGTGCCGCCAAACGTGGCAGCGACCTGCAGGTGGTCGGTGTTTCCAAGGAGATGAAAGCGGCGACGGCGGTGCTGTTCGGCCGGCTGGCCGAGGCGCTCGGCAACGACAAGGACGCGCAGAGCGAATACAAAGTCGCGATCGAATCTCCGGACCGCGCGGCGGCTGCCGAGGCCAGGCTGCTCGATATCATCCTGCGCCAGCGTCGCGAAGAGACCAAGCAGGCCGACGCCTTGCACGAACTGGAGACGCTTGCGGTGTTGTGGCGCGGCGACGCGATCGAGGTGCGGGCGCTGGCGATGATGGCGAAGATCTACACCGATGTCGGACGCTACGGCGAGTCTCTGGCGGCGGCGAGGGCTGCGACCCTTCTGCAGCCGAATTCGGAGATTTCGCGGGCCAGCCAGGATGCGTCGACGGCGCTGTTTACCCAGATTTATCTCAGTTCGAAAGGCGACGATCTGCCCCCGGTCGACGCGCTCGGGATGTTCTACGAATATAGCGAACTGACGCCGATCGGACGGCGCGGCGACGAGATGATCCGCCGGCTGGCGGACCGGCTGGTCGCGGTCGATCTGCTCGATCAGGCCAGCGAACTGCTGCAGTACCAGGTCGACAAACGGCTGGAGGGCGCGGCGCGCGCCCAGGTCGCGGCGCGTCTGGCCATGGTCTATCTCACCAGCCGCAAGCCGGACCGCGCGATATCGGCGCTTCGCACCACGCGGATCGCGGACCTGTCCGGTGAACTGCGCACGCAGCGGCTGCTGCTGGAGTCGCGCGCCCAGAGCGACGTCGGGCGTCATGACCTCGCGCTCGACATCATCTCGAATATCACCGGCCGCGAAGCGATCCGGCTGCGTTCCGACATCTACTGGGCGTCGCGGCGCTGGCGCGAGTCTGCCGAGCAGATCGAACTGTACTACGCCGATCGCTGGCGCGACTTCAAACCCCTTGACACGGTGGAGAAGGGCGACGTGATCCGCGCGGTGGTCGGATACGTGCTGGCCGAGGACGCCATCGGCCTGGCGCGCTTTCGCGAGAAATATGCGCCGCTGATGAGCGGCGAAGCCGACCGGGCCGCGTTCGAGACCGCCGGCAAGTCGACCGGCGGCAGCAGCGCCGACTTCGCCCTGATCGCGAAGATGGCGGCCAGCGTCGACACGCTCGACGGCTTCCTGCGCGAAATGAAGCTGCGTTTCCCCGACGCCACCGCCAGGGCGCCGTTGCCGCCGGAAACCATGAAGGGTGAGCCGGTCCACACCGGCTCGCTGCCGGAAATCGTCGGCCTGAAGCGGATCGAAGCCAAGCGGTAGCCGGCCTGTCTCTACCCCGGAATCCAGCGCGAGTGACCATAAGTCGCGCCCCGAAACCTTTTCCGCCCGCAAACGTAAGATGCGAGAACAGCGCCTCTTTGTGTGCCAGCAGTAGATCGTGGCAGGCATAAAGCTTGTGTTCTTCCGCCAGACCAAAATCGGCTCCGAGGAGATCGGCCATCGCGCTGTTGCCGAACCATTCGCGATGCAGTCGCCACTCGCTGCCCGGCGCAATCAGCCGGTAGGTCGCGAGCACCTGCAGGATCTGATCCCACGGCGTTCGTTTCCGGCTCGGCGGCAGCCGATCGGCCCAGAACCGATCAAGCCGAAGCTCCTGCCACAACTACCCGGCCAACCAGCAGGCGCCCCATTGTCGCGGACGACGAAGCTGCATCTCCGACAGCCGAAGCTGAACGACGGAAGCGTCGCCTGCGATCGCCTCGCATCGATCCTCCGGAAACAGCGACAGCGTCCGGGCACGGCCGGCATCCACGTCGAACACCTCGATCGCCTTGCGCCACGCTGCCGCCTGTGAGGAGTTGATCTCGCCGAGATACAGCACATGCCGCTGCACCACCCGGCCGCCATCGAGACGCTTGTTCTCGACCACGTTCCAGTAGCTGTGCGTCTTGCCGTTCTTCTTTCGCTCGGTGCGTCGCAAAAACATGATGCCGCGAATCTATATGCATCACGTCGCGCTTGGGAATCGGGTAGGTCTTCACTACAGACGTTTTTGGCGGAAACCGAAGACCCCAACCCTTGTAAATCAGATACTTAGCCGTCTAAAAAATCTCAAAATCCGCGTTTTCGGGCGCGAATCCGCGAACTCGGGCTAGCTCCGCTTGCGAGGAGCCGTAGGGTGGGCAAAGGCGCTTTTGCGCCGTGCCCACCATCTGTCACCGGTGTTCTTGCATGGTGGGCACGCTACGCTTCGCCCACCCTACGGATTAATTAACCCACCCGCCACTCCAGCACGCCAGCCTCCGCCGTGGCGATATCGCCCAGCGTTCCCACCGGCGTGCGGTCCATGTTCGTTAGATGCGCCAGCGTCGCGCTGTCCTGCGCCGGCACCCGCGCCAGCGCGCGGGCGTCGGCCGCGGTCCGCAGCATCACCACGCCGTGCTCGACTTCGCCGCCGCGCCCGTACAGCACCGTAAAACTCTCGACCTTGCCCTTGCCGCTGGCCTCCGTGACGAACTCCGGCACCGCGCCTTTGCTGCGGTCAGCTTCGGCCTGAACGCTGGTGTCCTGCGCCAGCGCATACTGCGGCGCCTGCGGCGACAGCACCAGTCCATGATGCTTGGTCACGAACCCGCCCTGGCCGTAAAGCAGGCCGAGTTTGGCGCCGCCGCGCAGTTTTCGAACCATCGAACAGGCCGCGTGCGTCATGTAGGTATTGAGCGGCGCGCCGAAGAAGGTGAGGCCGCCGGTCACCGTCGGCTGCACGTCGGGGCCAAGCCCCAGCGTCCGCCGCGCCATCTTGGGCACGACGGGGAAGCAGCTGTAGAGTTCGATCGCGTCGAATTTCCTGCCGTCGCCTTCGACGAGATTCATCACCGCCTTCAGCACGGCGTTCTGCGGATGGCTTTCGTAAAACTGGTCGCGCACCAGGTAATCCCGCGGCTCCTCCGCCGAGGCGCCGCCCCAGATGTGAATGATGCGATCCTCTGATATGCTGGCGGCCTTCGCTTTCGCGAGGCTGGTCAGCAGCACTGCGGCGCCCATGTTGACGGTCGGATTGGCCACCATCAGCTTGTTGTAGGGCCAGGCAATCAGCCGGTTGTCGGGCGTTGGCGTCGTGATTTCCTCGGCGCTGACATGACGCTTCATCCAGGCATTGGGATTTTCCGATGCCACCTTCGAATAGGTCGACCACAGGTCGCCGGATTCCGCCATCGCCTCGCGCGGGGTCTGGCCCCAATGCGCCGAGGTCGCGGATTCGTACAGCGGATAGACCGTGATCGGCCTGAACACGCCGAGTTTTACGGCCATCGGCTTCTGGTACGCGGCGCCGCGTTTCGGCTCTTCCACGTCATGTGCGAACGGCGTCCATGGCAGATCGATTTTGGCGCGTTCCGCCTTGGTCGCGGTCGACTGCGCCTCGGCGCCGCACACCGCGGCGACGCTGCATTCGCCGCGCGCGATGCGCTTTGCGGCCTCATGCAGATAGCGGATCGGGCTCTCGCCGCCGACCGGACCGTAATAGAGATGCGCCGGCTGGATGCCGAGGCGAGCGGCCAAAAGCTTCTCCGGATTGCGGTAGCGCCAGCTCAGGAAATTGACGATGTCGAGCGAGCCGATCTCGCCGAGCAGTTTGGCGCCGGAGTCGGCTTCCGCGCGCTGCAGCGCCGCTTCCAGCAGTGCGAGCGGCTCAAGCCCGTCAGCGACCTCTTTCGGCCGGTCGATGATTTCACCGACGCCGACGATGACGGGGATGCGGTCTTCGGAGACGGGGGAGGTGTTTTGCATTTTCTTGTTTCTCTTTCCGGACAATCAATTTCCGCTGGCGCGGCATTCTCCGTCATTGCGAGCGCAGCGAAGCAATCCATCTTGCGGCAAAAAGAAAGAATGGATTGCTTCGTCGCAAGTGCTCCTCGCAATGACGGGGCGGCGAGAGTTACTCCGCCAACAGCGCGTTCATGTGCTCGACCGCATCGACAAAATCTTCCTTGAACTCCTGCACCACGGCGCCGGCGGATTTGACGCTGTCGATCAGCCCGACGCCTTGGCCGACAAAGTAACTGACGAGGTCGCGCGCCTTCGCATTGCCGGACGCGGCGGCGCGATCGATCGAATTGAAAGCGTCGCGGCTGATGATGCTCTGCAGCGGCATCGGCAGCGCGCCGGGGCTGTCGGGGCCGCGGTCCCAGGCGTCGGTCCAGACCGAGCGCAACTGCCGCGCCGGCTTGCCGGTGCGGCCCTTGGATCGGATGGCGTCGCGCGAGGACGCCGCGATCATCTTCTCGCGAAAAATTTCCGAGGTTTCGGATTCGACGGTGGCCAGCCATACCGAGCCGGTCCACGCACCGGCCGCGCCCATTGCCATGCACGCCGCCATCTGGCGTCCGGTCATGATGCCGCCGGCGGCCAATACCGGCACGTCGCGGATCGGCTTGATCGCCTTGATCACCTCGGGCACCAGCACCATGGTGGAGACCTCGCCGCAATGGCCGCCGGCCTCGGTGCCCTGCACCACCAGGATATCGACGCCGGTCGCGACCTGGCGCAGCGCATGCTCCTTGGCGCCGACCAGGGCGGCCACCGGCACGCCATGCTTCTTGCCCATCTCGATCATGGCCTTCGGCGGCACGCCCAGCGCATTGGCGATCAGTTTGATCGGATGGTTGAAGGATACTTCGAGTAGTTCCAATGCACGCTGCGCGTCGAACGGCTGCGGCTGATTGTCGGCGACATTGGTCGTCGTCAGTTCGATGCCGTATTTTTTCAGAAGGTTTTTGGTGAAGGCGCGATGCTCCGGTGAGATCCGCGCCTCCAGGCTTTTCCAGGTGACGTCCTTCTCACCCGCGGTCGAGATATTTTCGGGGATCAGCACGTCGAGCCCGTAGGGCTTGCCGTCGACGTGGTCGTCGATCCATTTCAGTTCCTGCTCGATCGACTCGGGCGAATGCGCGGTGGCGCCGAGCACGCCAAATCCGCCGGCGCGGCTGACGGCCGCGACCACGTCGCGGCAATGGCTGAAGGCGAGCAGGGGAAACTCGATCCCCAGCATGTCGCAGATCGGCGATTTCATGGTTGTGCTCACTCCCTGCGGCAGCTTGTGGCGCTGCTCATTCTTGGTTTGGACGGCGAATGCAGACGCGACGCTAGCGCATCAGGGGCACGAAAGCCAAGCCGGTTTCCGCCGTCCGATCTTGCGTTGAGATGCCGGTAATCGCGGCGCGGTGATCGTGCATTCCATGAGACAAAATATGCAGGCCGGTATGGCGGATTTGGCTCTTGCGCTTTGCCGTCACGGGTAGAATGCTGCCGGGCAACACAAGAAGAATCCCCGGGGAGTTCGAATGTCCACCTTGCCGTCCGTGTCAGCTAAAGGCCAGCCTGCGGCCACAGAGGCTTACGACGTCGTCGTGGTCGGTGCCGGTTTTGCTGGCATGTACATGCTGCACCGGCTGCGCCAGCAGGGCTTGTCGGCGCGGGTCTATGAGCAGGGCGGCGATGTCGGCGGCACCTGGTACTGGAACCGGTATCCCGGAGCGCGCTGCGACGTCGAGAGCATGCAATATTCCTATTCATTCGATGATGAGCTGCAGCAGCAATGGAACTGGAGCGAGCGCTACGCGCCGCAGCCCGAGATCCTGAAATACGCTGGCCATGTCGCCGACCGTTTTAGTCTGCGCAGCGACATCCAGCTCAACACCCGGGTCGACCGCGCCGAATTCGACGAAAGCGCCGTCAGCTGGTCGGTGGCGACATCAGACGGCAAGACGGTGACGGCAAAGCATGTCGTGCTTGCCACCGGCTGCCTGTCGAACGCCAGGATGCCTGATATCAAGGGCCTCGGCGACTTCAAGGGTAAGGTCTATCACACCGGGCATTGGCCGCACGAGGAGATCGATTTCACCGGCCTGCGCGTCGGCGTGATCGGGACGGGATCGTCGGGGATACAGTCGGTGCCGGTGATTGCCGAACAGGCCAGCCACCTCACGGTGTTTCAGCGCGCCGCGAATTTCTCTATTCCCGCCCGCAACGCCGCGCTGACCGCTGGGGAGCGCGCGGCGTTTCGTGCAAAATATCCGGAGATCAGGCGTTTTGCGCGCGAAGAGGCGCGCAACGGCATCTACACCGAAATGCCCGATCGTGGCGCGCTCGACGATGGCGATCATGAGCGCCGCGCCAAATATGAAGCGCGCTGGAGCCACGGCGGGCTCACCTTCATGGCGGCCTACAACAACCTCGCGCTCGACCAGGCCGCCAACGACACCGCTGCCGATTTCGTCCGCGACAAGATCGCCGAGATCGTCGAGAACCCTCAGACCGCAAAGCTGCTGCAGCCGAACAATCATCCGATCGGCTCGAAGCGCATTTGCATTGATACCGATTATTTCGCCGCCTTCAACCGCTCGAATGTAACGCTGGTCGACATCAAGTCCGATCCGATCCGGGAAATCCTGCCCCATGCGGTTCGCACCTCGGCACAGGAAATCGAAGTCGACGCGCTGGTGCTGGCGACCGGCTTCGACGCGATGACGGGTTCGGTAGCGAAGATCGACATTCGCGGCCGCAACGGGCAGACGCTCAATCAGAAATGGTCAGAAGGGCCGAAGACCTATCTCGGCCTGATGAGTGCGGGATTCCCCAATCTGTTCATCATCACCGGGCCGGGCAGCCCGTCGGTGCTGTCCAACATGATCGTCTCGATCGAGCAGCATGTCGAATGGATCACCGACTGCATCGCCCATATGCGCAACAGCGGGCTCGATTCTATGGAGGCGAAGCAGGACGCGGAGGACAAGTGGGTGGCGCATGTCAACGAAGTCGCGCACACCACGCTCTATCCGCAGGCCAACTCCTGGTACATGGGCGCGAACATTCCGGGCAAGCCGCAGATTTTCATGCCCTATATCGGCGGCGTCGGCCTCTATCGCCAGATCTGCAACGACGTCGCGGCCAAGGGCTATGAAGGTTTTGCGATGGCGGCGGCGGAGCCGCCGCAGAAGCGATTCGCCGCGTCATGAAGGTCGTACTTCGTAGGGTGGGCAAAGCGCAGCGTGCCCACCACGTTCGCACAACACATTGTGAATGGTGGGCACGGCGCAATTGCGCCTTTGCCCACCCTACAATCCAGTCCATGGACAGCGATGGCTGACGATCAAAAAGCTGCGGAAGCGGCGATCGCCGGTGTGCTTGAGGCGCGCCGGGCAGCATGGAACGCGGGCGACCTCGAGGGCTATCGCCAACTGCTGACCGCGGATGCCGATATCGTCAGCGCCACGGGAAGGAAATCCGTCGGGCGCGATGCGCTGATTGCTTTGTCGGCGGAGCAGAAGCGGCAACCATCGTACTGCGACGCCACCATTACCGCGACGCAGATCGATGCGATCCGGCTGGTGACGCCGGATGTCGCCTTGGTCGACGCCACCTATCGCATGACGGGCGTTCGGATTCCTGCGGACACCGCGGCGAGGCCGGTTGCGGGATCGATTCTGTTCGTCATGGTAGAGCAAGCTGGTGCATGGCGGATCGCTTCGATCCGCGCCTTGCCGCCATCTTGAATTGTCGATTCTATAGGGATTAGGCCGGGAGGAACTGCAATGGGTACTTACGTAAAAGGCGACGTCCGCATCAATTACGAGGAAGCCGGTTCCGGCTTTCCCTTGCTGCTGATCGCCGGTGGCGGACTGAATTCGAGCATATCGGGCATCACCGGTGCCTATCCGCCCTTCAACGCGCTGGAGGAGTTCAAGAGCGAGTATCGCTGCATCGCCTTCGACCTGCGCAACGCCAATGCCGGCCAGTCCTCGGGCCCGCTCGAGATCGACCGGCCCTGGGATTCCCACACCGACGACCAGCTCGGCCTGATGGATCACCTCGGCATCGACAAATTCATGGTGCTGGGCTTTTGCATCGGCGGCCCCCTCATCTGGAATCTACTGAAGCGTGCGCCGGAACGCGTCACCGCCGGTGTGCTGGCGATGCCTTCGGGGTCGCGCCCCGAAATGCGCGGCCTGTTCTACGAGGGCAACATGACGGTCTGGGGCCCGGAACTGGTCAAGCGCCGGCCGGAGATCACGATGGCGCAGGTCGATCAATTCCTGACCCGGATGTACCTCGCCAACGACGACTTCGTGTTCACCGTGACGCGCGATTTCGTGCGCCATTGCCAGACGCCGGTGCTGATCCTGCCTGACGATATCCCGCACCATCCTTATGCGGTCGCCATGGAGACGGCGATGCTGGCGCCGAACGCCGAGGTGAGCATGTTCCCGTGGAAGGAGCCCAAAGAGCGGGTTCCGCTGGCGGTGCGCCAGATACGTTCTTTCCTCCGCGCGCACCGGCCTGCTTCGGGTTAGAGACGGCGCTCAATCGTCATGCCCGGGCTTGTCCCACGGCTGTCCGGTTCAGTTTTGCTGGACAAGGCGCATGGCATTGATTCTTCTGTGTTCCAAGCGTTTGGCGACGTTTTGGGACACGGAGAAGGATCAAGCCATGCTGCACCAAAATAGCGTATTCCACAGTCTATTGA
>JBBQUA010000178.1:0-11655 GCA_038212905.1 Hyphomicrobiales bacterium
TCCTGGTGCATCGCGACGAGCATTTTCGCGAACAATGGTCGATGTTCACCTGCGCGGTGGCGCCGGTGTTCGACCATGCCGGGCGGTTGGCCGGCGCGGTCAACATCACCTCGTGCCGCGGCGATCTCGATCGTGCCGCACATCAGATCGCGCTTGCCGTCACCGCGCAGGCCGTGCGGCGGATCGAGGAAGCGATTTTCCGGTCGCACTACCGCCGCGGCTGGATCGCCAAATTGCCCGGCGACGATGCCGGCGGCGGCGCCATGATCGCTTTCGACGACGACCAGCGGATGCTCGGCGCCAGCCGCGCCGCGCGCCAGGCCTTCGGCCTGTCGGACGCGATGATCGACGCGGGGACGCCGCTGTCGCAATTCATCCGGCTCGACGACGGCTTCATGCGGCGCTGCGACGCGCCGCAGTTGTTGCGCGACCGCGACGGCAAGCGGCTCGGGCGCGGCCAGATATCGCGCCCGTTCCGCAGCAGACCACCGGCCCCGCTGCCGTCCGCGCGCGTTGCCGAAACGTCGGATCGTCGCTATGCCGCACTGACGCGGCTTGCCGGCGGCGACCCGGCGCTGCAGCGCAGCGTCAAGCGGCTGATGATGGTGGCCGACGAGGATATTCCGGTGCTGCTGCTCGGCGAGACCGGCAGCGGCAAGGACGTGTTCGCGCGCGCGATTCACGCCGCCAGCGACCGCGCCGGCGGCCACTATGTCGCACTGAACTGCGCGGCGATGCCGGAAAGCCTGATCGACGCCGAACTGTTCGGCTACGAGCCCGGCGCCTTCACCGGCGCGCGGCGCGACGGCTCGAAGGGGCTGATCGTGCAAGCCGACGGCGGCACCCTGTTTCTCGACGAGATCGGCGACATGCCGCTGCCCCTGCAGACGCGGCTGCTGCGGGTGCTGGAAAACCGCGAAGTCTGGCCGCTTGGCGCGCTGAAGCCGCTGCCGGTCGATATCCGCCTGATCAGCGCCACGCATCGCGATCTCGACGCCATGGTCGCGAACGGCGGCTTCCGCGCCGATCTCTATTACCGCCTGCGCGGCCTGCAGGTCGAACTGCCACCGCTGCGGACGCGCAGCGACAAGGCCAATGTGATTGCGCAGATCGCGGCCGAAGAGGCCCCGCGGGCGCGCATTTCATCCGGCGCGCTGGAAATGCTGCTGGCGCACCCCTTCCCCGGCAACATGCGACAATTGCGGCATGTGCTGCGGCTGGCCGCCTGTACCGCCGAGAATGGCGTCATCGCCGAGGCCGATCTCGATTTGCCGCCGGGCGGCGTCCGTTCGGCGCAGCCCGATTTCGAAACCGCGGAGCGCAACGTCATCGCCGAAACCCTGCGCCAGCATGGCGGCCGCGTCGCCGACGCAGCGCGCACGCTGGAGGTCAGCCGCGCCACGCTCTACCGCAAGATCAGGGCGTTGGGGATCGCGCCGGCGGGGGACTAGGAAAAACTGCTCCAGCTCAGCTTTCGTGCCTTGATGTCGCCGAGCGCCATGGCATCCCGCATCGTCTGCACGCCGTGGAATGCGCCGCGCAGATAGACCAGAGGCAGTACCTCGCAGCGCATGCCGACGTCGCGCACCTCGCCGATGAATACGGAGTGCGTTCTGGTCTCGAACTCCTGCCGCAGGTCGCAATCGAACGAGGCGATCGCATCCTGCAGCACCGGCGCGCGGGTGACCCGCGTCGTCCAGTTTCCGAAGCCAAACCGGTCGTCGCGCTCGATCCCCTTCTGGCCGCTGAATGTCAGCGCCAGCGGCACGTGTTCTTCGCTCAGGAAGCTGACACCAAAGCAACGTTCCTCGCGAATCCGGGGATGCGCGCTGGCGGTTCGGTTGACGCAAACCAGCAGGGATGGCGGATCGTCCGACAGCGAGCACACCGCCGTCGCGGTCAGCCCGGTGCGGCGGCCATCTTCGCGGCCGACGGTGACCAGCGCCACCGCGCCGGCGCAGTGACGCATTGCCTTCCTGAAATCGCATGGCTCCATGTCGAACGTCTCTCTTGATATCTAACCATCATCATCCGCCAACGGGTCGGCCGAATGGCCGCCCGATGACAGGCTCCGGCGGACGATCCAGTAACCGGCGGCCTCGCGGTTCAATCTCGCAATCCGGCGATTACTGGATGCCCGCCTTCGCGGGCATGACGAAGGGAAAACGTGGAAGCGATGCAGATCCCCTCTCAGGCTGCCTTGCCGATACCCGGCTTCAGATGCGCAAGACGCGGCAGCACCTCCTGCTTCAGCAGCCGCAGCGAATTGTGCCAGGCCTCCGGCTTGTGCTTGTAGTCAAAGCCGAACACCAGCAGCGTGCCGAAGCCGCCGACTTCGTTGTAGATCTTCTCGATCTTCTCGGCGCAGGTCGTGGGCGAGCCGACGATCCAGTTGTGTTTGGCGCAGTATTCGACGGTGACGTCACTGTCAGGCACATCCGGCTGGTGCTTGAGATAATCCTTGAAGCCGAAATGACCGAGCAATTGCAAAAAGTATTCGCTCATCATGCGGCCCATCATGTCGCCCACAGACAATCGCCAGGCTTCCTCGTCGGTGTCGGCCACGAACACCTCGCGCACCATCCGCCAGTCCTGCCGGTTCGGCGTGCGTCCAGTCTTGGCCGCGCCGATTTCCACCGATTCCCAATGGCTCGACACGTAGGCCGGGTTGAGGTTGAGGCTCATCGGGATGTAGCCGCGCTCGCCGGCCAGCTTCAGCGTATCGGAGCCCTTGCTCAGGCCGGCTACCCCGATCGGCGGATGCGGTGCCTGCAACGGCTTGATGTGAGGCTTCAGGAAGTCGAACATCACCTCGGGCTTGGACACCGTCCAGAATTTGCCGTTATGCGTCCACGGCGCATCCTGGGTCCACATCTTCAGGATGATCTCCAGCGCCTCGCGGGTCATGTCGCGGTTCTGGCCCGACATGCCGTCGACGTTGAACATCGCCCAGTCGCTCGGCAGCCCCGAGGCCGCGACGCCGAAATTGAGCCGGCCTTCGGAGAGATGGTCGAGCATCGCAACACGGTTGGCGAGTTCGGCGGGATGATGATACGGCAGCAGGAAGCCGCCGGGACCGAGGCGGATGTTCTTGGTCTGCAGGAACGCCTGCGCCAGCAGCAGATCCGGCGCCGGATGCGGCTCCCAGGGCGCGGTATGGTGCTCGCCGATCCAGGCTTCCTGGTAGCCCAGTTCATCGGCCCAGCGCAGCACCTGCAGATCCCAGTCGTGGCCTTCTTTCAGTCCGCACTCCGGCGGGTGTGAAGGCATGGTGAAATAACCGATCTCCATGGCGTTTCCCTTCCGTTGGTTGGTTCACGGCAACGCGTCTTGCGCGCGTTGAAACAGACATCAGCAAGCGGCGTGCCAGCGCCCGGCGCGCAGTGGCCGCGGGAATTCGGTGCAATCTACGCGGTGTTTCCGCTGCTGGACCGCAACATCCGGGGCGCATTGCGCGCCAAAGTCTCACCTCTGCGAACCGCATGTCTCAAATCCGAGACGCTGGCGGGCCTACCGCTGCGGCCCCGAAAGCGAGATCGCCTGTTCGGCGCGGAACACATTGGCGTAGAGGTTGGCGATCCACCGCCGTCCGCTCGACGTCATGTTGAGGTAGCGTATTTCGGTCTGGATTTGAGGCGCCACGCTGTCCCAGTAGAATTGCGGGTAACGATGGACGATGTCGGCGGGTGAATCATAGCCAAGCTGGCGATTGATGCCGACCTCTTCAAACTCATGGTAGAGCGCGTTGGATTTCCGGATATAGTTGGGATCGCCGAGCTGCCCGATAAAATCCGCGGCTCGAACCATCGACGCTTCCTCACCATATTGCTGGCCTGCCAGCGGCGGAAACCTGGTGCCTTCGATCGCATCGGAAATGCGCTGCCTGTCGAGTGGAGCAACGACCCTCTTCATCACGTAGAGTTTTGAGCGGTCGACGTGGTGATTCATCAGGCCGGCGTCCGATGCGCCGCGCGGCAATGTCACCTTGTTGCCGGTCGAATCGATCACGAAGCCGTCGGCGTCGTCCTCCCTGAACAGACCGCGCACATAACCAATGTCATGGCCAAGGCAGGCGACGATGACATGGGCGTAGTCTTCGACGCTGACGTGGGTGTGCAATGCACGCCCGCGCAGGATATCGTGTCCCGCCAGCGTGACCAGCATCGTATGCTCGACATTGTGGTAAAGCGCGTCGCTGTTGCCGATGCATTCGAGCGCGAGGCGGGCCGCCGCCGGCACGATCTCCACGAGGGCCTGCGAGGGCCCGAAACGGCGCCGCATAAAGGACCGGAGAAATTCTTCCAGCGCGTCTACCGCCAGTTCCGGTAAGGTCATCATGGATGTTGCCCCGCTTGGCTAACCTAGTCGCGCCTGCTCCCGACTTCTTGTTTTTCTGTTGGTGGCGGTCAGCATAGCGCATCTCGGGTCCGGTCACCAAATGGTTGATACCGCACCGGAAAAAAAGATAGGTTGTGTTGCGGCTGCGCCGCACCCGGTAATTCCGAACCTGGGCGGGGCGGCGCATCGGGGCCGTGAGAATGGATCCTAGCTTTGATGCGGTCCCCGCATCATCTTCATGGCATCCTCGATGTGACGCCATTCCCTGGCTTCTTCCGCCTCGCCCTTGCTCTCACACGTCTGGGCGTTCCGCGCAGCTTCGGCGATAGCGCCGAAGCCACGCTGCTCGATCATCTGTCGCGCGATGGTGTGAATTTGCGTTTCGGATGTCATCTCGGTCTCCCTGATGGTTCCGTCGATCGAAGCCGCATCAACCGGTTTCAGCGGTCCTGCTGCCGTATGTATAAAACCATCGACGAGAGTTCTCGTTCCAGCGATCCCGACCAGGTTACCGCAAGCCTCATACTCTCCACCCTGTCGCCTTGCTTTGGTCAAACCTGGCGGGACTCTGGAGCCGGGCAAGGGATCGTCGAGCGATCGTCAAGCGATCGTCGACGTCGCCTGAACCGCCGGGCACCTCTCGCGGGTGAGCCTGCACCAAGCACGGAGCGCCAATGCATTCGACCCTAAAGCTGAGAGATTCCGATCCGCACGACGACTTTACGATCGCACCTGACGCGGTCCCAGTCGCATGGGCCGATAAGGTGCTCGCCGATATCACGCGCGAGGCCGGGATTCCTCCCGACGCCAGGAGTTCGTCTGACGGGAGCAGCGCTGCGTCGGATCAGCCGACGTCCGGTGTCGCAGTAGCCGCGCCAACGGTGGATACGACGTTTCGCGCCACCGCCACCGATGACATCGGCGCGCCCCTCGAGCAGCCGCCGACCAGCCGATGGGCAAAAACCACGTTCATGCTCGTGTTTGCAATCAGCAGCGCTGCCGCTGCCGCTGCCTGGCAGAATCACGGCGATGCCGCCAAGCAGATGATCTCGAGTTGGATGCCCGCTTTCGCCGTCACCTCATCGCCACCGACGGAAAGGGTTGCGCTTACGGGACAGACCGATACGCCTGCCGCCGTGGTATCCGTGGCGGAGCAGACCTCTGCGCCACCTGCAGCTGCGGCCCCGCCCCCCGAAAGCGCAGCACCGGCCGCCGTTGCGCCCTCCCCGGATACAACGCAGTTGCAGTTATTGGCGCACGATCTCGCGGCCATGGCGCAGCAGGTCGAACAGCTCAAGGCCAGCATCGCCGAACTCAAGACGAGCCAGCAAACGATGGTCCGCGACGTCGCCAGAACTTCCGAGGTCAAACCGGCCGAGATCAAGCGTTCCGCGCCAAATCCGCGGCCAAGGATATCGGCGCCGCCGGCGCGAACGGCCGCAGCGCCACCGCACCGGCCGCTGCCGGCCTATCCGCCCGCGCCAGCCTATCCAGCCGCGCAGGCGGCACCCACGCCATTGTCGCAACCGGCTTATCCTGCGGCGTCAACGCTATCAGCGCCACCACCCCCGCAGGCTTCGGCCCGGACGGAGGATGGCGAACCGGTCGTCCGGCCGCCGATGCCGCTGCGTTAGTGCAGGCCTGCTCAGGCGCCCGAAAACCCGACATCCGCTAGCACCGGCAGATGATCCGAATAGGCCCGCGCCGCGAGGTCGGTCCACGCCCTGACCATGGTTGCGTTGGGCGTGGCGTAGATGCGGTCGAGCCGCAGCACCGGAAGCCGTGAGGGAAATGTCCGCAGCCGTGTCCGCACCGGACAGCGCGCCGCCAGCACGCGGCGGACCGACATCACCCAGAACCAGTCGTTGAAATCGCCGACCACGACGGTTCGCGGCGCATCCACCAGTGCGGCGAGCGCCCGCGCCTGCGCGTAGCGCTCGTGCAGGCTGAGACCGAGATGGGTGGCCACCACGGTCACCTCGCCGATCGGTGAATGGATCGCAGCCGAGATCGCCCGGCGCGGCTCCCGCTCCTGATAGGATACGTCGGTCACCTTGGGATCTCCCGCGAATGGCCAGCGGCTGATCAGCACCTGGCCATAGTCGCCATCCTCGGTGACGATCGAGCGGGCCGCGATGCGATGTTCGCCGACCGCATCCGCCAGCAACCCGAACACGTCATCCTTGCGCCCGCGCGAGTCGACCTCCTGCAGCGCGACGACGTCGGGCGACCATTTCCGGATGATCGAGGAGACGCCTTCGAGGTCGAAGTCCGGATTAAGGTTGAACGTGCCGTGCACATTCCAGGTCATGATGCGGATGGTTTGCGTCACGCCCGGCGTCCGCTCCACCACGTCACCACGAACTGCACCACCAGACAGAGCGCGATCCACAGCAGGATGGTCAGCCCGAGCGGCAGCCCATTCGACCACGAGGCGTTCTTCGCAAAATCCGCGATCTGCGCGCCGAGGGCTGCCATGGCAATGATGCCAGGCGCCATACCGAGCACGGTACCGACAAGGAAATCGCCCAGCTTCAACTGGCTGGAGCCGGCCAGCAAGTTGACCAGCGAGAACGGCGCGACCGGCACCATCCGGATCATCGCCACCGCTACCACGCCCTTGCCGACGATACGGCGCTGCACCCGCAAGGCGCGTGCGCCAAGCAGCGACTGCATCCGCTTGTGGCCGAGAAAGCGGCCGATCATGAACAGCAGAAGCGAACTCGCGAGCACGCCGGCGGTGGCGCTGAAGGCGCCGATCCAGGGCCCCAGCGCCGCCGCTGTTGCTGCGATCAGGACGACCACCGGGAATACCACCAGCCCGCCCAGCACGAACGCCATTACCGCGAACAGCGGCGCCAGCGCCGAATGTGAATACCGCGAAATCACCGATGCGACATACCCGATATCAGCAACATCCCGCAACGACGTGGTCTGCCAGGCCAGCGCCAGGCCGGCGAGCGCTGCGACGGTGCCGCCCACCGCCAGCACGTTGCGCAGGGTCCACATCCGCCGCGCCGTGCGCTGCAGATTGAGCGGCCGCTTCGGATCGGCGATCGGCTGGATCAGGCCGGCCATCGCGGCGGCCGGCG
The DNA here is from genome assembly GCA_038212905.1 of Hyphomicrobiales bacterium. Lineage (GTDB taxonomy): Bacteria > Pseudomonadota > Alphaproteobacteria > Rhizobiales > Xanthobacteraceae > Bradyrhizobium. The sequence continues at coordinate 7,431 of JBBQUA010000178.1, forward strand.
TGGCATCGCAATCGATCGGCAACAAGGCCCTGCTTGCGCCTGACTCCGCATGGCGGTCGAGGAATCCGAGTACGTCGTCCTCGTTGTCAGCGATGGTGTCCTCGTCCACTCCGCAAAAATGTCCGATCAGCCGTCGCCGCTGGCCGCGAATGAATTCAGAATGCTCGTCGCAGCCTGCCTCGAACGCCAGGTCGCATTCGGTGTCCGCTCCCATCGAACGGTTATTGATGTTGGCCGAGCCGATCCGCAAAAATCCGTTGTCGATGATCATGACCTTGCTGTGAATCATCACCGCCGCCGAGGACTCCCCGTCCACGACGGCGGGATAGAGAATGCGCAACCGGTCGGCGACACCGGCCGCGACGAACGGGTGCATGAAGCCGCCGCGGCCGCCCAGCATCGCCTGCGATTCCAGCCAGGACGAATGCGCCTTTGGCGTTACGATGAGCACGCGCAGCGCCGGCACGTCGGCCATCCGATGCGCCAGCAACTCGGCGATCTCGGTGGCGCTGGTAAACTGGTTTTCGATATAGATGAAGCGGCTTGCGGTGTTGATCGAGGCTTCGAACAAACGGGCCACTTCGTCGGCACCGCTGCGATCGGCGCTTCTCAATTCGGTCCGCGCGATGGCGGCCTGGATCTGCCTCGCCCCTGCCGGCACCGATGCGGGCCAGCGATCGCCCTCGACGGCTTCCCAGTCTTCCACCGTGCAGCCGGCAGCGCTCCATCGCGCCATCGCGATCTCGCCGAGCGCCACCGCGGCTTCACCATCGACCATGCACTGGACGTCGTGGAAGGGCGGGTATGCCTCGCCATCGGGATCCCGACGAAGCGGATGGTCGACGAGATGCTCGCTGGTGTCCCAGCGCCGGATCGTCAGGTCGAGCCCACCGGAAAAGGCAATCGCGTTGTCGATCACGACGATCTTCTGATGCTGGGACGATCCCAGCGGAAGGCTGGAGTCCAGGCAAAACCGAATGCGGCCGTCACCTCCCGCGGTGAACTTGTCGGCGGAATTCCATTCCCGCTCGGCCGCGTACAGCGCGGCGAAATCCCAAACCAGGATGTTGATCCGCAAGTCCGGTTTGGCCTTAAGCAGCCCTGTCAGAAATGGTCCCAGCGCCACCGGCAATCCGTCGTCCGGACGACCGGACGGCCCCACCAGCGGCGTTTCAGAGTGAATGTCCCAGCCGAGGATGTGCACCTGCCGCTCGGCCAGCAGCAGTGCGTCCCTCAGCGCGGCAAAATACGTGGCGGCGTCATTCAGGACGGCGACCCGGCTTGCTTCGCATCGCCTCCAGACGGTCCGGCCGGGGATGAGGATCGATGAACTCTGGAGCACGTCACCTCTGCGCAATCGGTGTCTGAGGTGTACCCAACGCGCGGGAACCCGCTGTGTTCCCCTATTTTCCCGGCACGAACATCAGCGCAAAGGACGGGATATAGGTCGTCAGGAACAGCACGATCAGCATGACCAGGATGTGGGGCCAGATCGCCCGCGATATCTGGGTCAGACTCAGCCCCGAGATCGCCATGCCGACGAACAGGCAATAGCCGATCGGCGGCGCCGCCATGCCGATCGCCACATTGGTGACGATGATCGCGCCGAAGTGAATCGGATCGACACCAAACTTGGTCGCAATCGCGATCAGCATCGGGCCGAGAATGACCATGATCGCGATCTCGTCCATCACGGCGGCGAGCAGGAAGAAGACGATGTTGAGCCCAGCCAGCGCCATCCATTTCTCGGTGACATGGCTGGCGAGCCAGTTGGCGAATCCGGTTGCGATCTGTTCCTGCGCGATCAGTACGCCAAAACCCGCGGACACCGCAATGATGGCGGTGACGATGGCGCTGATGCGTACCGATCGCAGCACGATGTCCGGCAGTTGCCTGAAGCTCAGCTGCCGCTCAACGAACAACCCGATGATGATCGCGTAAATGCAGCTGATGCCGGCGGCCTCGGTCGGCGTGAAGATGCCGCCATAGATGCCGCCGAGCACGACCAGCGGCGACAGCAGCGCCCATTTGCCGCGCGCAAGGGCCTCGCGCCGCTCAGCCCAGCTGGCCTTGGTCTGCTTGGGCACGTTGTTGCGTTTGGCGTGGACATAGCAGATCACCAGCAGGCCCGCGGCGATGGCGATGCCCGGCACGATGCCCGAAAGGAACAGTTTGCCGATCGATTGCTCGGCCACGATGCCCCAGATCACGAAGGCAATCGAGGGCGGTATCAACGGGCCGAGCACACCGGCGCTGACCGCGATCGCGGCGGCGAATGCCTTGCTGTAGCCGGCAGCGGCCATCGCCGGGATCAGGATCGCCCCAATCGCCGCAGTGGTCGCGGGTGCCGAACCCGAGATCGCCGAGAACACCAATGCCGCCAGTACCGCGACCATGGCAAGGCCGCCGGTACGGTGACGCACCAGCACGGCGGCGACGTCGACCAGGCGTTGCGACAGCCCGCCGGCCGTCATCAACTCGCCGGCCAGCATGAACAGCGGGATCGCCAGCAGGCTGAAGGATTGCGATCCCGCGACCAGTTGCTGCGCCAAAAAGGCGGGCTCGATGTCGGCGACCACCAGCACCAGCGTGACGACGACGCCGATCGCAATGGCGAAGGGGACGCCGAGCGTGACGAGGCCGGCAAAGCCCGCGGTGAGTAACAGGATGCTGGCGCTCATGGCGCCAATTCCGCGGGCGCTTCGACGGGTGTATTGCCCAGCATGCGCCAGCTTGCGAACAGGCCGATCAGCGCGCCTGCGACCGGGGCCAGCGCATGCAGCATTTCGATCGGGTACCCGATGGCGGCCGAGACCGAGCCGCCGGTCATGTCGAGGAAGCGTAGACCCGACCAGGCGAGATAGAATCCGAACGCCGCCGTCAGCGCCTCGATCGCGCGCTCCGCCCAGGGCCGGCCACCCGGAGGCGTGAGGTTGATCAGGATGTCGAGCCGGACGTGGAATCCCTCGCGCACGCCGAGCGCCAGCCCACCCATCACACTCCATGAGAACATCAGCACGGCCAATTCCTCGGTCCAGGATGGCGTGCGGCTGAACACATAGCGCATCACCACCTGCAGCGCGATGCAGCCCACCATGACCGCGGTAGCCGCGATCAGGCTCAGCTTCAGGGCGCCGGCGACGAACGCGATGACGCGTTCGACGCCGCGCAAGGCGGGATTGTTCATGGCCTTGGGCTCGCTGGATGACAGGTCGTCACATTTTGGCGGCGATGGCTTCCTGCATCAACTCCGGTCCGATCGACGCCTTGAACGTCTCATAGACGCTCTCCACCGAAGTTCGGAAGGGCTTGAAGTCGGTGACGCGATTGACCTTCATGCCGGCCTTCTCGAGCTTGGCGACAACATCCTTCGCCGCGGCGCCCGCGGCCTCGCGCTGCGCCTTGGTGGCGGCGATGCCGGAATCGATCACCACCTTCTTCAGGTCGTCAGGCAATTTGTCGAAGGCGCGCTTGGCCATCAGCAGTGGAATAGCCGAATAAGTGTGGTTGGTGATCGAAAGATACTTCGTCACTTCGAAGTATTTGTTCTGTTCGATCACCGCGAGCGGGATCTCCAGCCCGTCGATGGCGCCCTGCTGCACGGCCGTAAACGTCTCGCCCCAGGCCATCGGCACGGCGTTGCCGCCCAGCGACGAGAACATGCCGATGAAAACCGGGTTCTGCATCACGCGATACTTCACGCCCTTGACGTCCTCGGGCTTGTCGACCGGTCGGACGTTGTTGATCATGTTGCGAAAGCCGCCTTCCATCCAGCCGAGCAGCTTGACGCCCTTGGCTTCGAGCTTGGCGGCCAGCTTCTGGCCGACAGGACCGTCGAGAACGCGCTGGGCCTGCGCCTCATTCTCGTACAGGAACGGCAGGTCGTTGAGCTGGAACGTCGGCTCGATCTGGGCGATGACCGCGTTGGTGATGACGCCGGCATCGACGGTGCCGAGCCGCATACCCTCGATCATCGGCTTCTCGTCGCCGAGCTGCCTGTTGGGAAAAAGCTGAACCTCGATGCGGCCGCCCGAAGCCGCCTCGACGCGCTCCTTGAAGGCGCGCGCGCCGGTGGCATAGGGATCCTGCGCACCGTCGGAAGTGGTCCAGCCGAGCTTGATGACGGTCTTTTGCTGGGCGAAAGCCGGCGCGCTTGCGAGCACGATTCCAACTGCGGTGAATGCGCCGGCGAGTGCGCGGCGCGAGATCAGGCTAGCCATGGATA
>JBBQUA010000179.1:0-11561 GCA_038212905.1 Hyphomicrobiales bacterium
CTTCCACGGCAACGGCGCGACGCTGGAACGCGACGTGCGCGACCGTCAGCTGGTGCCGCAGCAGATTTCGGACTCCGGCGTCAATGCGGTGCTGCTGGCGCCGCAGCTCGCGGTCGACGCCGCCGATTCCAGCGCCGGCAAGTTCTGGCAGCCCGGCGGCCTCAAGCGCTTTGTCGCGGAGTCCGCCGATCACCTCGCCAGGCTCTACGGCGATCCCCGCGCCGCCAGGACCTTCGCCAGCATGCCCGTCATCATTGTCGGCTACTCCGGTGGTTTCATGCCGGCGGCCTGGAGCCTGGAGGTCGGTGGCCTCGGCAATCGCGTACGCGGCGTGTTCCTGCTCGACGCGGTGTATGGCGAACTCGACAAGTTCGCGTCCTGGATCGTCAACAACCGCACCGGCTTCTTTGTCAGCGCCTATACCCGGTCCACAAGGCGGCACGAAAAAGAACTGATCGCGATGTTGAAGGAAAAGGATATCGCGATATCGGAGGATATCGACGGGCCGCTGCGGCCCGGCAGCGTGGTGTTCCTCGAGACGCCCGAGGGCGTGACGCACCGCGATTACGTGACCCGCGCCTGGACCAACCATCCGGTGAAGGACGTGCTGGTCAAGATGGCGGCAACCCCCGCGCTGACGCGGGTGGCGGCAAGCCCGCCATCATCAGCAGGGCGCTGACATCATCGCATCACCTCGACCTGCCACTGATTAAAACGTGGTGTTGATGGCCGCATCATTTCCGATGCGCGGCATTGTTCGGCCCCGGCGACCGCCATACGGTGCCGCCACAAAATTGATAATTTGTGGGGATGCAAATTGCGCGAAGGCCTTTACAAGCTTGAATTTCATACTGTTCATGGCACCGGCAACGGCGTGCTTTACGCCACCGGCGGCAAGCTGCGCGGCGGCAATTCCGGCTTCGCCTTCACCGGGAACTATGTCCGCCGCGACGAAGAAATCCACGTCAAGATCTCGACCCTGCGGCACAATCCCGACCCCGGCTTCGAGCCGCTGTTCGGGACCGACATGGTCACCCTCACGCTGAAGGGAATCGAGCACGGCGACATGGTCGACTTCGAAGGCAGCGCGCTGCAACTGCCCGGCGTCACCTTCAAGGCGATCCTGACGCGGATCGGCGACTGAAGCCGCCGGCCCCGGTTACTTCGGCGGCTTGGGAAGCTTCTCCGCGAACCCGTTGAAGCACTTCAACCGGCCGTCTTCTTCCTTGAAGCCGGTGCAGTCGGTGACGGCTTTTGGAGCGAGCACCCGGGCCTTCGGCTTGGGCGGGAAGATGGTATCGTAGCAAATCAAACGCTCTTTGGTTTCATCATCGATCTCGAGACAGGCCTGCATCCTCACGGCAACCGATTGCGGCTTTGCCTTCGGCTCTTTCGGCGCCGCGGCCTCCTTCGGCTTGATCTGGACCAGCGGCTTGCCACCGACGGTCGGCGGCAGCGGCTTGTCTTGCGCAAATGCAGCGGTCGAACAAAGGATCAAAGCCAGCGCCAATACTTTTCTCATGTCACTTCACCCCTTTTGCCCAACGACATAGGCACCGCACCCATTGGATGCCCAGACTGGTATCGGAAAAACGCACCTTGGCAAAACATCCTTTGGCAAAATTCCTTGGGATTGCGGCTTATTGGCGAACATTTTTCTCACTTGTTCACAAAGAAGAAGTCCTCGCGCCCGGGCAGCGAGCCATAGGTGTACGGCTCCTGCCGCCCGGCCGTGGCCTCCATCACGTCGTCGCGGACCAGCCGGAACAGCTTGTTGATCTCGACCCCCGGGGTGGCGATCCGCTGCACCACGGCGACCGCGAAGGGTGAATTTTCGCCCTCGCCGTCGAGCGCGGTCTGGCCGTGCTTGGCGGCGTAGACGACCAGCGAGGCGCCCTGCACCTTCAGCTCGCCAAGCCCCTTGCCGAGCGACCTCGTTCTTGTGCTCCTTGCGCTATCGCCCGACGGGCTGACCGCAGCCGCAACAGGCGCTGGCGACGCCACGGCGTTCGCAAACGGGTTGTCGCGGCAGGCATCGAGCACGACGAGCTTCAGCTTCTTTGCGCCGTCGATCGCCGCCATCACCTGATCCAGCGGCATGGCTTCGAACAGCACATCGCGATCGGAGGCGAGCTTGGCGTCCACCGGAATCAGATAATTGACGCCGTTCACCTCGATGCCGTGCCCCGCATAATACACCACCGCCCAGTCTGCCTTGTCGGCTGCGGCCGCGAAGGTACGCAGCGCTTCGATCATCTTGTCGCGCGAAACGTCGACGGCCATCGTGACATCGTCAAAGCCGACGGCGCGCAGCGCCGCCGCCATTTTCTGGGCGTCGCGGCGCGGGTTGTCGAGAACGGCAACCGACGTGTAGGCGGAGTTTCCGATGATCAGCGCCGCACGGCGACCCTGTTTCGCAGCGGTTGCCTTCGCCACCGCGGGCGCGACCACGGGGGCTGCGACCGCGAGCGTCGGCACCGAGGTGGTGGACGACGCCCTGCTTGGTACGGGAAGAATTTTCGGCTGCGGCGCACCCGACGTCAGGGCTGCCAGCCGCGCCTCCGCGGTCTCGCGGGCTGACTTCGAAATATCGCCGCGGCCGGAATTTTCGCTGACCGACAGCGCGGTGCGGAACTCGGATTTGGCGCGCTCGAAATCGCCCATGCGTTCGAACGTCAGGCCAAGGCCGGTATAAGCGGGCGCAAAATCGGACTCGAAACGAATCGCCTGGTTGAAATTCGAGAGCGCGCGGTCGTAGTCACCCATATAGCGCAGCGTCTCGCCGCGCAGCGTGAGGCCGAGCGCAACGCCGGGACCGCCGGCATAAAGCTCGATGGCGCGATCCTGATCCTGCAGCGCCCGTTCCAGATTGCCGGTCAGCCGCCAGGCGTCGCCGCGATTGGCGTAGTATTTCGCATTTTTCGGCGCAAGCTTGATCGCGACGCTGAAATCGGCCGCCGACTTCTCGTACTCGCCCATCGTTTTCCAGATCAGCGCCCGGTTGTTGTAGGCCGATGCCCGGTAGGGATCGTTGTTGATCAGCGTGATCGACCGGTTGATATCGGCCAGCGCCGCGCCGTAATCGCCCTTGTCGCGGTACATATTGGCGCGCTGGTTATAGACTGCGGGATCGCGCGGCAGAATGGCGGCGGCCTCGTTCAGCACCGCGATGCCGCGGTCGAAATCGCCCTTGCAGTTCTGCCAGTAATACGAAATCCACAGATGCACGTCGTAATAGGCCGCGCCTTTTTTCGACGGCGAGATGTCCCGGGCCTGATTCAAATCCTCGATCGCGCGGTCGCATTTATTCTGGTTCAGAAGGGCTTGCGCGCGATAGGACAGCGCCAGCGCGAGCTGCGCGGGCGAACGGCTGCTGTCGATCGCAAGGGTGCAGGCGGCGACCCGGTCGTCCAACTCGCTGACGCTTTTCAGCGGACCGACCTTGCACCCGGTGGAGCGCTCCTTGGCCGTAGCATGATCCACTGCCGATAGTGTGATGCCGCCAAACGCAAGCATGGCCAATGCGACACGCGCCGCGATCTTCCAGTTCCTCACAACAGCCCCTTCCCAGTTCCCGAAAGGACAAAAGCATGCGGAAATGATCTTGTCACGATGGCGGCGCGTGGAACTCGCACTTTACATCTTCAGCGAATCCCGCGGCCTGGTCAGCATCAGCGTCACCAGCGCCAGCGCGACGAAGCCCGCCGCCACATAGCCTAAACCGTAGAACCAGCCACCCCCATAGAGCACGCCGCCGATCGCCGAACCGACGGCCTGTCCGATGTAAAGCACCGAGGTATTCAGCGACACCGACGCCGAGGCCAATGCCGGCGCGGCGGTGACCAGCCGCACCTGCTGCATCGAGTTGGTGGAGGCGAATCCTAATCCCCAGATCGCGACCGAACAGGCCATCAGCGGGTAGATGCCGGCGCTGAGCGCCCACCCGGTTATCCCCGTCAGTATCAGGGCGGCGAACAGCAGCGAGGACTTATAGGCGCCCCAGGAATCGACGATGCGGGTGGCGATCGCAATTCCGATGAAACCGAACACGCCGTAGAGCAGGAACACCAGCCCGATCCCATCCGCATCGGCCTGCGTCAGCCTGGTCAGCAGCGGCCCCATGAAGGTGAACACGATGAACTGGCCGGACATTTGCAGCGTCGTGATCAGCAGCAGCAACATGATCAGCCGGTTACGCCCGACATCGGCCCATGTCTTGAGATCCACCGGCGTGCCGGTCAGTCCGCCCGGCAGCCGCCACGCCAGCAGCAGGAAGCTGATACAGCCGATCGCGCCGATGCCGCCATATGCCGCGCGCCAGCCATAGCGGCTGGCGATCAGGGCGATCAGCGGCAGGCCGATCGCCGCGGCCAGCGACCACCCGAGAAAAATATAGGCGATGGTGCTGCCGCGCTTCTCCGCCGGCACGATCAGGGCGGCGGTGCCCGCCGCCTGCGGCGTATAGAGCGCGCCCACCGCCAGCATGACCAGGCGAATGGCGAGCAGGCTCGCATAGTCGGGCGCGAACGCCGACGCGAGGTTGCCGAGCGCCAGGATCGCCAGCGTCGCGGTCAGCAGCGTGCGGCGTTCGATCCGGCTGGTCAGCGACGCCGCGACCGGCGAACCGACGCACAGCATGATCGCGCCGAAGGTGACCAGAAGACCCGCGTCGCGGATCGAGACACCGAGCCCGGACGACAATTCGCTCAGCATGCCCGCCGGCGCCAGCACCGAGCATCCGGTGACGACATTGCCGAGCATCAAGGCAGTGGGCGCGAAGCGGCGATGGACGTGGCCATCGGCGGGCGGGCTTTTCATGCAAATGCATGTAGGCCACACCTGCGCGGAAGGAAAGGACGCGGAATAACTATTTCGCGCTGCTCATCGCACCGGAACGGCGCCAAGCGCCGGGGAAGCGATCGCCGGCCTCGCATAGTTCGGCGGCGCGGCGGGACAGGGCGCCAACAGCTGTGCCCACGCCGGCGCCAACCCGTTGGTATCGATGTCAAATGAAGCAAGATTGCTCTTGCCATCCGGCATCAGCCTGCCCTCTCCGATTTGCAGATGCGAGGCTGCCAGCATGGCTTTCATGGGATCAGATGCAATCGTATCGCTCCAGACATCGTATTTTCCGATCCGCGCCGGGTACCTGCCGAAGGACACGGATTTTTCGGAGCCCGCCATCATGATCACCGTAGGGGCGCCGACGCCCTGGTCGAATTCGCGAAGGAACATCATCCGTGCGCGATTCGTGTTCTCGCAGAACAGCCGCCATTCCAGATTCCGAAAGGATGCCCCGTTTTCCCTCCTCGCCATCGCGATCTTGCGGATGAAGGGACGCGCGGCGTGTTCCAGCGTCCAGGCGGTTTCGGGCGAGTGCCGCCGGTCGATGCCGAAGCGGTCGATCTCTTCACGGGTGAGGAGGCGCGTATCTTCGAATTTGACCGTGCGCGCCAGAACCAGCAATCCCGGATCGACGCCCATTTTGGCGATATATTCGCTGAGCATGCGATCGGCGCGCTCGCGACCTTGGGCGTTCGCCTCGGCCTGCATCTTCGGAGTCGGCACGCCGCCGCGGAAATACGCGACCACCTTCGGTGAATGCACCGCCAGCAGCGCATCAGGCGCGATCTCGCGGGTGGTGGCGCCCAGGATGAGGTACGGACATGCCGAGTTGCACATCGCGTTGCGGCTCCAGAGATCGCCATGCAGTTCACGGCCGGATTGCTTCAGCTTGACGCAGACATCGCTGTTCTGCGCCTCAAAACCGCATTCCCTGACCACCGTCCGCGCCACCCTGGCGACCACAGGCCGCTCCCGAAGCATCGCCCCCATCGCCAGCGCCTGGTCGAGATTGCCGCCCGGCGAGGAAAAATAGATCGGCAGCTTGCGATCCCGGACCCTGGCCCAGAACTTCCGGAAACGAAGCGCCGCACCGGAATCGATCTGCCCTTCGACCGCGATCCAGCTGTCGCAGCCACGGCCGCACGCATCGGGGGCGCCCTTGACGACATAAAACACGATCGGCGGCGTGGGCGCGGCCTTGAACGCTGGCTTGAGCGCGGGCCGCGTGGCGGGCACAGGACGGGCGGGAGGAGCCGCGAACGCAGGTCCGCAGAGCAGGATGAGGATTGCGATCAGCAGCGCACGCATGTTCATGAAGGACGAGGAAACCAGAGCGGAGCCGGGGCCAGCAATCTGGTTGTATCAGGTTAGTGCGGCTACCGCCAACGTCGCCATCGCACCGCCGGATTCCATTGAAATGCCGGATTGCGCGGCCCGAATCCCCTGCTATACCGCTGCTTCCCGCTTACCTGCGCTCGTTCGCAGGAGTGAGCCACAGGAGACAGCAATGCCCGACGACAAGAACAAGCCCGCTTCAGGATTCCAGTTCGGCCTCACGAACCTCAAACCGGTGGAGCCTGAAGTGAAAATCGCCCTCACCTTCCCCGACGGCGCCAAACGCGAATTCCCCAAAAGCATCACCGGCCTCGACATCGCCAAGGGTATCTCGCCGTCGCTGGCCAAGCGCACCGTGGCGATGGCGTTGGATGGCGTGGTCACCGACCTCGGCGACCCCATCGACCACGATGCGAAAATCGAATTCATCGCCCGCGACGACGCCCGCGCGCTGGAGCTGATCCGGCATGACGCGGCGCATGTGCTGGCCGAAGCGGTGCAGGCGCTGTGGCCGGGCACCCAGGTCACCATCGGCCCGGTGATCGAGAACGGATTTTATTACGACTTCTTCCGCAACGAGCCGTTCACGCCGGAAGATTTCGCCGCGATCGAAAAGAAGATGCGCGAGATCATCGCGCGCGACAAACCCTTCACCAAGGATGTGTGGGATCGCGAAAAGACAAAACAGGTGTTCCGCGACAAGGGCGAGGCCTTCAAGGTCGAACTGGTCGACACCATTCCCGGCAATGAGCCGATCAAGATCTACTACCAGGGCGACTGGTTCGATCTGTGCCGCGGCCCGCACATGACCTCGACCGGCAAGATCGGCAACGCCTTCAAGCTGATGAAGGTGGCGGGCGCCTATTGGCGCGGCGACAGCAACAATCCGATGCTGACGCGGATCTACGGTACGGCGTTCGCCAAACAGGAAGACCTCGACGCTTACCTCAAGCAGATCGAGGAAGCCGAGAAGCGCGACCACCGCAAGCTCGGCCGCGAGCTCGATCTGTTTCACTTCCAGGAGGAAGGTCCCGGCGTGGTGTTCTGGCACGCCAAGGGCTGGACCATTTTTCAGGCGCTGATCGCCTATATGCGGCGGCGGCTGACCGGCGACTACAGCGAGGTCAACGCGCCGCAGATCCTCGACAAGTCGCTATGGGAAACCTCGGGCCACTGGGACTGGTACCGCGAAAACATGTTCGCGGCGCAATCCGCCGGCGACGAGGCCGAGGACAAGCGCTGGTTCGCGCTGAAGCCGATGAACTGTCCCGGCCATGTGCAGATCTTCAAGCACGGCCTGAAGAGCTATCGCGACCTGCCGCTGCGTCTCGCCGAATTCGGCGTGGTGCATCGCTATGAACCGTCGGGCGCCATGCATGGCCTGATGCGGGTGCGCGGTTTTACCCAGGACGACGCCCATGTGTTCTGCACCGAACAGCAGCTCGCCGACGAGTGCCTCAAGATCAATGATCTGATCCTGTCGACCTATGCGGATTTCGGCTTCGAGGGCGAACTCACGGTCAAACTCTCGACCCGGCCGGAGAAGCGCGTCGGCACCGACGAGATGTGGGATCATGCCGAGCGCGTGATGGCCACCGTGCTGTCGGAAATCCAGGCGCAGGGCCACAACCGCATCAAGACCGAGATCAATCCCGGTGAAGGTGCGTTCTACGGGCCGAAGTTCGAATATGTGCTGCGCGACGCCATTGGCCGCGACTGGCAGTGCGGCACCACGCAGGTCGACTTCAACCTGCCGGAACGCTTCGGCGCGTTCTACATCGATGCCGACGGCTCCAAGAAGGCGCCGGTCATGGTGCACCGGGCGATCTGCGGCTCGATGGAGCGCTTTATCGGCATTCTGATCGAGCACTATGCCGGCAACTTCCCGCTCTGGCTGGCGCCGATCCAGGCCGTCGTCACCACCATCACCTCGGAGGGCGACGAGTACGCCAAGGTCGTCGCGGCCGCGGCGCGGCGCGCCGGCCTGCGCGTCGAGATCGACCTGCGCAACGAGAAGATCAACTACAAGGTCCGCGAACATTCGCTGGCGAAGATCCCGGCGCTGCTGGTGGTCGGCAAGAAGGAAGCCGAGAGCCATTCGGTCTCGATCCGCCGTCTCGGCAGCGAAGGGCAAACCGTGATGCCCACCGCCGAGGCGCTGGCCGCCTTGCTCGAGGAAGCCACGCCGCCCGACGTCAAGCGGGCGAGGCTGGAAACCTGATGGCGCGCGGACCGACCACCGACGAACAGGAACTGCCGGCCTATCCGATCCGGGCCTATCAACTGATCCCGGATCCCAACCAGCCTGATGTGGTGGCGCTGGCGATCGAGACCGACCAGGGCCACAGCTTGTTTCTGGCGACCCGGCAGATTCTGGAAGATCTCGGCAAGGATCTGCTGGAGCGGGCGGCGAAGATGCCGCCCAGGCGAGATCAGGCGTAGATCGGCCTGACCGATTTCAGCGAACGAGCGTGGCGGCCGGGAGAGCGGTATGGGGGAATCTTACCGACAATTCCGCGCCCCACGTCTCGTTCACAATCCATCTAAACGCGCCTCAACGGACTCGTTGTCGGGCGCATCGCATGATATCCGCTGCCCCCTGAGCTTCCAGATGAAAGACAAATGAGTGACCGACGCCCTTGAACTCCTGAAAATTCGTCGCTCGGTGAAGCCGCGCGAGATGAGCGGTCCCGGCCCCTCGGCTGCGGAGCTTGAGACCATTCTGACCATCGGCGCACGGGTGCCCGATCACGGCAAGCTGACACCGTGGCGCTTCATCGTGTTCGAGGGCGATGCGCGCGCCCGCGCCGGCGAGGTGATTTCGCGGGTATTCGCGCGGAAGAACCCGCAGGCGCCGGCCGCCGAGATCGAGATCGAAAAGCGCCGGCTGATGGATGCTCCGCTGGTGATCGCCGTGGTCAGCTTCGTAAAACCGCATCCCAAGGTGCCGGCGTGGGAGCAGGAATTGTCCGCGGGCGCCAGCGCCATGAACATCGTGACCGCCGCGACCGCGCTCGGCTACGGCGCCAACTGGTTGACCGGCTGGTTCGCCTTCGATCGCGACGTGCTCGACGGGTTCGGATTGAAGCCGGACGAACGGCTCGCCGGCTTCATTCACATCGGCACGCCAATGAGGCCGAGCGAAGACCGACCGCGCCCGGCGCTCGCCGATATCGTGACGCGGTTCTGAGGCAGCCCGTTCACGCCGCTTTCGAAGCGCGCCTGCCAAACCTGAGCAGCAGCGCTTCGATCTCGGCGGCGGGCCTCGCCGCGCTGAACAGAAAACCCTGCACCTCGTTGCAGCCTTCGGCACGCAACCAGTCGAGCTGATCGACGGTTTCCACCCCTTCGGCTGTCGTGGTGATGTTGAGGCTGCGGCCGAGGCCGGAGATCGCGCGCACGATCGCAACGCAGTCGGAGCGCTGCGCCAGATCCTTGATAAAGGAGCGGTCGATCTTGATCTTGTCGAACGGGAAGCTTCGGAGATAGCTGAGGCTGGAATAGCCGGTGCCGAAATCGTCCATCGAAATGCTGACGCCCAATCCGCGCAACTGATGCAGGATCGCGAGATTGGCCTCGGTCTCCGCCAGGAACAGCGATTCCGTGATTTCGAGCTCGAGCCGCAGCGGCGACAATCCGGAATGCGCCAATGCCGAGATCACCACCTGCACGAGGTTGCGGCTGCGAAACTGCACCGGTGACAGGTTGACGGCGACCTTGACGTCATCGGGCCACTTGGCCGCCTCGGTGCAGGCCTCCCGCAACACCCACTCGCCCAGCGCGACGATCAGCCCGATATCCTCGGCCACCGGAATGAAGTCTGCCGGTGAGATCATGCCCTTTTCGGGGTGGCGCCAGCGCAGCAGCGATTCAAAGCCGCTGATCCGGTCCGCCGCGATATCGACCAGCGGCTGGTAATGAACTTCGAATTCGCCATTGGCGAAGGCCCGACGCAGGTCGAGCTCCATGTCGCGACGTTTTTGCGCCTGCCGGTCCATCTCCCTTTCGAAGAAATGATGAACGCCGCCGCCCTCCGACTTGGCGCGGTACAGCGCCATGTCGGCGTTGCGCATCAGCTCCTCGCTGGTGTCGCCATCGCCGGGCGAGAGTGCGATGCCGATGCTGGCGCCGATGACGATCTCGATGCCGTCCATGTCATAGCGCGCGCTCAGAATCTCGATCACCCGGGCGGCATAATCGCTGGCCTCTTTCGGCGAGACATCGGAAGCCAGTACGATCGCAAACTCGTCGCCGCCAAGTCGCGCCACCAGATTGTTGCAGCGCACTTCCGACCTCAGCCGGTCCGCCACCATCTTCAACAGGCGGTCGCCCATCGGATGGCCGAACGAATCGTTGACGTTCTTGAACAAATCGAGATCGACGCACAACACCGCCACTCTTTTGTTCCCGGGCCGGCTCTGCTCCAGCGCCTGCCTGAGACGATCCTGATAAAGCTCGCGGTTCGGCAGATTCGTCAGACCGTCATGGTGGGCCATATGCGCAATCCGCGCCTCCGCCTTGCGCCGTTCGGTGATGTCGACGACAGCGACGAGAAAGCCGTCGCGGCCGTCAAACGCAACGCGCCGTCCAAATGTCAGCACCTGGATCTCGCTGCCATCGGCCTTGAGATGCCGCCAGTTGCGGCCGGAATGATAGGTGTCGCCGACCTGCTGCAAGGCCTCGGTGTGAGTCACCCATTCATCTTCAGGCCAGATCTGACGAAGCTTCATGCGTAGAAACGTCTCGCGGCTGTACCCGTAATGCTGCACGGCCGCATCGTTGACGCTGATGAATCCGGTCGTCTCGGCGTCGAACACCCACATCGGCATCGGATTGTTGTCGAACAGCAGGCGAAACGAGGCCTCGCGCCGCTTCAGAGCTGTGACGTCGGACACCGTCAACGAGAGAATATCGCCGAAGGCTCTCGCGCCCAGCTTCAGATTGCGATCATCGCTGTCGATTTCGAATTGCTGCCCGTCGCCGGTCCTGATGACCTCGAGCAATCGTACGATCACTTCAGGCAGACACAGCAGGTTTCCTCCGGCGCTGAGCCGGTGCCACAGCAGGTCGGTCGATGGCAGCTTCAGCAGCCGGGACGCACCCTGATTGTGATGGACGATCTGGAAGTCGAACGGCTGTCCGGCCGAATCCCGGATCGCTGCAAGTGACAGGACGCCCTCATCGGTGGTTGAGAAAATCGCATCCAGCAGATTGTACTGCAATCCCCGCTCGTTGACGTAGGCGCCAATCAGCGTGCCGCCCCACCGCGAGGAGGTCGGCAACGCCAGGATATCGTAGGTCTGGACCACGCCGTTGCGCACGCAGTGCGCCGCGGCGAGGTAAGGACGGCCGTTCCGAAGTGCGCTGGCTGCGGCTTCGTT
>JBBQUA010000180.1:0-11461 GCA_038212905.1 Hyphomicrobiales bacterium
ACGCGGCCGTAATTGGTGCCAGCCGCATCGAAATTGAACGCCAGATGCGAATTGATGGCGTGGGCATCGCGAAACTGCCGCTGCAAGGCGCCTGTGGTGAACAGGCCGCGCGCGCCGCTCGCGGAAGACAGTAGCGACACCGCCTCGGTACAGAGATTGACGGAATAGGCCCCGTCGCGCCGCAACCTGGTCTTGGCGGCAATATCCGGGATGCGGCCGGCGCGCACATCGGCCATCGTCTCGATACATCTCGAACGCATGATGAGGCGAGAAGCATCGATCTTCGCCGAGGCCTCGGCGATCTTGATCTGCGTGCTCTGGAAATCGCCGAGCTTGGCGTGATTATAGGTCGACGCACGATGGCGCGTGATGTCGATATAGTCGTCCAGGCAAGCCTGCGCATTGCCCAGGGCGGCGCCTGACAGCACATAGGGAAACAGCGAGAACACCGGCAGCGCATACAGCGCATTGGGATTGTCGGCGCTTCCGGGCGTCGGCCCGCCGGCGAGATCGCCCACCGCAACTGTCATCGGTTTGGCGACGAAGGTGTCGACGACTTCAACATCGTTCGATCCGGTCCCCCGCAACCCGCTCGCGTTCCAGGTGTCGGTGACGACGTAGTCGTTCTTGTGGAGCAGAAAGATCCGGTATTCGATCCCATCGGCCTCATCGTCGGACGCGACCACCGCACCAAGCATATTCCATTCACTCGAACTGACGCCCGAGGAAAACGGCCAGTGGCCGCGCAGCCTGTATCCGCCGTCGACCTTGCTGGCACGCCCGGAGGGAAAGATGAAGGACGATGCAATCAACGCGTCAGGGTCCTTGTTCCAGACCTGATCCTGGGCGCGCCGATCGAACATGCCCAGCATCCAGTGATGGCTCGCGAGATTGGCGAAATTCCAGGCCACCGACGCATCGCCTTGCGCCAGCACATCGGCGCAATCGACCAGCGCGACATAATCGAGCTCGGCACCGCCGACCCGTTTCGGCTGGACGATCCGGAACAGCCCGGCATCATGCAGATCGCGCTCGGTCTCCGGCGGCAGGCGCCGCAACTCCTCGGTTTTGGGGGCGCGATCGCGCAAGCGCGGAACCAGCGCCCTGGCACGTTCAATCAGGGCGGCATAGGTCCGGTCGTCCGCGAGCGGACTTGCCTTTGGCATTTCGCCAACACCTCCCATTTTCAGCCTTCCTCGCTATCTCGCCGATCGTCGCGGTCTTGAGATGCAGCCGATCAGTGTAAAACCCGCTTGACCGGTTGAAGCTATCTGATGATTGTTTATCGCTTGATCACCAACTATTCAAGGCGCGGCCGTCGCCGCTCAACATCGATCGGCAGGGAGCGAACGCGGATGGACAAGACCGTTGGAATCGTCGGGCTTGGCATCATGGGAGGCGCGATCGCCCGCAATCTCGTCGAGCGCGGGTGGCGCGTCGTCGGCTTTGACATCGATGCCACGCGATGCGCCGAGCTCAGGCTTGCCGGTGTAGCGATCGCCGAGGACGCCGGCCGGGTCGCCGGCAGCGCGCCCATCATCATGACCACCCTGCCGAGCCCCGCAGCGGTTGAGGATGTCGCGCGACACATCGCCAACTCCGCTTCGCCGCCGCGGATTGTGGTCGAACTGTCCACCCTCACCATCACCGACAAGCTTCGCTGCGAAGCCATCCTGAAGCAGGCCGGCCACATTGCGCTGGATTGTCCGCTGAGCGGAACCGGCGCGCAGGCGAAAAATCGCGATCTCGTGGTCTATGCCAGCGGCGACAGCGCTGCGATTGCCCGGTGCGCCGATCTGTTTGCCGATTTCGCCAGGCAGAGCGCCGATCTCGGCGCCTACGGCAACGGCAGCCGGATGAAATTCATCGCCAATCACCTCGTCGCCATTCACAATGTCGCCGCCGCCGAAGCGATGCTGCTGGCGCAGCGCGCCGGGCTCGATCCCGGCATGGTGATCGACATGATCGGCCCCGGCGCCGGCGGCTCGCGGATGTTTCAGATGCGCGCGCCGATGATGGTCGAAGGCATTTACGAGCCCGCGACCATGAAGGTTTCGATGTGGCAAAAGGACATGGCCATCATCACGGAGTTCGCCGCCGCCGTCGGCTGCGCCACCCCGCTGTTTACGCTGACGCAGCCGGTCTATGCGCAGGCGATGGCGATGGGGCTGGGCGAACAAGACACCGCCTCGGTGTTCGAAGTGCTCAAGGAGACACTCGTCACTGATCCGCAATGATGTAGCTCGGATGGAGTTAGTATACGTCATTATTCTCGCGGCGCGATGCACCCGAGGTTTGCGTCGATTGCCACCCTCCTAAACAAGAGGGCGCAGGGAAAGCCGGATGCGCGCTGCACCCGCGGTCTCGTGTGCAAAATGCACGATTAAAAAAACGCACACGAGCATACAGGTTCAGCGGAGGCAATCCGACTTTCCCTGCGCGGTGGTTTAAAGCTTATACGTGCTCTCCTCGGCGATCCGGATTTGTTTGTCACCGTCGCCAGCGGGAAGTTTTGCTTCCCGCAAACTTGACGCCAACCTTGAGGCGTCGGAACCACACGATTTCGCCGTCCGCTCAAGTCACGCTCGTCAGTCGTGACCTAACCGTCCACCGCATCCCACCGCGCGTTCGTGACGATCGCGACCCGCCCCTCTCATCGGGTGAGACGGACGAATCTCTAAAGGTGATTTGCCCGACAAGTTAAGCGAAATTTTACCCGACGGGTTAATTTGTCGCATCCCGACGGAACGCGCCGCTCAGGCGACTTTGGCCGGCGCTACCTGATTGCCATCCAGGAATCCGACCAGACGGTCACGGATGATGCGCTCAGCATCTGCCATGATGCGATCGATCAATTCCTTCACGGTCGGCACGTCCTTGATCAGGCCGGCCACCATGCCGCAGCTCCAGGCCCCAGCGTCCATGTCGCCGTCGATCATGACCTTGGGATAGGCGCCGGCGACCTGGTCGTGGATATCGGCGATCTTCAGGCTTGCGCCTTTCTCGCGCTCGATTTCCAGCAGCCGGTCGACGGCCTTGTTCTTCAGCACCCGCTCGGTGTTCCTGAGTGCGCGCATGACAAGGCGGGTATCGAGTTCGGAGGCTGCCACCAGCGCCTTCTTGACGTTGTCGTGTATCGGAGCCTCCTTGGTCGCCATGAAGCGCGTGCCCATGTTCATGCCGGCCGCCCCCATCGCCAGCGCCGCCACCAGGCTGCGCGCGTCGGCCATGCCGCCCGACGCCACGAACGGAAACTTCAATTCCTCGGCGGCGCGCGGCAGCAGGATCATGTTGGGCATGTCGTCTTCGCCGGGATGTCCGCCGCACTCGAAGCCGTCGACGCTGACCGCGTCGCAGCCGATCGCCTCGGCCTTCAGCGAGTGACGGACCGAGGTGCATTTGTGAATGACCTTGATACCTCCAGCCTTGAGCGCCGGCATGTATTGCTCGGGGCTGCGTCCGGCGGTCTCAACGATCTTGATACCGCCTTCCCGGATGGCGGCGATATATTCCGGATACGGCGGCGTCGTGAAAGCCGGCAGGAAGGTCAAGTTCACGCCGAACGGCTTGTCCGTCATGTCGTGACAGCGCGCGATTTCTCTTGCCAGCAATTCCGGCGTTCGCTGCGTTAAGCCGGTAATGATACCGAGGCCACCGGCATTCGATACCGCCGATGCCAGTTCCGCGAAACCGACATAATGCATGCCGCCCTGAATGATGGGATGCGCGATGCCGAACATTTCAGTGATGGCTGTTTTCACGAATTCCTCCGGTCTTGTTGGTGAGTTCCTGGCAAGGCTATATCACTCTTCCAGGACCGCGAAAGCGGCGCAGAGCATTTTGCCGGTCTCCGGGATGTTTCCGAACAAGGCTCCGGCTACCACTTCTCTCCGAAGGGACGGATTTCCAGTTCGAACGTCCAGGCACTGCGCGGCTGCTGATAAAGCAGCCAGTAGGACTCCGCGACCGACGACGGCGGCATCAGGAGGTCGGGATCGCTGAGCGCGTCGGGTCCCAGCGCTTCGATCCGCCGCTGGCGCACCCATTCGGTGTCGACGCCGGAATCGATGATGAGATGGGCGACATGGATGTTCTTCGGCCCCAACTCGCGCGCGGTCGCCTGGGCGATGGCGCGCAGGCCGAACTTGGCGCTGGCGAACGCGGCATAACCTGATCCACCGCGCAGGCTCGCGGTCGCACCGGTGAAGAAGATATTGCCCTTACCGCGGGGCAGCATCAGGCGCGCCGCCTCGCGGCCGGCGAGAAAGCCGGAATAGCAGGCCATCTCCCAGACCTTGCGGAAGACCCGTTCGGTGGTCTCCAGAATCGGGAAGTTGACATTGGCGCCGACGTTGAAGATGCAGACCTCCAGCGGCGCGTGCTTGTCAGCATCGCCGAGGAAGGAGATAATTTCCTCTTCCTTGCGCGCATCAAGCGATCTCGCGTGAATTTCGCCGCCGGCCGCCTCGATCTCCTTGACCAGCGGATCGAGCTTGGCGCCGTTGCGGCGCCCGGCGAACACGGTGAAGCCTTCGGAAGCAAACTTTTTGGCGATCTCGCTGCCGATGAAGTCGCCAGCGCCGATCACGGCCACGGTCGCGTTTCTCTTCTGCAAGGCTGTTCTCCCGGTCAGGTTAGGTCTGTCGCTTCGAAGACGGGTTGGGTTCGCGTATACGCACGCTGCAGGGACTCTGCGACTTATGTTTGAGTATCTTGCCGGTCGATGTCGCCGGCAAGGCCGTCAAGCAGGTGATTTCCGTCACCGCCAAGGGCGTCCATGTCCATCCCGGATTGGGCAAGCGACCGCCGGTGGCTGCGGTTGGAAGGCTCCCGAAGACGACGAAAACCGGGGCCCGCCCGCGCCGTCTGAACGCGCAACGGCGGCGTCCTTCAGTCCAATGTGCGGTACATCGGTGGCCGGGCCCGGACCGGATCAAGCAGTGACCAGTCGCCCTGCTCCACCACATGCCCCTTGGGAAACGGCGGACGGACCTCCTGGCCGAGCGATCTCATCACCCGGTCGTCGCGGTAATAGCAAAGCAGCACCACGCGGACCAATGCCGCCAGCGGCGCACCGCCGACTTCGCGAAACGCCTTTGCCACCTCGGCCCGGTGTTCCGCTTCCAGGTCGGCGAAGGCACAGCCCCCAATCGCGGCGAGGTGCGACAGAGCGCGACGGATGTCGTCGCGGTCGCGCTCCAGATTGCGAAGGATGTCGTCGAATATTGCCTCGTCATCGGCGCCGGGTACGTCGTAGACCGCGCTGGCGGGAATAATCATGCCGGCCAGCGCGCGCAGGTCGCGGGCCTCGTCGGTGGAGAGATCCTGGTTCTGCATGGAAATCGCCCTCAGTCGAACAGATTGGCGAGGCGCTGCTTGATGCTGTCGGCGATGTAGAGCGCCAGCGCCTGGATGGTCGAGGTCGGGTTAACGCCGCCCGACGTCACCCAGATGCTGCCATCGACGATGAACAGGTTCTTCACGTCATGGCAGCGGCCCCATTCATTCACCACCGAACGCTCCGGGTCGGTGCCCATGCGCGCGGTGCCAAGCAGATGCCAGCCGCCGTTCAGGATTGGGCTCTCGACCGCAATATTGCTGGCGCCGGCGGCGGCCAAAACCTCCTTCGCGCGCGCGATGCCGTGGTCCATCATCTTCAGGCTGTTGGCGCTGATGGTATAATCGAGCTTCGGCGCCGGGATGCCGCTGGAGTCCTTCAGCACGGGATCGAGTGTCACCCGATTGTGCTCTTCGGGGAGATCCTCGCAGATCGCCGCCAGTGAGATGCGATGGTTCAGCAGTTTGCGATAAGTCCGGTGATGGTCTTCACCCCAGGGCAGTCGCCCCGCATTGGAACTGACGATAGCCTCCATGATGGCGCCGACGCCGCGGCCGAACTGGAAGGTATAGCCGCGCACGAAATCGCGGCCAGCGTCGGTCTCGTAGAATTCTTGACTCCACAGACACAGCGGCGGGCCGTGATTGCCGTCCAGCGGTTCGTCGACATAGCCGTAGGTCAGGGCATAAGGATGAAACATCAGGTTCTTGCCGACCAGCCCTGAGGAATTGGCGATACCGTTGGGAAACTTCGCCGATACCGAGTTCAGCATCAGGCGCGGCGTGCCGACGCCGTTGCAGGCGAGGATCACGACTTCGGCAGGCTGAAACTGCTCCTTGCCCTCGGCGTCGTAATAGATCACGCCGGAGGCCATGCCGTGCGCGTCAACCGTGACCTCGCGAACCCGGCACATCGTGCGCAATTCAACACCGGCGCGAATCGCAAGCGGCCAATAGGTGATGTCGGTAGAGGCCTTGGCGCCCTGCGCACAGCCGGGCGTGCAGTGACCAAGGTTGATGCAGCGCGCCCGCCCCTCATAGTCTGCTGTCGCGATCGTCGAGTCGGACGGCCACCAGTGCCAGCCCAGTTGGTTCATCGCCTTGCCGAACCGCGCACCGGACTTGCCCAGTGGCAATGGCGGCATCGGCGGCTGATGCGGCGGATAGGCAGGATCGCCGGCAAGACCGGAGACCCCCATCATGCGGTCATTCTCGGCGAAGTACGGCTCCAGCGTGGCGTAGTCGATCGGCCAGTCGTCGGCGACTCCGTCGAGCGTGCGCACCTTGAAATCTGACGGGTGCATGCGCGGAAAATGCGCCGTATACATGATGGTGCTGCCGCCAACACCGTTGAAATTCACCACCTTGATCGGCGAATTGGCGTCGTTGATGGGATAATCGGTGGGCCGCGCCCGGCGGTTGGGATTGATGGCGAAATCGCTGAACAGCCGCGCTTCCCAGTCCCGTCCGTTGCTGGGATAATCGGTCGGCTTCACCCAGTCGCCCTGCTCGAGGCAGACGATCCGCATCCTGGTATCGGCAAGACTCCAGGCCACCGCGGCGCCCGATGCCCCGGAACCGACGATCAGGACATCGACTTTATCAAGCATCGATTTTTCCTCCCAGCGAATCCATTGTTAGCCAGTTCGCTGCCGGTTGTCAGCATGCGCGACAGCATGGGTGATGCTATTGTAGGCTCGGACAGAAACGATGAAAACCGGGAGAGACCGCGTGATTGACGGCGTGCACACTGACGCAAACACTATCTATGAATGCGACGCGCTCGTGGTTGGCTCCGGCGCCGCCGGCATGTCCGCCGCCGTCACCGCGGGTCATTGTGGCCTCAATGTCCTCATTGTCGAGAAGGAGCCGCGCTTCGGCGGCACCACGGCGCGCTCCGGCGGATGGCTCTGGATACCCGGAACGTCGCTGGCGCGGGCCTGGGGCATCAACGAAAGTCCGGACCAGGCACGCACCTATCTGCGGCATGAAGCCGGCAACAGTTTTGATGCAGCCCGGGTCGACGCTTTCCTTGCCGCCGGGCCGGAGGCCGTCGACTTCTTCACCACGCAAACGGCGCTGCGCTTCGACATGCCGCTGGTGTTTCCCGACTATCACGCCGAAGCTCCCGGCGGAACCCAGGGCGGCCGCTCGATGGTGACGCGACCGTTCGACGGCCGCGAGCTTGGCCCGCATGTCAAAACGCTCGGCGCGCCGCTGCCGGAATTGACCGTGTTCGGCATGATGCTGGGGTCGGGCAAGGAAATCATCCACTTCATGCGCGTGACCAAATCGCTGGCCTCGGCGATTTTTGTCGCCAAGCGGCTGTCCCGCCATTTGATGGATGTGATGCGGTACGGCCGCGGCATGACACTCACCAACGGCAACGCGCTGGCCGGGCGGCTGGCGAAATCCGCATTCGACCTCAACATACCCCTGTGGCTGTCTTCCCCGGTGCGCGAACTGATCGTCGAGGACGGCGCCGTGCGCGGCGCCATGATCGAACGCGACGGACGGCTGGTTCGGGTTCACGCCAAACGCGGTGTCATCCTGGCCTGCGGCGGCTTTCCGCATGACGTCGCCAGGCGCAAGGCGATGTTCCCGCATGCCCCTGACGGCACCCAGCATTATTCGCCGGGTCCTGCCGGTAATACCGGCGACGGCCTGCGAATGGCGGAGGCGGTCGGCGGACAGGTCGAGGACACGCTGCCGAATGCCGCGGCTTGGGTGCCGGTATCGGTCACCACACGCAAGGATGGCAGCAGCGGCGTGATGCCGCATTTCATCGATCGCGCCAAACCCGGCGTGATCGCGGTGATGCGCGACGGCGCGCGCTTCGCAAACGAGGGCAATTCCTATCACGACTTCGTCCAGGCGATGATGAAGGCCGCCAGGCCGGGCGAAGAAATCGCAGCCTTCCTGATTTGCGATCACAAGACCCTGCGCAAATATGGCTTGGGATGCGTGCCGCCGTTTCCGATGCCGATCGGCCGTCACGTCAAGGCTGGCTACTTGATGCGTGGCGGCACGGTGGCGGAGCTGGCCGCTCAGGCGGGTATCGATGCGCGAGGGCTGGAGGCGACGATTGCGCAGTTCAACGCGTCGGCGGCGACCGGACAGGATGCCGCCTTTGGCAAGGGCTCGCGCGCCTACAACCGCTTCCAGGGAGATGCGTTGCATGGACCTAATCCCTGCATCGGCCCGATCGAACAAGGGCCGTTCTACGCGATCAAGATGGTGATCGGCGATTTGGGCACCTATGCCGGGATCCGGACCGACGCGAATGCCCGCGCGCTCGACGCCAACGGTCGCGCGATTGACGGCCTCTATGCCGCCGGCAACGACATGGCGAGCATCATGGGCGGCAACTATCCCGGCGCCGGCATCACGCTCGGGCCCGCGCTGACCTTCGGCTATATCGCCGGCCGGCATATCGCTGATACATCGAAGCCGTGAAAATCACGACGAGGGGACACCTCGTCATCCGATCGACGGACGCGGTGCGGCAACTCGCCTGCTAACGCTGGGATTGGCAGTCCCCGGCGTTCGCCAGCGGACCCGTATCACTCGAATTCGAAAGGAACAGCCATGGCTCATATTGGAAGCTGCTTCTGCGGCACGGTCAAACTGGAGGTCACTGGCGAGCCGGAAGGGATGGGCTATTGCCACTGCCGTTCCTGCCAGTCGTGGTCCGGCGGACCCGTCAACGCTTTCAGCCTGTGGAAGCCGGCGGCGGTGCGGGTTACCGCGGGAGCCGAGCATGTCGCGACCTTCCGGAAGACCGAGACCAGCGAGCGCGAATATTGCGCGAAGTGCGGCGGGCACCTGATGACCAATCACCCGACATTTGGCCTCGTCGACGTGTTCGCTGCGACGATCCCGACACTCGCCTTCGTTCCCGGCGTTCACGTCAATTATGCCGAAACGGTGCTGCCGATGCGGGATGGCTTGCCGAAGCTGAAGGATTTTCCGAAGGAGCTTGGCGGTTCGGGCGAAGCCATCGCGGAATAGCGCATGGTACGGCGAGAAGGAGATCCGAAATTTCGGATCTCCTTTGTCGCCGTCGACGAGCCCATATTTATTGTTCAGATGGCCGACGCGGGCACAGCCTCCGCCGCACTGTCTTCTGCATGCACCACATGTTGCGCGATCATGCCGGCCACCTCCCTGGCATGGGTCGCAATCATGAAGTGCGACGCGCCGGCGATCGTGGCGGCGGCGGCGCCCGGTATGCACTGGCCCAGCAGCTGGTTCGCACGTCCGACTGAGGGAGGACTGGCCTCGCCCCAAAACACAAGCGTCGGAATCTTGATTGTCGCGAGCAAGCCGGGCGTCAAATCGAACCCATAGGCGCTTTGCCAGTCCAGCAGGTTGACCGGCGTGGTCTGCGAAGCATAATCGCGGACGCGCTGCGGCCAGCTGGCGAAAGTCCCGAGACCGCCATAAAAGTCGATCATCTGTTCGATCGCGGTGCGATTGCCGGCTCGATACGCGCTGGAATAGGCCTCAGACATCTTCCGGAACGCCAGATAGTGCCCGTCCTCGCCCATGTGTCGAAGGATTTCCAAAGCCGGCGCTTCGGCAATGGTCAGACTCAGCAACGACGCGCGCCCGCGCAGCGCGACGGCGAGCGCGGACAGGCCGCCAAAGGAGTGGCCGACCAGATGCACCGGGCATCCCGCGCGGCGGATCACCGTTTCAAGTGCCTCAGCCTCATGCGCAATATCGGTGTCTGCAACGCTGCGGCGTTCCTGCGTGCCGCCATATCCAAGCAGACTGGTGGTGATGACGCGATAATTGTGCTTCCACTGCGCCATTACCGGCCGCCATGCGGCGCCGGTGCTGCACGATCCCGGCACCAGCACGACCGTCGGGCCGGCGCCAACTTCGTCGAAATCGATGCATCCGCTGATGTCTTCGATCATGGTTTTGAGAACACCTTCGGGTAAACGCACGGCCGCCGGACCAGCGATGGATCGTCGCGGCGGCCGTCCGCAGAGAAACGCCGATCAGCGCCTGGTGATGACGATTTCGAGATATTCACTCGGAACGATCATGGTGCCGTCTTCGGCGCGGTTCATGTGCCCGATCAGCGCCAGCAGGTCATCTCGCAGTCCTTGCTGGTTGGCGGTGTCGAGCGCGGCGAAGGCCTTGAGCATCGGACCGTAATAGCTCTTGAATATCTCCAGGAAGTGCTCCGGCGACCGGTAGCGAAACATGAAGTTGCGCGGCACGGCATTGATCACGAGCGCCGAAGGTCCGAACATTTCGGTGATGCGCGTCCGGGTCCCCCACAATGCGGGCGACCTCGCACCAGCCGGCGGCGGCAGGTATTTTCCGAGCGTCTTGAACAGCTGCCCGATAAAGCCTTCCGGCGTCCAGTTGGCGAGGCCGATCTTGCCGCCGCTCCGGCATACCCTGAGCATCTCCGCCGCGGCCTTGTCCTGGTCCGGCGTGAACATGACGCCAAACGTTGAGACCACCGCGTCGAAACTGCCATCGGCAAAGGGCAGCGCCTCGGCGTCCGCCTCCTTGAACTCGATCGACAAACCGTCCGCCGCGGCGCGCAACCGGCCGCGCTCGAGCAAGCTCGGTACGTAATCGGTGGACACGACGTCGCACCAGCGGCGGGCCGCAGCGAGCGTGGCATTGCCGTTACCCGCGGCGACATCGAGCACCTTCTGTCCGGCGTGGATATCGAGGGCTTCGCACAACTCCTCGCCGACGATCTGAAGCGTGGTGCCGACGACGGCATAGTCGCCGGAGGACCACGCGCCTTGCTGGCGTGTCTTGAGGGCTCCGAGATCGATCGCGGTGGGTGAGGCGTTCTGAACAGCGGTGGACGTAACCATGATTAGTCTCCGTTTGGATTGGTTGGTGATGTCAGTGCAACAAGTGTGATTGGCGCGCCGCGACCGGCCCGCCGGGATGATTACCGTTCCGGGGGTCGCGCCCCCGCGATCGGGCGGTCGTCGGATTTGCGGCCTCCTGGCAGCGGAATCAGCATGGAAACGCGCTCCCGGTAGTGGCGATACTGGTCACCGAACATTCCGATCAGATCGCGCTCCTCGAGCTGGATGCCGATCAGGATGTAGCCAGTCGTCGCCAGCGCGAACAATAAGTG
>JBBQUA010000181.1:0-11392 GCA_038212905.1 Hyphomicrobiales bacterium
CAACTATTATCTGATGGCCGCGGCGCGCGACCTGGTGAAGGCGTTTCCCTATGCGACGGGTGCGGCGGCGCTGTGGATCGTGATCGCCTATTTCTTCCACCAGAACATGATCGATGCCGTCACCGGCGGCGAGGACGTGACCCGCAAGCAGCAGCCCCGGCTCTATAATCTCCTGGAAAACCTCTGCGTCTCCCGCGGCATCCCGATGCCGAAACTGAAGATCATGGACAGCGACGCCCGCAATGCGTTCGCCAGCGGGCTGAACCAACGGCAATATGCCGTCACCGTCACGACGGGCCTGCTGAAGGCGCTGAACGATCAGGAGATCGAGGCGGTGCTCGGCCATGAGCTCACCCACATCCGCAACGGCGACGTGCAACTGATGGTGACCGCAGTGATCATCGCCGGCGTGGTCGGCTTCTTCGGCGAGCTGTTCTTCCGGATGTTCACCAATCTGAGCTGGGCCTCCGGCGGCCGCTCATCGTCATCCAGATCTTCTTCCTCGTCGGACAACAACAGCAAGGGGGGCGGCGGAGCCATTATCGTCGTCATTGTCGCGGTGGTGTTGATCCTGCTGGCCTGGCTGCTGTCACAAGTCGTAAAACTGGCACTGTCGCGGTCGCGCGAATTTCTGGCC
This sequence comes from Hyphomicrobiales bacterium, assembly GCA_038212905.1. Lineage (GTDB taxonomy): Bacteria > Pseudomonadota > Alphaproteobacteria > Rhizobiales > Xanthobacteraceae > Bradyrhizobium. The sequence continues at coordinate 638 of JBBQUA010000181.1, forward strand.
GACGCTGGATCGGTCGAATTGACCAAAAACCCCGACGCCATGATCTCGGCGCTGCGCAAGATCGAGAACCGCGGCGAGCTTCCCGGCGCCACCTCGGCGGTAATGGAATTGTGCATCGACAACCCGCGCGAGGGTTTTGCGGACCTGTTCGCCACCCATCCCTCGGTGGATTCCCGGGTGCAAGCGCTGGTGAAATACGCCGGCGGACACGATTCCGGGCGGCTGGCGCTGCCGTCGGATACCGAGGATCAGCCGGACGAGGACCAGCCGGCATCCACGGGCCAGATCCCGCCGCCGGTCCCCTCCGGGCCCTGGAGCGATGGCCCGGTCCGGGCGACGCGCGGTCCATGGGGCCGGCGCAACTGAGCCCGAATCGGCCTCCGTACGTTAACGACACCGGCAGGATTAAGCTTAACAGGCGTCTAATTCATTGAATTCTCCCTTGTTTCTGCCATGTTCGCGCCCAAAGCAGGGGACGGGGACGTCTCGACCGCTTTTGCGATCGGGGACGAGGCACGGTCGGGAGCCGATTCCGCCAACAGACGGGTCGGTTTGCCTTGGGATCCTGCTGCAGCAAAAATGGCGCGTAAGGGAAATTCATGACGACGAAGCCGGTAGTGATCGTGGTGGGCGCGGACAAGGGCGGGGTCGGCAAGACCACGGTGTCGCGGACCCTGTTGGATTATTTCAGCGCCAACAACATCCCCACCCGGGCCTTCGACACGGAGTCACCGCGCGGCACCCTGATGCGCTTTCACCCCGATATCACCGAGATCGTCGACATGACGACGACCTCGGACCAGATGAAGATCTTCGATACGCTGAATGCCGCAAGCCCCTCCGTCACCGTGATCGACGTCCGCGCCGGACTGTTGTCGCCGGCGCTGGCTTCGCTGCGCGATATCGGCTTTCTCGATGCCGCCAAGTCCGGGCAGATCACCTTTGCCGTTTTCCATATCCTCGGCCCGTCGATCGCCTCGCTGGACGAAATCGCGCAGACCGCCAATTTCATGCAGGGCGCCAAATATTTCCTGGTGAAGAACTTCATCAACGATACCCAGTTCTTCCAGTGGGACCAGGCGACCTACAATTCCTATTTCCACCGCATCAAGGACGCCACCGAGCTCACCATCCCCAAGCTCAACGAAATGGCCTACGAGCAGGTCGAGGTCTCCTCCGTGCCGTTCCTCAAATTCGTCGCCAACAAGGGCGTCAATGACGAACCCGCGAACTATTCGTTCGTGCTGCGCGGCTACGTCCGGCACTGGCTGGCCAACGTCTGGAGCGAGTTCGACCGCATCAAGCTGACCGACCTGGTCGGCTCCGGCAAATCGACGACGCGCAGCGGCGAAAAATAATTGCGTAAACAGCTGCTATTTGGCTGGATTGGGCGCCGAATTCGCCTGATATAGCGCCAATGGCCCGCACGCCCGTCTTCATCATCTGCTCGCCCCGCCCGCTGGTCGGCAAGACGCTGATCGCGCGGCTGCTGACGGAATATTTGCTGTTGAAGCAAGGCGCGGTGGTCGCTTTCGACATCAATCTGAAAGAACCGTCGCTGCTCGACTTCCTGCCCGGGGTCACCGAGACCGCCGACGTCATCGACACCTTCGGCAAGATGCAGCTGATGGACCGCCTGATCGTCAATGACGGGGTCGGCAAGGTGATCGACCTCGGTTTTCACGCCTTCGACGAGTTCTTCAAGATGACCGGCGAAATCGGCTTCATGAAGGAAGCGGCGCGGCGCGGCGTTTCGCCCGTCATCCTGTTCGTTGCCGATACCGACCGCGTCTCGGCGCGCGCGTTTCCCATGCTGCAGCAGCAGATTCCGCCGAACGCGCTGGTCACCATCGACAACGAACATATCGTGCGCGGCGAACTGCCGCCGGCCTTTGCGAATGGCCGGGTATTGCGCATCGCCGCCCTGCCGGTGTTCCTGAAGACCTATATCGACAGGCTGACCTTTTCGTTCACCGGCTACCTGCGCAATGAAAAGGATTCATCGACCGAGCTGCATCAATGGATCCGCGAAAACTATTTCAGCTTCCGCGAACTGGAGCTGAATTTGATGCTGCAGGGGTCCTAGCGCCCTGCCCGCCGTCAGGCATGTCCAATTGAAAATCCTCAATCAACGACATCCACTGGTCCCATGCGGGCTCTCCCGGCAGGACCACGTGGTTGTCGCTCTCAAGGGTAACAAACCTGGCGCCAGGAATGGCAGTCGCCACCAACCTGCCCTCCTCGATCGGGACAATCTGGTCGCGTCTCGAATGAGTGATCAGTGTCGGCACACGGATCGCGGGCAGTATTTCGGTGATATCGATTTCATCCAGCATGGCTCTCGAACGAAGGATATTGGCGGCCGAGGCGCTGACGCGCTGTAGCAGGGCGAAGGAACGAATCTGGTCGGGCGCCGCCGAAGGAATGAAGAACGACGCCAGCGCATTGTTGTAGACGGGACTGTCACTCCCCCACCCGGTGGTGATCAGGGCGTCGACCATTTCCGACTTCTTGCGTTCCAGATCGCTGTTTCGCCGATGGCGTCCCCGGGCGTAGCATCCGTGCAACAGCAACCTCGATACGCGGGTGGGGTGGCGTGCGGCATAAGCGATAGCGAAGGCAGCACCTTGCGAGAGACCGAGCAGCGAGACTTTCTCCAACGCGAGCCCGTCGATGACGGCTTCGAGATCATCAACAGAAGCTTCGAACGTGTTGTCGCCGATATCCCAATCCGACAAACCGTTGCCGCGCGCATCGTAGCGAACGAACCGGAAGTTGCGGGCAAACCGGGTAAAGGTGGGAGCCCAGGCGGGGCTCACCAGGTCGTACTCGACATGGTTGAGCCAGTTGGGCGCTTTGACAAGCACCGGGCCGTCGCCCATCACCGCGACCGCGAGATGCACATGGTCCGCGGTGGTGCAAAAGGTGACTTCTTGCCGCGTCGGCGCAGCGCCAGCAGCGACCGCATCAATGCGGCGGTCCAGAGCGCTGGTCCGAAACTTTGCCTCGAAGGCGGCTAGCGGCCGTTCCCAGTCGGAGCGGAGCAGGCCCGCGACACGGCCCGCCAGCTTCGCGGTCAGTTGATCCAGACTGGCGGCGCTTGGCCGCGTCGCGCCAGAAACCCAACGGCTCACCACCGACTTGTCGATCCCGATCTCGCGGGCGAGCCCGGACCGGCTGACCCCCGCAAGGTCGGCGATCAGCGCCAGCTTCTGTCTGAAGTCGTTCTGCATCGGCTGGCAACCCTTCGAACCCCTGCCCCAATGATGGCTCACCGCGGCGGTCTGGACAATCGCACCCTGCAACCCCGCGCCGGAGGAAACAACTGGTTGCAAGCTCGCGGCCACGTCATCCTCGCCAGCGTCGCCACCTGCCCGGGTCGATATCACGACCGGGAATCGGCCATTGAGACTGGCGAGTTTCTCAATTCACGGTTGGACCCCATGTACCTGAAGACTGCCGACGTCAGCCTGTTTGCCCAGTCCTTTGGCGATGGGCCACGAACCATCGTGGCTCAGGGAGGCTGGGTGGGCAGCGGCGAACTCTGGCTGCCGGTTTTCGAGGGTCTCAGCAAGTCCTGGCGAACGATAACCTACGATCATCGCGGCACCGGCGCCACGATCAGCCGGGCGCCGCGAATCACCTTCGACCTGCTGGTTTCTGATCTCTTCCTGATGCTGGATCGGCTGGGAGTGGATCGGTGTGTGCTGGCCGGCGAATCCGCAGGTGCGGCCGTCGTACTCGAAGCGGCATTGCGGCAGCCCGGGCGCTTTTCGGGCCTGATACTCGTCGATGGACGTTATACCGGAGAACGGACACCCCAAACGGACAGGTTGCTTCAGGGGTGTCGTCTCGACTTTGCCGCCACCATGTCGGCCTTCGTCGATGCGTGCGTACCCGAGGAGGACTGCGAAGCCGAGCGAGAGTGGGGAAAGAAGATCGTGATGCGGTCGAGTGCCACCGCGGCGATCGAGTTGATGGAATGCATGGAAGGAATCGACATCGAATCACGACTTGGACAATTAACGATGCCCGCGCTTGTCGTCCACGGCAGCCGCGACGCGATTACACCTCTGGCCTCGTCGCAGAAGCTTGCAGCCCTGCTGCCGCATGCCACACTGGCCGTGCTCGACGGTGCCGGTCATGTTCCGACCGTGACGCGGCCCGATTGGCTCACCGCCAGGATCGAGGAGGCCTTTGGCGCAGGCGAAGCCAGGCTCCCGCAACAATGAGCGGAAGCGCGAGCATTGCTTTACGGCTGTTGGCTTACGTCCTCGAGGAACGAGACCAGCTCAATGCCCCTCGAACGCCATCAGCGTTCGTACCGGCACGCCCATCGCCCGGATCTTCGCAGCCCCGCCGAGGTCCGGCAGGTCGATGATGAAGCAGGCCGCCACCACATCGGCGCCGATCTGGCGCAGCAGTTTCACCGCGCCCTCCGCGGTGCCGCCGGTAGCGATGAGGTCGTCGACCAAGATCACCCGCTCGCCCGGCTTGATGGCGTCGGCATGCATTTCCATCTCGTCGATTCCGTATTCCAGCGAATAGGCGATCCGCACCGTGGTATGCGGCAGCTTGCCCTTCTTGCGGATCGGCACGAAGCCGGCCGAGACCTGGTGCGCCACCGCGCCGCCGATGATGAAACCGCGCGCTTCGATGCCGGCGACCTTGTCGATCTTGGAACCGGCCCAGGGATCGACCAGCTGATCGACCGCGCGGCGGAAGGCGCGGGGGTCGCCGAGCAGCGTAGTGATATCGCGAAACAGGATCCCGGGCTTGGGGTAATCCGGAATGGTGCGGACGGTGGCTTTCAGGTCGTGTTCAAACGTCATCGGTTTTTCTTTTCCTTCTCTTCGTCATTGCGAGCGCAGCGAAACAATCCATCGGGATGGCGGTGGAAGTGTGGATTGCTTCGTCGCAGGTGCTCCTCGCAATGACGTGCCCATTCAATTCGTTATCGCTCCCAGCCGGAATGCGTTTTCCACGATGCGCAGGCCGACTTCGCCACCGAGCGACATCAGCGACTCCGGATGAAACTGCACGCCGCCGACCGGCAAGGTCTTGTGTTCGATCGCCATCGCCACGCCGTCCTCGGTGCTCGCGGTCACGCTGAGCACATCGGGCATGCTGTCGCGCTCGACGAAGAGCGAATGATAGCGGCCGATCACGATTTCATTGGGCAGGTTCTGCATCAGGCGCCCGCCGCGCACCTGAACCCGCGACGGCCGGCCGTGCGCGGGCTGGCCGAGCTGGCCGAGCTGACCACCAAAATATTCGCCGATCGCCTGCACCCCGAGGCAGACGCCGAAGATCGGCAGCTTCTTACCGAGCGCGGTGTCGATGGTTTTGGATATGGCAAAATCTTCCGGTCGTCCGGGACCGGGCGACAGCACCAGCAGATCCCAGGAATTCTGCTTCAGCATCTGCTGGGCGTGGATGTGCCGCACCACCGTAACCGTGGCGCCGACCTGCCGGAAATAATCCGCCAGCATATGCACAAAACTGTCGTCATGGTCGATCAGCAGCACCCGCTTGCCCGACCCCGTGGCATCGGGCGCGATGCTAGACAGCGGTTTGGCGGGATCGCCGCGCAGCGCCTGGAACAGGGCGGCGGCCTTGACCTGGCATTCCCGGTCCTCGGCGGCGGGATCCGAGTCAAACAGGCAGGTGGCGCCGACCCGGACTTCGGCGAGGCCGTCCTTCATCCGGATGGTGCGGATGGTCAGCCCCGTGTTGATGCTGCCGTCAAAATTCACCGCGCCGATCGCGCCGGCATACCAGCGCCGCGACGAGCGCTCATTGTCCTCGACGAACTGCATCGCCCATAATTTCGGCGCGCCGGTCACCGTCACCGCCCAGGCGTGGGTCAGGAACGCATCGAGCGAATCAAAACCCGGCCGCAAAATACCTTCGACATGGTCGACGGTGTGAAACAGTTTTGAATAGGTCTCGATCTGCCGCCGCGCCAGAACCTTGATGGTGCCGGGCACGCAGACCCGCGCCTTGTCGTTGCGGTCGACGTCGGTGCACATGTTGAGTTCGAATTCGTCCTTCTCCGAATTCAGCAGTTGCCGGATCTGCTCGGCGTCGCCGATCGCATCGACGCCGCGCGCGATGGTGCCCGAGATCGGACAGGTCTCGACCCGCCGGCCATCGGAGCGCACGAACATCTCCGGCGACGCCGCCACCAAAAATTCGCCGTCACCGAGGTTCATCAGCGCGCCATAGGGCGACGGGTTGATCCGGCACAGCCGCTGGAATACTTCCGCCGGCGAGCGTTCGCAGGGCTCGGCGAACAGCTGTCCCGGCACCGCCTCGAACAGATCGCCGCGCGCGAAGGCGGCCCGCGCCTTTTCGACGGTGGCCTGATATTCGCCGGCCGCGTGATCGGCAAATCCCTGCCGCGGCGTCTGGGCGTAGCCGCTCTCGGCGGTTTCGCGCGGCAGGCCCTCGGTGGACTGGCCGTTCCAGGCAAAGTCGTAGTTCAGCACCACGCCGCGTCCGGTGGCGCGGTCATAGGCCAGCAGGCGATCCGGCACGTACAGCACGATGTCGCGCTGGTCGGCTTCACGCGCCCGCTTCTGCACGAGGTCCTCGATCTGGAACACGAGGTCATAGGCGAAGGCGCCGAACAGGCCGAGCAAGGGATCGTCATTGGCGCCGAGCGCTGCGACGAGGTCGCGCACCAGCGACATCACGCTGGCGCGGCGGGTGCGCTGGTCTTCATCGAGCGGGGCCGCGCCGCGCACGATGTGACCGGCCAGCTGGGTCGCACTTTTCCCGGTAATGACAACGCAGGGCTCGCGCAGCACGTCACCGAGGAAGGCGATCAGCACCTCGCCGCGCGCGTTCAGCGCCTGCAGCGTGAAATCGGAGCCTGTGGTCTGCAGCCACAGCGGCGGATCAGAGAAGCCGAGGTCGAAACTCTCGTAGCGGCCCGGCACCGTGGTGCCCGACGACAGCACCACGCCGCGGCGGCGGTCGAGCAGCTCGATCAGGTCGTCGAGCCGCTTGGCGTCGCCGGTGAATTGCTCGACGTTCCGCGTCACCGCCAGCCCGCCACGGGTGTGATATTCGCTGTGGTCCGGCAGGGAAAAGGCTGTCCTGTTCATGTGATCCTCTTACGAAACCTAGCGAGGGAGCGCCATGCAGGACAAACAAAAAGGCCGTCGCACTGCGATGACGGCCTCTGACGATTTGGGAAAATGAAATCGCACCGGCCACCTCTCAGGAGGTGCGCCACCAAAGACGGCTATCGCGGACGACGGTGTTCATGGCGGCTAGACACCATGCCGGAGCGGAAACGTCAAGAGAGCGGCGGCGCGCCCTGGACGGGTTCAGGGCGATCTTTTGGTGTCGAAAGCCTCAAAATATGCGTAGGATTTGAGCAAGCCCGGGTGAACCCGGCGGTTTGAAAAGACGGAGGCCACGATGCCGATACAGGCGCTCGGATATGCCGGATTCGGATCGACGGCGCTGGACGATTGGCGGCAGTTCGGCACCGGTCTGGTCGGCCTGCAGGCGGTGGAGCGCGGCAACTCCCTGCTGGCGTTCCGGATGGACGACCGCAAGCAGCGTATCGTCATCGACCGCGCGATGCCGGACGGGGCGCGCTTCTTCGGCTGGGAGGTTAAGGACGCAGTCGATCTCGACGCCCTCGCCGCCCGGCTGGAGCAGGCCGGGGTCGAGGTGACGGCCGAACCGCGGACGCTGGCCGATGCGCGGCGGGTTGGCGGGCTGATCTCGTTCAGCGATCCCGCCGGCAACCGGCTGGAGGCGTTTTATGGCGCCGAGATCGACGAGACACCGTTCCGGCCCGGCCGTTCGATCTCCGGTTTTCGCACCGGGCCGCTCGGCCTCGGCCACGCCGTGCTGACGGTCGAGAACATCGACATCATGATGCCGTTCTACGTCGACCTGCTCGGCTTCGGGCTCAGCGACTACATCGAAAAACCGTTCCGCGCCTATTTCTTCCATGTCAACGCGCGCCACCACAGCCTCGCGATGATCGAGATCGGCAAGAGCGGCATGCATCATCTGATGGTGGAATTGTTCTCGCTCGACGACGTCGGGCAGGCTTACGACATCGCCATGACGCAGGAGGACCGGGTCGGCGTCACGCTTGGCCGCCACACCAACGATTTCATGACCTCGTTCTACGCCAAGTCGCCGTCGTCCTTCATGATCGAATGCGGCTGGGGTGGACGCGAAATCGATGCCAACAACTGGCAGCCGGTCGAGATGTTCGACGGCCCGAGCCTGTGGGGCCATGAGCGGGTCTGGCTGCCGCCAGAGGATCGCGAGCTGGCGCGCGAAATGCGCATGCGCGCCGCCGCCGAGGGACGGCGCGCGCCGGTGCAGGTGATGGAAGGCAATTTTAAGCTGATGTCGGGGACGTGCGCCTGGTGGGATGGGGTGAAGGAAAGCTAGCGGATAGCCATCAACTGCGCCCCCGGCGGACGTCGCGACGACAGCATCAGCAATCCTGCTGGCGATAACAGCCCTGCTCGATCTCCTCGATCACGCCCCGTGCCTTCGGCATCCAGCCGAGTTGCCGCGCCCGCCTGGCGCGTACCCGGCTGTTCGATGCCATGGTGTTTTCGGCGGCGCCCTCGCCCCATTCGGCGGCGGCCTCCGCCATCGATATTGCGGTCGGCGGCCCTAAAAAACCCAGCATGCGGTTGATGGCATCGCAGAGTTCACGCATCGAATGCTCGCCGTTCTTCACAAAATAGAACGATCCGGCCGGCGCCTTGTCGATTGCCAGCGCATAGAGCGGCACGAGGTCGTCGATATGGACGTCCGACCAGATGTTTTCGCCGGGTCCGGCGTGGGCGGCATTGCCGCGCTTTCTGGCGAGATTGATCAGCCAGGGCACCTGCACGCTGTCAGGCTTGATGCCAAGGCCCGCCCCATAGATCAGGCTTGGACAGATGATGACGGGACGGCAGCCCTTGTCGCGATACGACAGGATGAATTCGTTGAGGGCGACCCGCGCCGCCCGCGCCGATGATGGCGTGAACGGCGTGTCTTCATCGAACACCGCGTCGGAGCGTTCGCCGCGGGCGGGCGTGCCGACGATGCTCGACCCCGAGGTGTGGATGAACGGCTTGCCGCTGCCCGCGAGCGCATCCAGCAAGGCCACGGCCGCGCCTTGGTGGTCGGCGCTGGCGGCGTTGACCACGACGTCGGCGGCTCGCGCGGCTTGCGAGAGAATGTCCGCATCGTCCAGCGATCCCAGCACCGGTTCGACGCCCCGCGCGCGAACCGCGTCGGCCTTGTCCTGCGAGCGAACCAGGCCCGTCACCTGATGCCCGGCCGCGATGAGATGGGCCGCCACCGATCCGCCGATATAGCCCGAGGCGCCTGTGCAAAAGATCTTCATCTCAGCCGAGATGCTTCTTGAAGAACTCTGTTGCGCGGCCCCAGGCTAATTCCGCACACTGCCGGTCGTGCACCGACAGGCGCTGCTCGTTGCCAAAGCCATGCTCCGCGTCATAGTGAAACAGCTCCAGCGATTTGCCGGCAGCCTTCATCGCCTTCTCGAAACCGTCAACCAGTTGCGGCGTGCACCAGTCATCCTTGGTGGCGAAATGGCCCTGCAGCGGAATTTTCACGTCCGCCGGTTTCGCCGCCTGCTCAGGTGGAATGCCGTAGAACACGACGCCCGCCGTGAGCTCCGGAATCCTGGTGGCGCCGATGATGGTTACCGCGCCGCCAAGGCAGAAGCCCGTCAGGCCAACCTTGGCGCCGTTCTTCGAGAGATATTGCGCGGCACCGCGTACGGTCTGCGTCGTCGCATCCATGAAATCCAGCGAGTTCATCTCTTTGCCGGCGGCGTCCGTGTCGTGATACGGCACCACCCTGCCCTTGTAGAGATCGGGCGCCAGCGCGTCGAAGCCCGCCAGCGCGAAGCGGTCGCACATTCCCTTGATTTGGTCCTGCAGCCCCCACCATTCCTGGATCACGACGACGCCCGGGGCGTTGCCGCGCGAAGCATTGGCGAGATAGCCACCGGCGTCCTTGCCGTCCGGGCGCTTGAACGTGATGCTGGTACCCATGGGTTCCTCCGGGGATTTTTCTTGCGGGACGAATTGGCGGCTATTTTGGCCGCTGTGGGGGCCGGATGCAATCGGGACGCCGTCATTCCGGGATGGTGCGAAGCACCAGACCTCAAATGCGCGATTGCGCATCGGCGAATCTCGAGATTCTCAGATGTGCAATTGCACATCGTAGTTCGATGCTGCGCATCGCCCCGGAATGACGAACCCAACAAAAAAAGCCCCCGAAGGGGCTTTTTCCGAATTCCCATTGCCGTCAAGGAGATCAGTGCGCGTCGGCCCAGATCTTCTTCTTGGTGAAGTAGAGCAGGCCCGTGAGCAGGATCAGGAACACGAACACCTGCAGGCCGAGCCGCTTGCGCGCTTCCATGTGCGGCTCCGCGGTCCACATCAGGAAGGTGGTGACGTCCTTGGCGTATTGCGCCGTCGTTGCCGGCGAGCCGTCGTCGTAGGTGACCTGGCCGTCGGAGAGCGGCTTCGGCATCTTGATGGCATGGCCGGGGAAATACTTGTTGTAGTTGGAGCCTTCCGGCAGCGTGAACCCGGCCGGCGGGCTGTCCTCGTAGCCCTGCAGCACCGCGTCGACGTAGTTCGGGCCCTGCTCCTGGAACTGGGTGAAGAAGTCGAAGATGAACTGCGGAAAACCGCGCGGATAGGAACGCGCCTTGGTGATCAGCGACAGGTCCGGCGGCAA
>JBBQUA010000182.1:0-11331 GCA_038212905.1 Hyphomicrobiales bacterium
TTTACGCGCGATCGCGGCAACCAGTTTACGCTCGGGGCTTTCCTCGGAACTTTCTGCTATGCGTTGATCGTGCTGCGTAGCGTGCGAACGGAGACCGAGGGCCGCGGATTCGTTCCACATCTGTCGCTCAGCGTTGGCATTGCGCTTGCCTTCGTGTGCGTCGCCACCCTGGTCTATTTCGTCGGTCATATGGCAAGCCGTATCAACGTCGATACCGTGATCGAGCTCGTGAGCGACGATATTCATTCGGCGATCCATCGGCTGACGGTCGACGAGCGGCAGCCGGATCCGCCGCCGCTGGCGTTCTGGCGCGAAGCCACCCCGATCGAGGACTCCAGGCGCGGCTATCTGCAACAGCTCGATGAAAGTGGCCTTGCCGACTGGGCGGCCGAGCATGAAACGGCGATTCGCCTCCTGGTCCGGCCCGGCGATTACGTGTTTCCCGGCGCGCCGATCGCGCTGATGCTGCCGCCGGTCGAAGGCGCCGATGAAGCGGTCCGCAATGCAACCGCGCTGGGGCCGCAGCGGGTCAGCTCGTCCGACTTGCGGTTCGCCGTTCGCCAACTGGTCGAAGTGGCGGTGCGAGCCCTATCGCCAGGGATCAACGATCCTCATACCGCGATCAGCGTGCTGGACCGGCTCGGCGCCGCGCTGTGCGAGGTGAAGCCGCTTTATTTGCCGACAGGGGTCTGGACTGCGCATGGACGTCCGGTTCTGGTGGTTCCCCACATCCAGTACGACCAACTGGTCAACACCATGTTCCACATGATCCGGCAGAATGCGTCGGGCAATGCCACTGTGCTGATGCGGCAGCTCGAGGTCCTGACCCAGGTGGTGAGTTGCGAGCGCGATCGCGCGCGCATGATCGGCCTCAAGCGGCACGCCGATCTCATATGCGAGGATGCCGAGCGCGACATCGCTACGCCCGGAGATCTCGACGACCTGCGCCGGCGGCATAGCGCCTTCATGACCATGATGCGTGACGGCCCCCTCGGTCAATTCGCGTCGCAATCGACTTAGTCCGGAGCGTCCGGCGGGCGTACGGATGATCGCTGCAAAAAAAACGCCCCGGCTTCCCGGGGCGTTCTGGATTCAGCAAATAGCGGCCGAACCGCAATCGTCTTACGCGGCGACCTTTTCAGCCGAGCCGTCGACTACTTGCGGAGCAACCGCGCTCGCGGTCGTGATCGGAATGCTGCGCGGCTTCTTGGCCTCGGGAATCTCGCGCACGAGATCGACGTGGAGCAGGCCGTTTTCGAGCGAGGCGTTCTTCACCTGGACGAAATCGGCAAGCTGGAAAGCGCGTTCGAAGGCGCGCGCCGCGATGCCGCGGTACAGCACTTCGGCCTTGCTGCCGTTTTCATTGGCGGATTTTTCGCCCTTGATCGTCAGGGTGTTTTCCTTGGCGACGATCGAAAGCTCGCCCTGCGAGAAGCCGGAAACCGCGACCGAGATCCGGTAGGTGGTCTCGCCGGTGCGCTCGATGTTGTAGGGCGGATAGCCGGGGCTGCCGTCGGAGGCGGCCTGGTCGAGCAGCGAAAAGAAGCGGTCGAAGCCGACGGTGGAACGATAAAACGGGGTGAGATCGTAGCTGCGCATAGGGTAGTCCTCCATTGAGCGACTGTTGAATAAAACCCGCCCGCCATCGGGCCGGGGTTTCGCAAATGTGCAGCCTCAACGTTCCGGTTCCCGAAACACTGGTAGCGGCCTGCACGAAGGTGATATGGGAGGGCAACAAGCGCGTTCAAGAAGCGGCGATCTGCCGTTTTTTTATGCCTTCACCCTTGATTTTCAAAGCCCTTTACCCAGCCGGTCCCCCCCATGACCCTCGTCTCGATCCCTGCCAATCCGGTTCCGGAAAACGTCGTTACCGGCACCATCAAGACCCCTGACGGCGCCGAGCTGCGCTTCGCGCGCTGGGCGCCGCCGGCGGGCCGCAAGGGAACGGTCTGCGTCTTCACCGGCCGCACCGAGCAGATCGAGAAATATTTCGAGACGGTGCGCGATTTGCGCGACCGCGGTTTTGCGGTGGCGATGATCGACTGGCGCGGGCAGGGCCATTCGTCGCGGCGGCTGCGCGATCCGCGCAAGGGCTATGTGCGGGATTTCGCCGATTTCGAGATCGACGTCGAAACCTTCGTGCAGCAGGTGGTGCTGCCGGATTGCCCGCCGCCGTATTTCGCGCTGGCGCATTCGATGGGCGGCGCGGTGATGCTGCGCCTCGCGCATGCCGGCAAACGCTGGTTCGACCGCATGGTGCTGTCGGCGCCGATGATCGATCTGCCCGGCCGCGCCACCTCGCTTGCCGCCGTCGCCCTGCTGCGCACCCTTCGCCTCACCGGGCAGGGCGGCCGTTACGTTCCCGGCGGCAGCGACGCGCTGACCGGATCGGAATCCTTCGTCAACAATCCGTTCACCAGCGATCCCGTGCGCTTTGCACGCAACGCCGCCATCCTCGAGGAGGACCCGACGCTCGGCCTGGGATCACCGACGGTGGCCTGGGCCGATACTGCTATTCGAACCATGCGCGGCTTTCGCGCCGCCAATTATCCGCTGCAGATCCGCCAGCCGATCCTGATGCTGGCCGCCTCGAGCGATACCATCGTCTCGACCGCGGCGATCGAGGAATTCGCCTATCACTGCCGCGCCGGCTCGCATCTGGTGATCGCCGGCTCAAGGCATGAGATCCTGCAGGAACAGGACCGCTACCGCGCGCAGTTCTGGGCCGCGTTCGACGCCTTCGTGCCGGGCACGCCGCTGTTCAAGTGAGGACGATGGCGCGAAGCAATCTCGGCGTCGTCCTCGCACTCGGCACCACGCAGACCGTGGCCTGGGCGTCGAGCTACTATCTGCCGGCTATTCTGGCGGCGCCGATTGCGCGCGAGCTGGGCGCAACGCAGACCATGGTGTTCGGCGCGCTGTCCGGCGCGCTGGTCATTTCCGGGATTCTCGGGCCGCGCATCGGGCATACCATCGACAAGGTCGGCGGCCGCGGCATGCTCGCGGTCTCGAACGGCGTGCTGGCGCTTGGCCTTGCCTTGCTCTCGTTCGCCACCGGCCCGCTGCTGCTGTTCGCGGCATGGATCGTGATCGGTGTCGGCATGGGCATGGGCCTGTATGAAGCGGCCTTCGCGACCCTGACGCGGATTTACGGGATGGCGGCGCGAAGGCAGATCACGGGCATCACCCTGATCGCGGGTTTCGCCAGCACCGTCGGCTGGCCCTTGACGGCCTGGCTCGAGGCCCGTTACGGCTGGCGTGCCACCTGCCAGTGCTGGGCGCTGATCCACCTCTTGCTGGCGCTGCCGCTCAATCTGACGCTGCCGCGTGCGACGTCGCCGGTTCCGGTCAGCGAGCAACCGATCGCGCCGCGCAGCGCGCGCGAGACCTCCCTGATCACGATCGCGCTGGCCTATGTGTTCGCCGCCACCGCCTTCGTCAGTTCCGGAATTTCGGCGCTGTTGCCGACCATGCTGACGCAGTTCGGCGCCACGCCGGCGACCGCGCTGCTGGCGGGCGTGCTGATCGGGCCGGCCCAGGTCGTCGCCCGTCTGCTCGAGGCCGGATGGCTGAGCCGTTATCATCCCCTGGTTTCCGCCAGGCTCGCGACCTTGATGAATCCGCTGGGCGTGCTCGCGTTGCTGATCGGCGGCCCCGTGGTCGCGCCGCTGTTCGCCGTGCTCTATGGCGCGGGCAACGGCATTCTGACCATCGCGCGCGGTACGCTGCCGCTGGCCCTGTTTGGCCCCGAAGGCTTTGGCAAGCGCGTTGGATTGCTTTCGCTGCCGGCGCGCGCCACTGGAGCCATGGCGCCGCTGGCGATCGGGCTGATGACCGAGCATTTCGGCACCGGCGCGCTCGGGTTCTGCGGGCTCGCCTCGCTCTCGGCATTTGTCGTGCTGCTATTGCTGAAGACAGGTCGCAAATCGTCGCATTAGTCTCCAGCCTTCACTCGCCTGTATGGTGGCGAGGACCAGCGGGCAGCGTTCCAAGTGCCGGACATGCCTTCCACAGGTCTGCAAAATGTCCTAGCCTGATGCCTTCGCGCTCCCCGGGGTTAAGACCATGCGATCTCGCGCCAGAAAATTTGCCCATGTGCTGGAACGCAGCGGGCTTGCGATGGCGGGCGCTGCCGCCGGGCTGTTTGTCGCCGCCCATGTCGGCTCCAACATCGGCGCGCTGACAACCCAGGGCTTTCTACTCGCCATGATGATCGTCGGGGCCGTCGGGTTCTATCTCGGAATCGACACGCCCCCGTTGCCATTCCAGGAATCGCACGAGGAGCTCGTCGATGGCGTTTCCGAAAAGATCGATGCCGCGGAGCTTCTCAGCGCCGTCGGCACCTTCCTCGCGGCGCTGACGGCGTTCGTTTCGGTCGGCGTGATATTGCTGCGCGCCGATCCGCATCTGTCCTTGACGTGGGTGGTGATGGCCGGATGGCTCGCCGGCGTGGCCATGCAAATCGTCGCCGGAACGATTGCCCGCACACGCAACCGATAGGCCATCGCTTTCGCCCGATGTGCGACATTGCGCCCGGCCGGCATCACTCCTATAAAAATAAAAACATCGGGGAGGCGAACATGCGCACCAGCCGGACCATAACAGGCTCCCTGGCGCTGCTTTGCATCGCGCTGCTGGCCACGGCCCCCGCTGCCGCGCAGAAACATGGCGGCACGCTGCGGCTCTACCACAACGACAATCCGCCCTCGACCTCGCTGCACGAGGAAGCGACCATCGCCTCGGTGACGCCGTTCGCGGCCGTGTTCAACAACCTCGTGGTGTTCGATCCCTTCAAGGTCCACGAGAGCATCGACACGGTGATCCCGGAACTCGCCGAAAGCTGGTCGTGGGATCCGACCAACACAAGGCTCACCTTCAAGCTGCGGCAAGGCGTCAAGTGGCATGACGGGGCGCCGTTCACGGCCAGGGACGTGCAGTGCACCTGGCGTATGATCATCGGCAAGAGCGACGTTCAGGACTTCAAGCGCAACCCGCGCAAGGTCTGGTACACCAAGTTGCGGGACGTCAGCATCAACGGCGATTTCGAGGCGACCTTCGAGCTCAGCGAGCCGCAGCCCGGCCTGCCGGCGCTGCTGGCGAGCGCGTTCTCGCCGGTCTATCCCTGCCACGTGCCGCAGGCGACCATGCGCACCAGACCGGTCGGCACCGGGCCGTTCCGGCTGGTCGAGTTCAACCGCGGCAACTCGATCCGCCTAGTGCGCAACCCCGATTACTGGAAGAAGGACCGCCCTTATCTCGACGAGATCACCTTCCGGATGATCGACAGCCGCGCCACGCGGATGCTGGCGTTTGCGACCGGCGAGTACGACATCACCTTTCCGGCCGACGTCAGCGTTCCCCTGATGAAGGACGTCAAGGCGCGGGCGCCGAACGCGATCTGCCAGATGATCACCACGGGCACCCAGTCCAACCTGATGGTGAACCGCGAAAATCCGCCGTTCGACAATCCCGAGCTGCGCAAGGCGATGTCGCTGGCAATCGACCGCAAGGCCTTCAACACCATCCTGATGGAAGGCCTCGCGCTGACCGGCGGGGCGATGTTGCCGAAACCCGCCGGCGAATGGGGCATGCCGCCGGAAATGGTGGCGTCGCTGACCGGCTATGGTCCCGACACCGCTGAGAACGTCGCCCAGGCCCAGGCGATCATGCAGAAGCTGGGCTACAGCGAGACAAAGCCGCTGCAGATCAAGATTCAGACCCGAAACCTTCCGACCTATCGCGATGCCGCCGTCATCATCACCGATCAGCTGAAGCGGATCTACATCGTCGGTGAGCTGGATATTCTGGATACGCCGCGCTGGTACGCCAAACTCACCAGGAAGGATTACACCATCGGACTGAACGTCACCGGCGTCAGTGTCGACGATCCCGACGGCAATATCGTGGAAAACTATTCCTGCAAATCGGAGCGCAACTATACCCAGTACTGCAACGCCGAGGTCGACAAGTTGCTGGCGGCGCAATCGCGCGAGCTCGACAAGGAAAAACGCAGAAAGATCGTCTGGGATATCGAGCGCCTGCTGGTCGACGATGCGGCGCGCCCGATCATCCTCCACAGCGTCGCCGCCAATTGCTGGCAGCCTTATGTCAGGAATTACGTGCCGCACGACAACAGCCAGTACAACAACCTGCGGTTCGAGGAAGTCTGGCTGGACAAATAGCACGGCGTTCTAGTTCGGAGTTGATTGCGATGACCTATCAACGTCATTGCGAGCGCAGCGAAGCAATCCATCTCTCCGCGCAAAGAAAGAATGGATTGCTTCGTCGCAAGGGCTCCTCGCAATGACGTTGAGGGAGTTGCGCGTTAGCGTATGGAAATCGAACATGCTCGGCATTCACGAATTCTGGCTCTTCATCATCTCCGGCCTGTTGCTCAACATCACGCCGGGACCTGATACCGCCTATATTATCGGCCGCAGCGTGCAGATGGGGTGGCGCGGCGGTGCGGCCGCGGCGCTCGGCATCTGCATCGGCTGTCTGGTGCACGTGTTTGCCGCCGCAGCAGGCCTGTCGGCGCTGCTGGCGGCGTCATCGGTCGCATTCACCGCGGTGAAATGGGCCGGCGCGGCCTATCTCTGCTTCATCGGCGTCCAGCTACTGCTGTCGCGGCCGGGCGCGATGCTGCCTGCCGATGCGGCGACGACCAGCGACGCGATCTCGCTGCGTCAGGTGTTCTGGCAGGGCGCGCTGACCAATGTGCTGAACCCGAAAGTGGCGCTGTTCTTTCTCGCCTTCCTGCCGCAATTCGTGGCTGCGGATTCGCCGCACAAGGCCGCCGCCTTCGCGTTGCTCGGCCTTATTTTTATTTTCAACGGCATGCTGTGGTGCCTCGGCGTGGCTGCGTTCGCTGCATCCGCCGCCCGCGGCATCCGGCAATCCAGCCGTGCCCTGACCTGGATCAATCGCGCGCTGGGCGGACTGTTCATCTATCTCGGCGTCCGCGTCGCCATTCTCCAGGCGCGGTGAGGACCCAGTCGTCCATCACCGGCCCACCCGGCCAAAACATCAAAAACAACCCCATATACAGTAAGAATGGTATTGATTTGTCAGCGTTTTTTTGGCGCCGGGAGACCCTTGCGGCGCCCGCCAGGGGCCTCGCGCTGCATCAAGGGTGCGGAGCATTCAACGCCGTGCTGCCGACCAGATAGAGCCCGAGCAGGATCATCGCGATCAGGAACCAGCGGCGGAACGCCTCCGGCTGCATCCGCGAGCGCACCGCCTGGCCGATGAACATGCCGGCAAAGGCGGCCGCCATCGCCACCGCGCCAGGCAGCGCGGTCGCCGTGGTCAGCAGGCCCGATGCGGTGAGGTTGAAGGCCAGCGCCACCGTCGCGACGGTAAAGAACACCCCGAGCGCCTGTACCAGTTCGTCCTTTTCCATGCCGATCGCCTGCATGAACGGCATCGACGGAATCACTTGCACGCCGGTGGCGGCGGAAACCAGCCCGGTGAGGACGCCGACGATGCCGCCGACCCATCCCTCGTTGCGGCGCGCGACGTGGAACGTGAATTTGTTGAGCCCGATGATCGCATAGATCACCAGCAGAACGCCGAGCGCGATGGTGCCGTAGCGCGCATAGGGGCCGGTCAGCATGTCCGCGTTCAGCCAGATGCCGATCACCGTGCCCACCATCAACGGCCACAGCCGGCGGATGATGTCGCGCAGATAGGGGCCGACAAAGGTCTGCCAGATATTGGTGATGATGGCCGGCACGATCACGATGGCGAGCGCCTGCGCGGGCGGCATCGTCACCGCGAGCAGGCCCATCGACACAGTGGGCAGGCCGAGCCCGATCACCCCCTTGACGAATCCGGCGAGCAGGAAGGCGGCGGCGATCAGCAGCAACAGGGGTTCGAACATAGGATCACATTGACCGATCGGGGCTGCCGGCACAATCTGGCGCTCACGGAGCCAGCCTTCGGCTGGAGCGAAGGCAAAAATTGTTACGGTCATTCCGGGATGGTGCGCCAGCACCAGCCCCGGAATCTCGAGATTCCGGGTTCGATGCTTCGCATCGCCCCGGAATGACGCACGTCAACGACAGCGCGCAATGACGGAATGCCGGTCCCATCGCAAGGAATCACCCATGCGTTTCGACCTGGTCGACCTGCAATTGTTCATCGCCGTGGCCGAGGCGCGCAGCATCACCGGCGGCGCCGACCGCGCCCATCTGGCGCTGGCGTCGGCCAGCGCGCGGATCAAGGGGCTGGAAGCGGCCCTCGGCACGCCGCTCCTGCGGCGCGGGCGGCGCGGCATCGAACTGACCGCGGCGGGCGAAAGCCTGCTCGATCACGCCCGCATCATTCTGAACCATGTCGATGCGATGCGCGGCGACCTCGTGGCTTATGCCGATGGCACCAAAGCCACGATCCGCCTGCTCACCAACACCTCGGGGCTGTCGGAATACCTGCCGAAGGCGCTGGCGGCGTTCCTCGGCCTCAATCCGAATCTTTCCATCGACGTCGAGGAACGCGAAAGCGCCGATATTGCCCAGGCCATCGTGTCCGGGGCCGCCGACCTCGGATTGGCGGCCGAGCATGCCTTGCCGGATGCGATCGAGCGAATCGCCTTCAGCGACGATCGCCTGGTGCTGGTCGCCGCGCGCGGGGATGAATTGGCAAAACGGCGGCAGGTCGATTTTCGCGAGGTGATTGGCCGCGACTTCGTCGGCCTGACCACGGCGAGCGCGCTGCATGCGCATATCGCCGGGCATGCGGCGCGGCTCGGTGCGCGGCTGCGCTTCCGGGCACGGCTCAACAATTTCCATTCGATCGGCCAGATGGTGGCGGCCGGCATCGGCGTCGCCGTGATGCCGGAAGTCGCGGCCCGGCGCTGCGCCAAATCGATGCGGATTGGCCTGGTGCGGATTCGCGACCCCTGGGCTAACCGCAAGCTGGTGATCTGCGCCCGCAGCTTCAAGGCGTTGCCGCGGCCGGCACAGCAACTGGTGGCGCATTTGCGTGAAGTCGCGCAGCATTGAAGACAGCGAGAATCGCGGGCGGCTCGACGACCGATGAAGCCGCTCACTTCGTCGTCGCGAGACCCGCATCCTTGATGACCTTGGCCCATTTCGCGGTCTCATTGCCGATGAATTGGCGAAAATGTTCCGGCGCATCGCCGACCACCGTCAGGCCCTGATCGGCAAGCTTGGCCTTGACGGCCGGATCGGTCATCGCCGCGGTCGCGATCTTGTTCAGGCTCGCGACGATGGCAGGCGGCGTCCCCGCCGGCGCGATCATGCCGTACCAGTTCTCGATCAACAGGTCGGGCATGCCGACTTCCGCCGTGGTCGGCACATCGGGCGCGGTCGGTGCGCGCTCGCGGGCGCCGAGCGCGATCGGCCGCAGGGAGCCGGCCTTGATGTGCGGCAGGATCACCGGCAGGTCGAGAAACGTCATCTGCACCTGCTGTCCCAGCAGGTCGTTGATGGCGGGGGCAGCCCCGCGATAGGGCACATGCACGACGTCGATCTTCGCCGTCAGTTTGAACAATTCGCCGGCTAGGTGCGGCAGGCCGCCCAGGCCGGCGGAGGCAAAATTCAGCTTGCCGGGTTGCGCCTTCGCGAGGGCGATGAGTTCAGCCATGTTGTTGGCGGGGACGTTGCTGGCCACCACCAGCATCTCCGGCACCGTCACCACAAGCGTGACCGGCGCAAAGTCCCGGGCGACATCGTAGGGGACTTTTTCCATCGAGGGGCTGATGACCAGCGCGCTCGCGCTCACGATCCCGATGGTGTAGCCGTCCGGCGCAGCCTTTGCGATCGCGTCGGTACCCAGCACCCCGGCCTGTCCGCCGCGATTCTCGATCAGGACAGGCTGTTTTGCCAATTCCGACATGCGCTGGCCGACCACCCGCGCGATGATGTCATTGGGCCCGCCGGCCGGGAACGGCACGATCAGCTTGATGGGTTTAGCAGGAAAGTCCTGCGCTCCGGCCAGTGCCGGCAACACCAGCAGCGACAGGCCAGCCACGAGCGTTCTGAGAATTCTCATCAAAGCCTCCTCCCGCTGTTTATTTTCCGCAGGATGAGGAAGACGCAGCGCGGTGGCAACAGCGAATTAGCTGTTGAGCAGCTTGATCGCCGCTTCGTGCACCCGCGGATCGCCGGCGGCGATGATGCGTCCGCCGCTCTGGGCCGGCTTGCCGTCCCAGGTAGTGACGACGCCGCCGGCGCCGGTGATGATCGGGATTAATGCCGCGATATCGTAGGGTTTCAGTTCGGTCTCGACCACGAGATCGAGGTGGCCGGCGGCCAGCATGCAATAGGAATAGCAATCGCCGCCGTAGCGGGTCAGCCTGGCAGCGCTTTCGATGCGGCCGAAGGCCGCGCGGTCGGAAGCGTTCATCAACAGCGGACTGGTGGTGAACGCGGTTGCCTCGCCGAGCGTGGCGCAGCGCCGTACCGACAGTTTCCTTTCGCCCAGCGGTCCCTGATAATTCGCCGAGCCGCTGTCGCCGTAAAAGCGCTCGCGGATAAACGGCTGGTGCATCATCCCGAACACCGGCGTGCCCTTGTGCAGCAGGGCGATCAGGGTGCCCCAGATCGGGAACCCGGCGATGAAGGATTTGGTGCCGTCGATCGGATCCAGCACCCAGACATATTCGGCGTCCTCGTTCTCGCTGCCGAACTCCTCGCCGACGATGCCGTGCTGGGGAAAATTGCCCTTGATCAGTCGCCGCATCACCGCCTCGGCGGCGCGGTCGGCCTCGGTGACGGGATCGAAATCGTGGCTGCTCTTGTTGTCGATCGACAGCGAGGTCCGGAAGAACGGCAGGATGGTTTCGCCCGACGTGGTCGCGAGGCGGCCAATAAAGGCGGTAAAGTCGATGACCGTCACGGCGGTTCCTTCAGGGATGGAGCGGGGGATGTTCTTGCGCCCTTGCCTAGCCCAATCCGGCAGGCCGCGCACGGTTAACGCACACATTATACAGCGGGCCGATACCGGCGCCCGCGACAGCTTTGGACGCCCGAATCAGTTCCCGAATCAGCCCGCATCGCGGTGTATTTTCTGGTAACACCACCGATCACGAAATCGCGAGGCCGACGGTCGGAGCTTGGCGGTGATGCGTTTGTGAGGCGGCGCGGCGGCGAAGCCACTGAAAAATCTTGAGAAACCGGCTGGATCGGATTTCCAGCGTGCAGCCCAGCCATGCGTATTTTGCACCGCAAATGAGTCAAAAACCCTTGCGCTTTGTGCAGCGCGGTCGCATATTGTTGCGGTGCGGTAGCGCCTCGCGCTATCGCTGCCCTCCTTGGGCGTTTCCTCCCTAGACTTGGGCCGCTTGTTCATTCAAGCGGCCCTTTTTTC
>JBBQUA010000183.1:0-11264 GCA_038212905.1 Hyphomicrobiales bacterium
CCGCCCCAGGAATACTCGCCGGCGCTGCCGGGGATCAGCGTTTGTGCCGGATCCATGGTGACGGAGAAGCCGAGACCGAAGCCGATGCCGTTATAGGTGGCCTCGGAGAACAGCGAGCGCGACATCGCCGGCAGGTCGCAGCCGCCGGGCAGGTGATTTGACGTCATCAGCGCCAGGGTTTTGGGGCCAAGCAGCCTGATACCGCCGAGTTCGCCGCGGTTCAGCAGCGCGCGGCAGAAGGTGAGATAGTCTGAAACGGTCGAGCACAACCCGCCGCCACCGGAAATGAAGCTCGGCGGTGACAGGAACGAACTGGTGGCCGGGTCGTCCTGCAGCGTCAGGCTGACCTTGAGATCGGTGCCTTGGGAGGTCATGCCGAGCTTTGCGTCGGCCGAATAGCAGGCCGCGAAGCGATGCGCCTTGGCGGCGGGCACCGAGAAGTCGGTATCGGTCATCCCGAGCGGATCGAAGATGCGTTGCTTCAAAAACTCTTCGAACGGCATGCCGCTGATCAGGCCTACGAGATAGCCGACCACATCGGTGGAGACGGAATAATTCCAGGCCTCGCCGGGGGAGAATTCCAGCGGCACCTTTGCCAGGTCCTCGATCATGGACTGCAGCGTGCCTGCCTTGACGACCTCGCCGATCTTCATTTCGCGGTAGGCGGCGTCGACATTGGAGCGCTGCTGGAAGCCGTAGGTCAGGCCCGACGTATGCCGCAACAGGTCGATAATCAGCATCGGCCGCGACGGCGGCCGGATCATGAAGGCCGGCGCGGTGCCTGCCTGGAAGACGCCGAGGCCTTTCCATTCCGGGATGTATTTGTGCACGGGCTCGTCGAGCGCGACGCGGCCTTCCTCGACCAGCATCATGAAGGCCACCGAAGTGATCGGCTTGGTCATCGAATAGATACGGAAGATGGTATCGTCCTTGACCGGCGCCTTGCGCTCGAGGTCGGCAAAGCCCTGCACCGCGCTGTGCACCACCTTGCCGCGGCGGTAGACCAGAAGCTGCGACCCCGGAAAGCGGCCGGCATCGATATAGCGGTGCTTCAGATGCGCATCGACGCGGTCGAAGCCGGCCTTGGACATGCCGGCGGATTCGGGCGAGGCGGGGGTCGGGGCTAGCATCTGATGTCTCCGGGGGCTGTCGCGGTCCGCCTTGATAGCCGAAAAGTGTGGCTTGTTCTATCCGCCACCGCTTACCCCGGACGGGCGGCTGGTGTAGACTTCCACCGCAACCGCGTATCCCTCGCAGGACAGCCAAAAATGCCCCAATTCAACGACACCGAACTGACCGCCGCCGTCATCAAGAGTTTCGAAGAGACGCCGGATCCGCGGGTCAAATTCCTGATGGAAGAACTGGTTAAGTCGCTGCACGAATACGTCCGCAAGACCGATCTCAACTTCGACGAATGGGGCTACGCCATCGATTTCCTGACCCGCACCGGCCAGAAATGCACCTCGAGCCGGCAGGAGTTCATCCTGCTGTCCGACGTGCTCGGCGTGTCCATGCTGGTCGACGCGGTGAACCATCGCGAGCGCGAGGGCGCGACCGAGACCACGGTGCTGGGGCCGTTCTATGTCGGGGAACACAAGGTGACGCCGCATGGGTCGGATGTTTCTCCTCACAATCAGACGGGCGAACGGATGTTCGTGCAGAGCCGCGTCACCGACCTCGCGGGCAAGCCGCTGGCCGGCGTCCCCGTCGACATCTGGCACGCCGACGATGACGGCCACTACGATTCGCAGAAGCCGGATTACGAGGTGACGGGCCCGTCATCGCGGGCGCGGTTCATCACCGATGCCGACGGCCGGTTTTTCTTTCGCACCATCCTGCCCTGCAGTTATCCCATTCCCACCGATGGCCCGGTCGGCGAGATGATCCGGCAGGTCCGCCGCCACGAGATGCGCCCGGCGCATGTGCATTTTCTGGTCGCCGCCCCCGGTTACGAGCCGCTGGTCACCCACGTCTTCATCGAGGGCGACAAATATCTGGATTCCGACGTGGTGTTCGGGGTGAAGAACGAACTGATCGCCAGGATCGAAAAGCGCACCGATGCACTGATGCCGGACGGAAAGCCGGCGCCCACGCCGTGGCATCTGATGACTTATGATTTTCGCATGAGGCCCGGCAAGGGAACGGTGCCGAAGCCGATGCTGGCGGTGGCCGAGGACGCCTGACAATCGTCAGGATAAACGCTTGCTTATTTGTTTTGCAACGCACAATTTTTGAGCCCAGCGCAAGCTTTCGATGCAATATTAGGCGTGCATAATTATTATGCATGTGGTCTAACTATATAAAAAATATACATTTTTTCCGTCACCCGGCTTGGCACAAAGCTTGAATAGCTGGTGCCGACGCCATTGATGCCGTCCCTCGAGACCAATCATCCGAATTGTGAAACCGCCAGACCGGGCCTCCCCGGAACGCGCCTCCATGCGCTTCTCACGGTGACACCGGACGGACGGCCAAACCGACGCAAAGGACGCCAGCGCCCATGACGAAACCTACCGACCCGACTTCCCGCCCCGGCGTCAGCCGCCGCCAGCTGCTCAAGGCGACCGCGGGAACGGCAGCGCTTCTTGCCGCGACGAAACTGAATTTCCCCGCCGGCGCCTTTGCGCAGGGCGCGGGACCGGAAGTGAAGGCCGCCAAACTGGGTTTCATCGCGCTGACCGATGCGGCGCCGCTGTTCGTGGCCAAGGAAAAGGGCATGTTCGCCAAATACGGCATGCCCGATGTCGAAGTGCAGAAGCAGGCCTCCTGGGGCACCACGCGCGATAACCTCGTGCTGGGCTCGGAAGGCAACGGCATCGACGGTGCGCATATCCTCACCCCGATGCCGTATCTGATCTCCTCCGGCAAGGTGACGCAGAACAATCAGCCGACGCCGATGTACATCCTGGCGCGGCTTAACCTCAACGGTCAGTGCATTTCGGTCGGCAAGGAATACAGCGACATCAAGGTCGGCGTCGACACCGCGCCGTTCAAGGTTGCGCTCGACAAGAAAAAGGCCTCCGGAAAATCGATCAAGGCCGCGATGACGTTCCCGGGCGGCACTCACGATCTGTGGATTCGTTACTGGCTCGCGGCCGGCGGCATCGATCCTGACAAGGACATCGAAACCATCGTGATTCCGCCCGCGCAAATGGTCGCCAACATGAAGGTCGGCACCATGGACGCGTTCTGTGTGTGCGAGCCCTGGAACCTGCAACTGATCCATCAGAACATCGGTTACACCGCGATCACGACCGGTGAACTCTGGAACAAGCATCCGGAGAAATCATTCGGCATGCGCGCCGCCTATGTCGACAAATATCCGAAGGCGGCGAAGGCGCTGCTGATGGCGGTGATGGAAGCGCAACAGTGGTGCGAGAAGGCGGAGAACCGCGAAGAAGTCGCGGCGATCTGCGCCAAGCGGCAATGGATCAACTGCCCGGTCGACGACGTCACCGATCGCGTCAAGGGCAAGTTCGACTACGGCACCGGCAAGGTCGTCGAGAACAGCCCGCACGTGATGCGGTTCTGGGCCGACCATGCATCCTATCCGTTCCAGAGCCACGATCTCTGGTTCATGACCGAGGACATCCGCTGGGGCAAATTTGAAGCGGGTTATGACGCCAAAGCGCTGATTGCCAAGGTCAACCGCGAAGACCTCTGGAAGGATGCGGCGAAGGACCTCGGCGTTGCCGCTTCCGATATCCCGACCTCCAAGTCGCGCGGGAAGGAGACCTTCTTCGACGGCAAGGTGTTCGATCCGGAAAATCCGGCCGCGTATCTCAAGTCATTGTCGATCAAGCGCGTCGGGGTTTGACGCCACGGCGTCGGAACATCGGATTTCCAAGGGAACTGGATATGAGAAAAAAGACCATCGACCGTTCGGCTCATCAGATCAACCGCCGCGCGCTGCTGAAGGCGGGCGCGGGTACAGCCGCGCTCCTTGCCGCCGTCAGGATGAATTTCCCCGCAGGCGCCTTCGCCGAGACTGCGGGACCGGAGGTGAAGGCCGCCAAGCTCGGCTTCATTGCCTTGACCGATGCGGCGCCGCTGTTTGTTGCCAAGGAGAAGGGCCTGTTCGCAAAATACGGCATGCCTGACGTCGCTGTCGAGAAGCAGGCGTCGTGGGGCACCACGCGTGACAACCTCGTGCTCGGCTCGGAAGGCAACGGCATCGATGGCGCCCACATCCTGACGCCGATGCCCTATCAGATGACAGCCGGCACCGTGACGCAAAACAACGTGCCGACGCCAATGCATATTCTGGCGCGGCTCGATCTCAATTGTCAGGGCATCTCGGTCAGCAATGAGTATGCGGAATTGAAGGTCGGTCTCGACGCCGCGCCGCTCAAGGTCGCGCTCGACAAGAAAAAGGCAGCGGGCAAGTCCGTTAAGGCCGCGATGACCTTCCCGGGCGGCACACATGATCTTTGGATCCGATACTGGATGGCAGCCGGGGGTATCGACCCCGACAAGGACATCGAAACCATCGTCGTTCCGCCGCCCCAGATGGTCGCGAACATGAAAGTTGGCACCATGGATTGCCTGTGTGTGGGCGAACCATGGAACGAGCAGCTGATTCACCAGAACGCGGGCTACTCGGCGGTTACCACGGGAGAGATCTGGAAGGACCATCCCGAGAAAGTGCTCGGCATGCGTGCCGCCTGGGTTGACAAGAACCCGCGTGCGGCCAAGGCGCTTCTAATGGCCGTCATGGAGGCGCTGCAATGGTGCGACAAGGACGCCAACAAGGACGAGTTGGCGACGATCAGCGCGAAGCGGCAATGGATGAACGTTCCGGCCGCCGACATCGACGAGCGCATCAAGGGGAATTTCAATTACGGCAACGGACGGGTTGAAAAAAACAGCCCGCTGTTGATGAAGTTCTGGCGCGACCACGCGTCGTATCCCTTCCAGAGCCACGACCTGTGGTTTCTCACCGAGAACATCCGCTGGGGCAAGATGCCCGCCGCTACGGACACCAGGGCGTTGATCGCCAAGGTCAATCGCGAGGACCTGTGGCGCGAGGCTGCCAGGGACCTGAAGGTTGCCGCGTCCGACATCCCGGCTTCGACGTCGCGCGGCAAGGAGACTTTCTTCGACGGCAAGGTGTTCGATCCGGAAAATCCGGCGGCATATCTGAAGTCATTGTCCATCAAGCGTGTTGAGGTCTGATCCAAACCGGGTCGCGCGTTCGCGTGGGCCCCGCTTATCGAACACGGAGAATCACTCCCGATGAATATGCATGCCCTGAAGACCGAACCCGAGGCGCCGGCAAATGCGGCGGTCATCGCGACCACCGCGGCACCCGTCGTCGCGCTGACGCCGAAGCGGGCGCCGCGCGCCGAGAAATATGCCAAGTGGGCGAAAGAAACCTCGGTACGCGTGGTGCCGCCGCTGATCGTGCTCGGGCTCCTGATGCTGTTCTGGGAGCTGGTGTGCCAGCGTGCCGGTTCGACCCTGCCGCCGCCGTCGCGGGTGTTCAAGGAAACCAGAGAACTGATCTTCGATCCGTTCTTCGACCGCGGCGGCATCGACAAGGGCCTGTTCTGGCATATGTCGGCCAGTCTGCAGCGCGTCTTCCTCGGCTATTCGCTGGCGGCGGTCGCCGGCATCGCGCTCGGCACCCTGGTCGGCCAGTCGGTCTGGGCGATGCGTGGGCTCGATCCGATCTTCCAGGTGTTGCGTACCATTCCGCCGCTGGCCTGGTTGCCGCTGTCGCTGGCCGCGTTCCGCGACGGCCAGCCGTCGGCGATCTTCGTGATCTTCATCACCTCGATCTGGCCGATCATCATCAACACCGCGGTAGGCATCCGCAACATTCCGCAGGATTACCGCAACGTCGCAGCAGTCGTTCAGCTCAATCCGCTGGAATTTTTCTGGAAGATCATGATCCCGGCGGCAGCGCCCTACATCTTCACCGGCCTGCGCATCGGCATCGGCCTGTCCTGGCTCGCCATCGTGGCGGCGGAAATGCTGATCGGCGGCGTCGGCATCGGCTTCTTCATCTGGGATGCCTGGAACTCGTCGCACATCAGCGAAATCATTCTGGCGCTGTTCTATGTCGGCATCATCGGCTTTGTGCTCGATCGCATCATCGCGGGCATGGCGCAGTTCGTCACCCGCGGCACCGCGCTGAACTGAAGGAACATGTCCATGCACCCCTATCTGAAGCTCGACCACATCGACAAGGTTTTTACCCGCGGCAACGCCTCGACCGAGGTCTTGAAGGACATCAACCTGACGATCGACAAGGGCGAGTATGTCTCGATCATCGGACACTCCGGCTGCGGCAAGTCCACGCTGCTCAACATCGTGGCCGGCCTCACCACCACCACGATGGGCTGCGTGCTGCTGGAAAACCGCGAGGTCAACTCGCCGGGGCCGGATCGCGCAGTGGTGTTCCAGAACCACAGCCTGCTGCCCTGGCTCACGGTCTACGAAAACGTCCGGCTCGGCGTCGACAAGGTGTTCGCCTCAAGCAAGACCCGCAGCGAGCGTGATGCCTGGACCATGCACAATCTCAATCTGGTGCAGATGGCCCATGCCAGGGACAAGCGGCCCTCGGAAATCTCAGGCGGCATGAAGCAGCGCGTCGGCATTGCGCGGGCGCTGGCGATGGAGCCGAAAGTGCTGCTGCTGGACGAACCGTTCGGCGCGCTCGACGCGCTGACCCGCGCCCATCTGCAGGATTCGGTGATGGCGCTGCATCAGAAGCTCGGCAACACCATCCTGATGATCACCCACGACGTCGACGAGGCGGTGCTGCTGTCGGACCGCATCGTGATGATGACCAACGGGCCGAGCGCGCGGATCGGCGAAGTGCTCGACGTGCCCCTGGCGCGCCCGCGCAAGCGGCTCGAACTCGCGACCAACGCCGGCTACCTGAAATGTCGCCAGCGCGTGCTCGAATTCCTCTATGAGCGGCGTCGTTTTGTCGAGGCCGCGTAAGCCCTTACGTCTCTCTGAATTTGAAGTGAACTGGATGTTCCAACAGCGCGGCCAACAGGTTCTGCCTTAACAACTCAGGAGAGCTGAAATGAATTCGACGCAGGTCAAGCGGAAGGGGCTTGGCGAGGCCTGGACATCCGATGTCGCCGACGCATGGACCGCGGCCTACGGGACGTTGTCCGGTTACATGATTTCAGAAGCATACGGCCGCGCGCAAGCTGCGGAGTAAGGATACGATGTGAGCGAACCTCTGGTCATCGTCGGCAATGGAATGGCGGCGGCGCGTCTGGTCGACGAGCTGTCGAAAGCAGCCCTTGGCCGTTACGCCATCGCGGTGATCGGCGAAGAGCCGCGGCTCGCCTATAATCGCGTGCTGCTGTCATCGGTGCTGGCCGGCGAGACCGCTTCGCATGACATCGAGCTACGGCCGGCGTCATGGTGGCGTGATCGCGGAGTCACCCTGAAATACGGGTGCGTCGCTACCGAGATCGATGTCGGCCGCCGCGAACTCAAGATCGCGAATGCCGAGAGCATGGCGTTTTCGAAACTGGTGCTGGCCACCGGCTCGACGCCGCTGCGACTGAACGTATCAGGCGCAGATCTCGCCGGCGTGCACACCTTCCGCGACAGCCGCGACGTCGATCTGCTGCTGACACTGGCCGCGCAAAAGAAGCGCGTGGTCGTGATCGGCGGTGGACTGCTCGGGCTGGAAGCAGCCTACGGCCTCGCCAAGGCCGGCGCGTCGGTCACCCTGGTTCATTTGATGGACCGGCTGATGGAGCGCCAGCTTGATGCGCCGGCGGCCGAGCTCCTGAAATCGCTGGTCGAGCTCAAGGGCATCAGGATTCTGCTCAACGCCAGTACCGCGCGCTTTCACGGTGAGACCTGTGTCGAGGGCGTCGAACTGACGGACGGCCGCCGGATCGATGCCGACGCTGTGATCTTCGCGGCCGGCATCCGGCCCAGCATCGCGCTGGCGAAGGAAGCCGGCATTGCCGTCAATCGCGGCATCGTGGTCGACGATGTCATGCAGACCGGCGCACCCGAAATTTTCGCGCTCGGCGAATGCGCCGAGCATCGCGGCATCTGTTACGGCCTGGTCGAGCCGGCCTATGAACAGGCGCGCGTTCTGGCGCGGCATCTGGCGCACAGGCCAGCGGCCTATAATGGCAGCGTGGTCGCGACCAATTTGAAGGTCTCCGGCGTCAGCGTGTTTTCGGCAGGTGATTTCATGGGCGTCGATGGCAGCGAGGCCATTGTGCTCAACGACATCAGGCACGGCACCTACAAGAAGCTGGTGATATCCGGTGGCCGGCTCACCGGCGCGGTGCTGGTAGGCGATGTCGCCGATGCGCTCTGGTACCTCGAATTGATCAGGGATCGTAAACCCGTCGTGGGCATTCGCAGCCAGATGATGTTCGGCCGCTCGCTCGCGCTGGCCTCGGAGGCGGCGTGACCCCGTTGCTGACATGACCGCCGCCGTTCCCACGTTGAGCGCGACGCGAACCACCTGCGCCTATTGCGGCGTCGGCTGCGGCGTGGTGGCAACGCCCGATGGCAGCGGCGGTGCGGCGATCTCGGGCGATCCTGAGCATCCCGCCAATTTCGGTCGGCTGTGCTCGAAGGGCTCGGCGCTTGGCGAAACCCTTGATCTGACGGACCGGCTGCTCCATCCGATGATTCGGTGCAGCAAGGGCATCATGGAGCGGGTGGCCTGGAGCGACGCGCTCGACCATGTCGCGCATCGCTTCGCGCACATCATCAAGCGCGACGGCCCGGACGCGGTCGCGTTCTACCTGTCCGGACAGCTTCTGACCGAGGACTATTACGTCGCCAACAAGCTGATGAAGGGATTCATCGGCAGCGCCAATGTCGATACCAATTCGCGGCTGTGCATGGCGTCCTCGGTCGCTGGTCACCGCCGCGCCTTCGGCACGGACACGGTGCCGGGTTGCTATGACGATCTGGACGAAGCGGACTTGCTGGTGCTGGTCGGATCCAACGCGGCGTGGTGCCACCCGGTATTGTACCAGCGCATGCTGGTCAACAAGCAGAAGCGCGGCGCGCGCATCGTGGTGATCGATCCGCGCCGGACCGATACCGCCGGAGATGCCGACCTGTTTCTGGGCCTGAAGCCCGGCACCGACACCGCGTTGTTCTCCGGGCTGCTGGCGCATCTGGCCGACAACCGCGCGCTGGATTCCGGCTATATCGAACGGCACACCTCAGGCTTCGACGAGGCGCTGGCGCGGGCGCGGATTATCGCCGGCAGCGTCGGCGCCACCGCGCTGGCGACCGACCTTTCCGAACGTGACGTCGCCGACTTCTTCCGGCTGTTCGCCACCATGCCGCGCGTGGTGACGCTGTATTCGCAGGGCGTCAACCAGTCGGCGCAGGGCACCGACAAGGTCAATGCCATCATCAATTGCCATCTCGCGACCGGGCGGATCGGCAAACCGGGCGCGTCGCCGTTCTCGCTGACCGGGCAACCCAATGCGATGGGTGGACGCGAGGTCGGCGGGTTGGCCAACCAGCTTGCCGCCCATATGGGCTTCACGCCGCCCGATATCGACCGCGTCCGCCGGTTCTGGAAGGCGCCGCGCATCGCCACGCACGAAGGATTGAAGGCGGTCCAGTTGTTCGAGGCGATCGCGCGCGGCGAGATCAAGGCGCTGTGGGTGATGGGCACCAATCCGGCGGTGTCGTTGCCGGACGCCGACGCCGCCCGCGCCGCGTTGAAGAAGCTCGAGCTGTTCGTGGTGTCGGAGAATGTGCGTTCCAACGACACCGTGAACGCGGGCGCGCATGTATTGCTGCCGGCGCAGGCCTGGGGCGAGAAATCCGGCACCGTGACCAATTCGGAACGGCGGATCTCGCGGCAGCGCGCGTTTCTCACGCCGCCCGGCGAGGCCAAGCCGGATTGGTGGATCGTTGCCGAAGTGGCAAAACGGCTCGGCTTCGGCGCGGCGTTCGATTTCAACTCGGCGGCCGACGTGTTTCGCGAACATGCGGCACTGTCGGCCTTCGAGAACACCGGTGGCCGCGATTTCGATATCGGCGCGCTGAACTCGCTGTCGGACGAGGCGTTTGACGCGCTGGCGCCGGTGCAGTGGCCGACGCGCCTGGACTCCAGCCAGCCGCAACGGCGGTTCTTTGCCGATGGCGGGTTCTTTACCAACGACTTCAAGGCGCGCTTCGTTGCACCGGAAATCCCGGCGCTGCGCGGCCTGACCACGGCAGCCCGGCCGCTGCGGCTGAACACCGGCCGTATCCGGGATCAATGGCACACCATGACCCGCAGCGGCCAGAGCCCACGGCTGGGCCAGCATCTGCCGGAGCCGTTCGTCGAGGTGCATCCCGACGATGCGCTGAAGTTCGGCGTGACCCATGACAGTTTTGCGCGCGTCACCACCGATTACGGGCAGTGTACGCTCAAGGTCGTCGTCAGCGAACGGCAGCAGCGCGGCATGCTGTTCGCGCCGATCCACTGGAGCGAGGCAACCGCCACAGGTTCGCGGGTTGGCGCGCTGGTGGCGCCGTTCACCGATGCATTTTCCGGCCAACCCGAGAACAAGGCGACGCCGGCCTCGATCACGCCCTACGAATACGTGTTCCGGGGCTTTGCGCTGTCGCGCACGCCGCTGGTCTTGCCCGACCATGCGTGGTGGGCCCACGTCGCGATATCAGGC
The DNA here is from genome assembly GCA_038212905.1 of Hyphomicrobiales bacterium. Taxonomy (GTDB): domain Bacteria; phylum Pseudomonadota; class Alphaproteobacteria; order Rhizobiales; family Xanthobacteraceae; genus Bradyrhizobium. Next base: position 10,641 of record JBBQUA010000183.1, read on the forward strand.
GGCCACGGTTATCTGTTGGCCGACAATGCGGATCTCGGGAGTTGGCAATCCTGGCTGCGCTCGGTGACTTCGGATGATCTGGCCGAATACAAGGATTTCGGTGGCGGCGTTTACCGCGCAGCGGCGTTTGCCGCCGATCGGATCGAAGCCTGCCTGTTCATCGGACCGGCGCAGGACGCCGGCGACTGGAACGTGATCAAGCAGTTGTTCGTCGCCGACGTGCTCAGCGACGACCAGCGCCGCATGCTGCTGTCCGGCAAATCGATCGACGGGATGGCCAGCGCCGGTCCGATCGTCTGCGCCTGCTTCGGGGTCGGCCGCACCGCGATTCTCGCGGCCATCGCGGCGGGGGCGGGCACATCAGCCGAGATCGGCGTACAGCTGAAGGCCGGCACCAATTGCGGCTCATGCATTCCGGAGATGAAGCGGCTGATCGCGCAGGCGGGCGTGGCGGATTCGAAACAACCGCAGTTGGCCGTGGCGAACTAGGGCCTGTCGTCATTTAGAGGATTCGCAAATCAGCTGAAGCGTGATTCATGAGAAGCCTCAATGAGGGAGGCCTTCTATGGAACGTCATGCGTTGCGGGACGATCAATTTTCCCGGATCGAGCATCTGCTGCCGGG
>JBBQUA010000184.1:0-11013 GCA_038212905.1 Hyphomicrobiales bacterium
GGTTCGATGATCCTGCTCGGGCTGCACTGGAGCTTGCTCGGCCTCGTGGTCGCGGTCGGCGCGCTGATCTATGTGTCGATGACGGTCGTGTTCTCGACGCGCTATATCGCGCCGGCGGCGCGCATTTCCAACGCCTGGGACACCAGGGTTGGCGGCACGCTGGCCGACGCCTTGACCTGCAACGCCGTGGTAAAATCGTTCGGCGCCGAAGCGCGCGAGGACGCGCGGCTGGCGCGCGTCATCAGCCGATGGCGCCGCCGGGTGCGGCGGACATGGCTGCGTTACAATTACACCTCGACGGCGCAACTGATCGTACTGCTGTGCGTTCGCGCCTCGGTGGTTGGCGGCGCGCTGCTGCTGTGGATGGCCGGTCGCGCAACGCCGGGCGACGTCACCTATGTGCTGACCAGCTACTACATCATCCATGCCTATCTGCGCGATGTCGGCATGCACATCAACAATCTGCAGCGTTCGGTCAACGACATGGAGGAACTCGTCGCCATCCATGACGAGCCGATCGGCATCGCCGATGCGGCGGACGCGAAAGCGATCGACATCCAGGGCGGCCGCATCATGTTCGACGACGTCACTTTCCATTACGGCGGTCACCGCGAGCCGCTGTATGACGGCCTGTCGGTCGAGATCCGCGCCGGCGAGCGCGTCGGTCTGGTCGGTCGTTCCGGCTCCGGCAAGACCACTTTTGTCAAACTGGTGCAGCGGCTCTACGATGTCAGCGGCGGACATATCCTGATCGACGGCCAGGATATCGCTGACGCGACGCAGCATTCGCTGCGCAGCCAGATCGCCATCGTGCAGCAGGACCCGATCCTGTTTCACCGGTCACTGGCCGAGAACATCGCCTATGGCCGGCCGGGCGCCAGCATGGCGGCGATCGAGCAGGCCGCCCGGCTGGCCAATGCCCATGAGTTCATCCTGCGGCTGCCGAAGGGCTACGGCACGCTGGTCGGCGAGCGCGGCGTCAAGCTTTCAGGTGGCGAGCGGCAGCGCGTGGCGCTGGCGCGGGCCTTTCTGGCCGACGCGCCGGTGCTGATTCTCGACGAGGCGACATCGAGCCTGGATTCCGAATCCGAGGCGCTGATCCAGCAGGCGATGGAACGGCTGATCAAAGGCCGCACCTCGATCGTGATCGCACACCGGCTGTCGACCGTGCGCAGCCTCGACCGTATCCTGGTGTTCGACCGCGGCGCGATCGTCGAGCAGGGCACCCATGCCTCGCTGGCCGATCGTGCGGGCGGAATCTATCGCGGGCTGTTCGAACGGCAGGCGACGGAATTCGGTCGCGTCCCGGCGGTGGAATGAGGTAGGCAACGTCATTCCGGGATGGTCCGAAGGACCAGACCTCAGATGTGCAAGTGCACATCCGAGGTTCGATGCTTCGCATCGCCCCGGAATGACGCTGCGAAATTTGCGAGCGGCATCTCGGCGGCATAGATTGGGTGTTGGGAACCGTCGCAGTGCAAGGGATCAAGGATGACTGACGCCATCAGAAGAGAACCTGGCGCCTCCTGGCTTTCGATCGTCTGGTCCGCCCGGCACGACCCGGCCGCGCGAATTCTCAATATCGATCTGCTGACGGTGCTGATCGCGATCCTGTTGCCGTGGTCGACCTCCGGCGTCGCGATCGCCGCGGGGCTCTGGTTCGTCGCGCTGCTCCCGACCATCGAGCCGCGCGCCTTGTTGCGGTCGCTGATGCGGCCGATTTCCGTGCTGCCGATCGCGTTGTTCGCGTTGGCGTTGCTGGGAACGCTGTGGTCGGACGCATCGTGGGGCGTCCGGCTGCATGCGGTCAGCCCGGCCGCCAAACTGCTGGTGCTGCCGCTGCTGCTCTACCATTTCCAGCGCTCGCCCCGCGGCGTGTGGGTCTTCATCGCCTTTCTGGCGTCCTGCACGCTGCTGATGGTGGTATCCTGGGCCGTCGCTTTCGATCCCGATCTCACGCTCAAGCCCGAACTCGAATCGCGGGGGATATTCGTCAAGAATTACATCGACCAGAGCCAGGAATTCGCGCTGTGCGCGGTGGCGCTGGCCTATCCGATCATGATCCTGCTGCGAACCGGCAAGACACGGCTCGCGCTGCTGCTCACGGCGATCGCGTTCAGCCTGCTGGCGAACATGATGTTCGTGGTGGTTTCGCGTACCGCGCTGGTGACCATGCCGGTCATGCTGGCGGTGTTCGCGCTGCTGCATTTGAAATGGCGCTCCAGCCTCGCAATATTCGGCGCCGTCGCCGTGATGGCTACGCTGGCCTGGGCGGCATCGCCGCAATTGCAGTGGACCACCACGACGTTCATGCGGGATTACCAGTTCTACAAGGAACAGGATCAGCCGACATCGATCGGGGTACGGCTGGAATTCTGGCAGAAATCATTGCGGTTCATCGCCGAGGCGCCGGTCGTCGGGCACGGCACCGGATCGACGCGCGGGCTGTTCGAGCAGGCCGCGACCGGTCCCGCCGTCCTCGCCGGCGGCCAGGTCGTCAGCAATCCGCACAATCAGACCCTGAACGTCGCGATCCAGTGGGGCGTGCTCGGCGTGATCGTGCTCTACGCCATCTGGTGGCTGCATCTGCTGCTGTTTCGCGGCGAGGGTCTGGCGGCGTGGATCGGCCTGATGGTGGTGGTGCAGAATATCTTCACCTCGCTGTTCAATTCACATTTGTTCGATTTTCACCAGGGCTGGATGTACGTGCTGGGCGTCGGCGTCGCCGGCGGCATGGTGCTGGGGCAGCGAGGCGGGGCAGCCATTCCGGGGCGCATCGGAGATGCCAACCCGGAATCTTGAGATTGCTCGATGTGCAAGTGCACATCTGAGGTTCGCTCGTTTCACTCGCGCTCCGGAATGACGGAAAGCGCTACCGGGCGGCGCCGCATCCGCGTGCTGATCGCCACCGTCGCCACCACGGCCGCCGCGAACAGCAGGATCTGCGGCGTAATGGCTTCGTCGTTGAAATACGCCGCCAGCGCGAAGGTGATGAAGGGCTGCAGCAACTGCACCTGCGATACCCGGGCGATGCCGCCCATCGCCATGCCGGCATTCCACGCGAAGAATCCGATCCATTGCGAGAACAGCGCGACGTAGAGCAGCGCCAGCCATGGCTTCAGCGCGATCTGGCCGAGGTTGGCGGGCATCGTCAGCGCAGCCGCGGGCAGCGAGATCGGCAGCGCGATCACCAGCACCCAGCTGATGACTTCCCAGCCCGGCATGTGCGCCGTCAGCTTGCCGGAGAACGCATAACCGATCGAGGAAACGGCAACCGACGCAAACAGGAAGAGATCGCCAGCCGCGAGCGTGCCGCCGCCCTGGCGCAAGGCAAACGCGATCACCAGTGCCGCGCCCGCGACCGAGGCAATCCAGAACAGCGGTTTTGGCCGTTCATGGGTGATGATGACGGCGACCAGCGCGGTGGCAATTGGCAAAATCCCGAGTACCACGCCGCCATGCGAGGCGTCGACGGTCTGGACCCCGAGCGCCATCAGGAACGGAAAGGCAATGCTGACGCACAGCATCGCGATCGCTAGCTGCGGCCACAGCCGGCGCGGCGGCAGCGGCCGGCGCAGCACGATCAGCAGTACCAGCGCGCACAGTCCGGCGATCGCCGTGCGCAACGCGGTCATGGCCAGCGGATCGATCGCCGAAACCGCGATGCGCGTTGCCGGCAGCGTACCGCCGAAGATGGCCACGCCGATAAAACCCAGCAACAGACCGAGATGTTCGCGAGACAAAGAAGGGGGCATGCCGCGAGGGTTAGCGAGTTTGAGCGGGCGCGTACAGCATTCGGGCGCTTTGCATGGCGGCCATGCAGGCTTATCGTCCGCCGATGCTGCTCCAGACCAGTCCGACCCCGGACAGAAACAACAGTGCCAGCACCAGATCCCTGAAATTGCGGTCGCTCAGCGCCCGATAGGCGCGTGCGCCGAGCCACGCGCCGGTGACCGTTGCCGGGAACGCGATCAGCGCCAGCCAGATCACGTCCAGCTTGACGAGGCCGAGGCCGGCCTGCAGGCAGAATGCGGTGAGCAGGATGGTCCAGTTGAAGGTCTGGAAAATCCCGCGCCGCTGGTCCTTGCCCCAGCCGCGCACGCTCGCCCACAGGGTCGGAAGCGCGCCGGACAGGCCGGCCAGGCCGCCGAGGATGCCTCCGGCAAATCCAATCGCGGCATCCGCCACCCGGCCGCCGAACGTGAATGCCATCGGTTTGCGCTGCAAATAGAGCGCGGTCGGAAACAGCAGCAGCAGCACGCCGATGCTCAGCTTGAAGACCTCGGGATCGGCATGGGCAATCAGCAGGATGCCGAGCGGCACGCCGGCAAGGCCGCCGATCAGAAACGGCCAGACCAGCGTGAAGTCGAAGCTGCGCCACATCGCCGGCATCGTCGAGGTCTGGGCAATCACCGAACAAATCAGCACCAGCGGCACCGCCAGCGAAGGCGGCAGCACATAGAGCCAGATCCCCAACGCCGTCATCGCGGTGCCGAATCCGACGAGGCCGGAGACGAATCCGCCGGAGAGCGCGCCGAACAGCAGAACCACAAGTGTGATCGTATTCATTTCTGTCCAGGATTTCCCTCGTCATTCCGGGGCATGCGAAGCACGAACCCGGAATCTCGAGATTCCGGGTTCGCGTCTGCGATGCGCCCCGGAATGACGGCGTTTGAATTGGCCGGTGACGTTTACAGTACGCGGCGGGCGGGTACTATCCTAATTGGCCCAGCTCCAACAGCGACGTCCAACAGCAACCCACAAATGGAAACGCCCGATGAATGCTCCGTCCCCCAAGACCTTTCTCGTTTGCCACGGCGCCTGGTCGGCCGGCTGGGCCTGGAAGAAGATGCATCCGTTGATGGCCGCTGGCGGGCATCGGCTGGTGACGCCGACCTACACCGGGCTCGGCGAGCGCGCCCATCTGGCCAACCCGTCGATCGATCTCGAAACCCATATTGAGGACGTCCTCAACGTCATCAAATACGAGGACCTGCGCGACATCGTGCTGGTCGGCCACAGCTATGGCGGCATGGTTGCCACCGGGGTCGCCGACCGTGCCCGGGATCGCGTCACGCAGCTGGTCTATATCGACGCCTTCGTGCCCGCCGACGGCCAGTCACTGCTCGACCTCAACGAGGTGGCGCGGCCGCGCATGCAGGAACTCAAGAACAGCGGCGATGGCTGGCGGGTGCCACCGAACCCGACACCGCCGGATACATCGCCCGCCGACCAGCAATGGCTGAGCACGCGCCGCGTCGATATGCCGATCAAGTGCTTCGAGACCGCGCTCAAGCTGCTGGGCGGCGCGCTGACCCTGCCGCGCAGCTATATCTACGCCACCCGCATCACGCCGGCGGACACGTTTGGGCGTTTTGCGAAGCAAACCAAAAACGATCCGGCCTGGCGTTATCACGAAATCGACGCCAGTCATTCGCCCAACGTCACGGCGCCGGAGGCGCTGATGGTGCTGCTGGAAAAGATCGCGGCGGAGCCGAAGCGATGAAGCAGCTTCGGATCGGCGATATCACCATTGATGCGGTGATCGAACGCGAAGGCCCGTGGCGGCGGCCGCAGGACTTTTTTCCGACCTATGACGACGCCGTCTTCAAGCGGCATCTGCCGGGCATGGAGCCGGAGGTGTTCGACGCGGCTTCGGGGAAAATGGTCATCACCTACCAGACCTTCGTGGTCCGCACCCCGCACCACACCATCCTGGTCGACACCTGCACCGGCGAGGACAAGGGCCATCCGCCGCCGTTCGATTTCCCCGGCAAGGAGCGCTGGCGCAACGAGCTGTTCGCGCTTGGCGTGAGTTACGAAAGCGTGGATTACGTGTTCTGCACCCATCTGCACATCGACCATACCGGCTGGAACACGGTGCTGCGCGACGGCCGCTGGGTGCCGACCTTCCCGAACGCAAAATACGTGTTTCACAAGAAGGAATACGCGGTCTGGGAAGCAGAGCACGCCCGCGGCGCCAATCCGCCCGGCACCGTATTCCGCGACAATTGCCTGCCGATCGTGGAAGCCGGTCAGGCGCTGCTGGTCGACGATGACTACGCGCTCGACGACACCATCACGCTGACGCCGACGCCGGGCCACTCGCCCTGCCATTGCTGCGTCAACATTTTCTCCCGCGGCCAGCGCGCGGTGGTGGCGGGCGACCTGATGCACCATGCGATCCAGTGCCGCGAACCCGACTGGTCGGCAAAGCCGGACTGGGATCCGAAACAATCGGCGGTGTCGCGCCGCAAATTTTTCGCCGAGGTGGCCGACACCGACACGCTGATCCTGCCGGTGCATTTTCCGACACCGACGGTGGGCCTGATCAAGGCGGATGGGAATGCGTTCGATTACCGGTTCAAGCGGGAGTGAGCCGCTCTGTCTCAACGTCGTTCCGGGGCGCATCGCAGATGCGAACCCGGAATCTCGAGATTCCCCGGTGCGCAATTGCGCACCTGAGGTCTGGTCCTTCGGACCATCCCGGAATGACGGAGCGTTAAAATTGGCGAGGGGTCCGGCGCGTTACGCCGAACCCCTCATTCTCCGTCAGACGCGTTTTCTTCGAAAACGCTTTCGCACGAAAGATATCAGCCGGCCTGTAAGCCGGGTTTTGTAGGGCACCATCCACTTGCGTGGACGATACGTGACGGCCATTCCTCTGGGACCCTGTTTGCACAAGGCCTCGAGCAACCTACCCGGACAGCGAGCCTGACATCGCCCTGCGGAGTTATCGCCTTTCGGCGAACATCCCGCGTTGCCGTCCCTATTCGGTTTTGCTCCCGGTGTGGTTTGCCATGCCGTTTCCGTTGCCGGACCCGCGGTGCGCTCTTACCGCACCTTTTCACCCTTACTACGCCGAAGCCCCGTGAGGAGCGAAGGCGAGCGGTTCGTTCTCTGTGGCACTGTCCCTGGGGTCGCCCCCGCCGGACGTTATCCGGCACCGTATGTCGATGGAGCCCGGACTTTCCTCTCCCGCAGCCTTTCGACCGTAGCGGGAGCGGCCGTCCGGCCGACTGACGGGCCTGTGATGGGGGCTGGGGGCGGCCGCGTCAAGCCGATAAGGCCCGCGGCTGGTCGAATCCAGTTGTCCTGAAGACGGCGTTTGCCAGCGGCCCGAACTGCTCTAAGCTCCTTTTTTATTTATGGGATATCGATCATGGAAAACGAAAAAGATCTGGCATCGCCGAATTACGGTGCCGCGGCGTCCGGCCTGGTCGGCAGCGCGCTGATGGCCAATGCGGCACGGACCGGGCCGAAATGGCTGCGCTATTTCCTGTACGCCTGCATCGCCATCACCCTGCTGGCGACCGGCGCAGGGCTGATTGACAAGATCGGCAGCATTGGCAGCATACCGGCCTGCGATGCCCAGACCACGCGCGACACGCTGTCCGACCTCAACAAGCAGAACAAGTTCAAGGCCTCGAAATACAATTCAATCAAGAAGGTTTCGGCGTCGGATTCGGAAACCATCTGCACCGCGAACCTGGCATTGTCGGATGGCGGAACCGTCGAATACGATTACCGAATCTTCAAGGAGGGCGGCAAGGTCAAGGTGCTGATCACGGAGATCAGGCGCTGACGGCGCAACCCGGCGTGTAGGGCGTAGGATGGGTGGAGCTTTTGCCTTGGCTCGCAGAGCCAAGGCGGAAGCGATACCCATTGAATTTCGTACGACGGTGATGGGTTTCGCGAAGGGCTCAACCCATCCTACATCTGCACCTACCGCGCCGCGACGGCCTCGTAGATGTCTTCTTCCTGCGCGGTGTGGAGACGCACCAGGGTCTCGACCGCCTCGATCAGCCGCTGCGCGTCGCGGATCAGATAGCGGTCGATTTTTTCCGACGGCAGCTCTTCGGTGACGCGGGCGAGCAGGCGGGCGAGATGCAGGATTTCGCGATGCGCCCGGCTCATGGCGGAGAGGCCGTGGCTTTCCAGTAGAAGTTTGGAGAGCTGCGGGTAGACATGGCCTTCGTCGTCGCGCTCATGGGCGACCACCTGCTGCTGGACCACCTTGTTGGCCTCAAGGATCAGGGCCGCCGCGCTCTCCGGGTCGGCGTCGTCGAGCCCATCGACGATCGCGCGCAGCCGGTCGAGATGGCCGATCAGCGCGAGGTGATTGCGATGCAGCTCGCGTCCGGCGGCCGCGCTCAGGCTTCGGCCGGAGCGAGCGTAACCCGGGGTCAGCGCGCGCAAGGCATTGAGGATCACGGCGACGTCGATCGCCTCCTGGACCAGCGCCGCCGGAACCGGCAGCAGCCAGCCCAAGGTCGCCGCCAGCATGGCGAGGATCGAAAGCGTCATGCCCGCGACGATGCTCTGGACGGCGATCCGACGCGCGCGCTGCGCGATCGCGATCGCCTCACCGACCCGGTCGAGCCGGTCGGTGAGGATCACCACGTCGGCGGCTTCCGACGAGGCGCTGGCGCCGCGCGCGCCGAGCGCGATCCCGACGTCGGCCGCCGCCAGCGCCGGGGCGTCGTTGATGCCGTCGCCGACCATGATGGTCGGATGCAGTCGCTGCTCGGCGCGTACCGCGTCGACCTTGTCGGAGGGAACGCGCTCGGCCAGCACGGAATCGAGGTCGAGCGATGCTGCGATCGCCTGCGCCGCGCCGGCGTGGTCGCCGGTGACCATGACGATGCGCGCGATGCCGGCCTCGCGCAGCAGCCGGATCGCCCGTGGCGTATCGGACCGAAGTTCGTCGGCCAGCAGCAAGGCGCCGATCGGCCGTCCCTCGACCGCGACGAACACGATCAGCGCCGATCGCCACGAGGCCCGCCGGATCGCCCGCGTCGCCCATTCCGGGACCTCCGAGCCTGCAAGGACGTAATCACGAGAACCGGCGGCTATCCGCCGCCCCTCGATCACGCCATGCAGCCCCGAGCCCATCGATTCTCGCACCTGCCCGGGCAGCTTGAGGCGCAGGCCCCGGGCGGTGCCGCCCTGAACGATGGCGCCCGCGACCACATGATGCGACGCCTGTTCGAGCGAGGCGCCCAGCAGCAACACCTCCTCGGCGGTCTCGCCCGGAGCTACTTCGACCGACAGCAGACGCGCGCCGCCGACCGTCAATGTGCCGGTCTTGTCGAACAGCACGGTATGGGCGCGCGCCAGCGCCTCCAGCGCGCCGCCGCCCTTGACCAGAATGCCGCGCCGTGCCGCCCGGGCGACGCCGGCGATGAAGGCGACCGGCGCGGCCAGAATCAGCGGACACGGTGTCGCCGCCACCAGCACCGCGAGGCTGCGAAGCAGATCGCCGGAGATCCACCATGCGACCAGCGCCAGCGCCAGCGTGACGGGCAGGAAAATCAGCGCATAACGGTCGGCCAGCCGCACGAACGGCGCCTTGGCGGTTTGCGCCGCGGTGACCATCTTCACGATGCCGGCGTAGGTGCTTTCGCCGGCGACCGCGGTCACCGTCATTTCAAAGGTGGCGCCGGCGTTGAGGGCGCCGGACAGGATGGCGGCGCCGCGCGCTTTCGCCACCGGGATCGGTTCGCCGGTCAATGCGGACTCGTCGATCACGGCAGCGTCCGAGATGACGACGCCATCGACCGGCACGACCTCGCCGGCATGCACCAGCAGGTCGTCACCGACCGCCACGGCGTCAACCGGCACTTGCTCGATGCGGCCATCGACATGGCGGCGCGCTTCGCGCGGTGCGCGATCGACCAGCGCGCGCAGATCATGTTCGGCGCGGGCAACCGCGATATCCTCAAGCACGTTGCCGCCGGAATACATCAGCGCGACCACGGCCCCGGCCAGCGGCTGGCCGAGCGCTAGCGCGGCACTCATCGACACCAGTGCGATCGCATCGACCCCGAACCGGCCCGCCAGAAAATCCCGGACGATCGAGACCGCCAGTCCGGCGACCACGGGTGCGGTCGCCAGTGTCCAGCAGAGATCGGCGAGATCAGGCCATCCGGCCAGCCAGGCGAGAATTCCCGCCGACAATCCGGCGATGGCGATCGCCACCAGTGCCCAGCGCAGGACGCGCTCAAATGACATCGTTCAATTCCGTGCTCATGCCGCTAGCGCGGCTTGTCGCCGAAACCGCGCCCGTCGGGCTTGAGCGAGGTCAATCGGAAGCCCGAATTGTCCCGGCGCTATTTCGCCGCGACGGCCATCGCTTCGGCGGGCAGACTTTCCAGCAGCGCCTGCAGGGTGACCAGCGTCGAATGATCGGCGATGCCGTCGACGCGAGCGGGACGGAAGTGGCGCTGGAAGGCGGCGACCGCTTCCATGGTGGGCCCGTCGTATTTCCCCGTCGTCGGGATGCCATAGCCGTATTTGGCCAGCGCCTGCTGCAGGCCGAGGACGTCGTCGCCGATGCTGCCGAGCTTGTGGGTTTCGCCGCGCACGATCGGGGCCGGCTGTACCCAGTGGCCGACGCCCGAATTCGCCAGCGAATGCCACGGGAATTTCTCGCCCGGGTCCTTCTTGCGGCCGGGGGCGACATCCGAATGCGCGAGCACGCGATGCGACGGGACCTGGCGGCGCAGCATGATGCCGCGGCACAGCGCGATCACGGCGGCGATCTGGCGCAGCGGAAAGTCCGGATAGCCCCAGTCATGGCCGCGATTGACGATCTCGACGCCGATCGAACAGGAGTTGATGTCTTCCTCGCCGGCCCAGACCGCCACGCCGGCATGCCAGGCGCGCCGGGCCTCCGGCACGCACTGCACGATGCGGCCGTCTTCCAGCACAATGTAATGCGCCGAGACGTCGGTGCCGGCCGTGCATAGCTGCGCGATCGCGCCTTCGACATCGGGCATGCCGGTGTAGTGCAGCACGATCATGTCGGGCAGCCGGCCCTTGTTCCGATCGCCGTAATTCACCGACGGGATGACGTCCGAGGCGATCGAGGAGTCCGGGGTAAAGGTCTTCATGTCCGCGTTGGTCCTCGGGAGCGGGACGGCGCGACGCTTCGAATCAATACCGTTGGATGCGAACGAACCGGGCGGCATAGGACAGGTCAATCCGGGCAGGAGAACGGCAATGGCACGC
>JBBQUA010000185.1:0-10897 GCA_038212905.1 Hyphomicrobiales bacterium
GACGCGGGCCTCGCCAAGGCCTATGCCGGCATCCGCACGCTGCGCCTTGCCGACGGTCCGGACGAGGTCCATAACCGCGCCATTGCCAGACTTGAACTTCGGAAGTATGCCAACTCTAATACGCACTAACGGGAGCCTGCCAAACAGAGGCGCTCCTCAACCGTCATTCCGGAATGGTCCGAAGAACCAGATCCGGAATGACGAAGACGAATAAGAAAAACAGGGAGCGTCATTGTGGCCGAGGGCGTCAGAAACGACGAAGAGTTTTCCGGCACCAGGCCCGTCGAGGAACGGCATCGCATCGATGAGATCGCCCTCGACGGCTGGATGCGCGCGCATGTCGAAGGCTATCAGGGACCGCTGGTGGTCCAGCAGTTCAAGGGCGGCCAGTCCAACCCGACCTATCGGCTCGACACCCCCTCGCGATCCTATGTGATGCGCCGCCGCCCATTCGGCAAACTGCTGCCGTCGGCGCACGCGGTCGATCGCGAATTCAAGGTCATCGCCGCGCTGAGCAAGCAGGGTTTTGCGGTCGCGAAAGCCTATGCGCTGTGCACCGATGACAGCGTGATCGGCGCTTTCTTCTACATCATGTCGATGGAGGAGGGGCGGGTGTTCTGGGATCCGTCGCTGCCGAGTCAGACGCCGGACGCACGCCGCAAGATTTTCACCAGCAAGATCGAGACGCTGGCAAAACTGCACACCTATGATCCCGAGGCTATCGGTCTCGGCGACTTTGGAAAACCCGGCAATTATTTCGCCCGCCAGGTCGATCGCTGGACCAAGCAATACCGCGCCTCGGAAACCCAGCACATTCCCGAATTCGAGAAACTCGCCGAATGGCTGCCGAAGACCGTGCCGGAACAGAAGCGCGTGTCGATCGTGCACGGCGACTATCGCCTCGACAACATGATTTTCCATGCCACGGAACCGCGGGTGCAGGCGGTGCTCGACTGGGAACTGTCGACAACAGGCGATCCCATGGCGGACTTCACCTATCTCTTGATGCAGTGGACCATGCCGGGCCTCGCCAATGCCGACCTCAAGGCGTTGAACATTCCGAGCATGGAAGAGGCGGCGCAGATCTACTGCAACGTCACCGGCAGTGCGGTGCCCGACCTCAACTGGTATTTTTCCTACAACCTGTTCCGGCTCGCCGGCATCACCCAGGGCATTGCCGGCCGCGTTCGCGACGGCACCGCGGCCAATGCCAGGGCAATGGAATCGGCCAAGCGCACCGTGCCGCTGTCGAAGGCTGCCTGGGAATACGCGCAGAAGGCCGGCGCGATCTGACATCGTCCATCATGGGCTGTGCGTGGACGCCTCTGCGCACCACAACTCGTCATACCCCGCGCATGCGGGGTATCCAGTACGCCGCGGCTTCTCGATTTATCGCTGGCGTTTCTGGAATACTGGATCGTCCGCCGGAGCCTGTCATCGGGCGGCGCGAAAGCGCCGATCCGGTGGCGGACGATGACAAGGGTGCGGGTGCCGCTTTACACCCCGCGCACCTTACGGAAGCTCCAGCGGCTCCACGAAGAAATGCCGGTAGGCATGCGACAGAAAGCCGATCCCGATCGGAACGATGAGCAGGTAGTAAGCGGCGAACACCGTGCTCGTGACGGTCATCTGCGCTGCGAAATTCTCACTGCCAGTTCTGCCGGGAAAAGGAGCGCCGATCACGACGAGAGATATGATCTGCGCGATTAGCAAGGGCGGCATCGTCGTGACCACGATGCCCCAGAACAGCCGCCAAGTATTGCCGCGGGTCCGGTTCCACGTCTGTTTGAAGGTCTGGTCGGTGTTTCCGATCGCCCGTGCCGGCAGCAGCAGGGTCAAGCGAAGTGAGACGGCCATGCCGGCGGCGTAGACCGCGAAGGCCAGCGGTATCAACGCGAAGAACGCCGGGGGTGGAGGACCTGTTACCGGCGCCAGGAAATAAAGTGCCGGGAACATGACCGCGATCAGCGGCAGGAACAGGATCACGAAAAGTCCAAGCGCCATGGCGATGTAACGCCACAGGTTCTTCGTTGCGAGATTGCTGCCGCTCAAGTCCGGCTGTTCGTTGAGGATCATCAGCCGATGCCACGCCACGGCGATGCTCACGCCGGCAAGCAGCAACAGCGCATTGGCGAGGTTCATCAGGACAGCCATTTCGGCGGTGCGCACCGGCATTTGGGGCGGCACACCCGGCTTCAGGTTCGCCATGGTGGCGGCCATCCACGACCATTGCTCCCAGCTCGCGAAGCCCGTGAACGCGGCGACCGCAATCAGCCAGAGCCAGGATGCGCGCACGGCGTCGATGAAATGATGGGAATAGGTTGAATAAGACAGACTGACCGTGTCCCAGAACGGCAGCTTCGGATAGGGCAGGTCGGGCGGACTTTCGGCCAGGCTCATTGCAGTTTCCCCCCACTTCCCATTTTCGAATTCATCAACCCGACGCAGGAACAGGCGTGACACGATTGCCAATCGAGAAAGGATAGTCTGAACGATTGTGAAGCGCTACCGCAGATTGTGGAGGGGGTTCGCGTGATGTGTGACGCGCCCGTATGAATGCCATGCGCGGGCGTGACCCTCGTATCCATTGACCTCCGGGAAGAGTCTTGCGAAGGAAATGCAATGGCTGGGGCAAGCCCGGCCATGACGAGTGGGCTGGTTTTGCCGGTCCGGCACATCAGCAATCTGGCTGCAGCCCGCTTGACGCGGCCGGATTATCCGACCCGGAAACTAATTTGCCCCTTTCCCCGAATCTCCGCGGAAGTCTGTTGATGGCCGCCGCCATGGCGGGCTTCACCATGAACGACGCCATCACCAAGGCGGTGTCGTCCGAGATGAATTTCGGCGAGATCATGCTGGTGCGGGGCGTGGTGGCGATTGCGCTGATCGCCACGCTGGCATGGCATCAGGGCGCGCTGCGTCCGCTGCGCACGCTGATCATGAAGCCGGTAGCACTTCGGGTGGGCGGCGAAGTGCTGGGAACGGTGGCGTTCCTGGCCGCGATCGTACACCTGCCGCTGGCTAATACCGCGGCGATCTTTCAGGCGCTGCCACTGGCGGTCACGCTCGGCGCCGCATTGATGTTCGGCGAGCCTGTCGGCTGGCGGCGCTGGCTTGCCATTGTCGCCGGCTTTATCGGCGTCCTCATCATCGTTCGTCCGGGTGTCGAGGGATTTAATCAGTTTTCGCTGTTCGCGCTGGTCTCGGTGTTCTTCTGTGCGGTGCGCGATCTCGCGACCCGGCAAATCCCCGCGCAGGTGCCGTCGCTGTTCATCACGCTGGTGACCACCGTGACGGTGACGATCGCGGGCGCCGCCATCATCGTTCCGCTCGGCGGCTGGACGCCGCCATCGCCCCGCGCGCTTGGCCTGCTGACGCTGGCCGCGGTGCTGCTGCTGATCGGCTATCAATGCGTCATCATGGCGCTGCGGTCGGGCGATATCTCGGCGGTGGCGCCGTTCCGTTATTCCGCGCTGCTGTGGGCGATGCTGCTCGGCTATCTCGTATTCGGCGATGTGCCCGACGCCATGATGGTGACAGGCGCTGTAATCATCGTCCTCTCCGGGCTCTACGCCTTCTACCGCGAGCGCATCCGCCACCGGCCGGTGGCGGCCGACGCCTCCGGCCTGCCGCCCGACGGGTTGTGATCCGCGTCTCGTCCGGCGCCGCATCCACCGGCTTCACTCCGCGTCCGGCGGTATCATAATAGGTATCAAAATACCTTACGCGTTACGGTGCATGGGGTTGTTTTCGATATTTTTGGTTCGGGGCTGTTGTCCCTTTCGGAAACCCTCGACCGCCGATCTAAATCGGCTTCCCCGCATACGGCATCGACGCGGTCAGGCCGCCGTCGACCGGGATCGCCTGGCCGTTGACATAGGACGCGTCGTCGCTGGCGAGGAACAGTCCCATTGCCGCCAGTTCATGCGGCTGGCCGGCGCGCTTCAGGGGATTTAGCTGGCCGATCTTGCCGTCGGTGCCGCGCTGCCTGGCATTGTCGAAGATCGGTTTGGTCATGCCGGTCTCGATCAGGCCGGGACACACCGCGTTGATGCGTACGCCGGTGCCCGACAGCGAATAGGCTGTTGTCTGCACCAGGCTGATGACGCCGGCCTTGCTCGCCGCGTAGGGATGACCGCTGGCGCCGGACTTCAGGCCCGCGACCGAGGCGGTGCAGACGATCGAGCCGTATTTCTGTTTGATCATGTGCGGCATCGAATGCTTGATCGCGAGAAACGGCCCGATCAGATTGACGCGCAGCACTTCCTGCCATTGTTCCACGGTCTGCTCGGACAGCGGCACCAGCCCCCCGCTGACCCCGGCATTGGCCCAGATCGCGTCGAGCCGGCCGTATTTGGTCACCGCCTTGTCGATGAAACCCTTGACGTCGCTTTCCGAGCCGGCATCGGCCATCACGGCCTCGACCGTGCCGCCGGCGTTGCCGACCAGCTTGGCGGTTTCGTTCACGCTGTCGCTGCGATCGACGATGATCAGTTTGGCGCCTTCCCTGGAAAACAGCAGCGAGGCGGCGCGGCCGATGCCGCTGCCGGCGCCGGTGATGACGACGGATTTGCCTTCGAGGCGGCCCATGAGTTTCTCCCTTGTCGCTTTATGTCGTTATTGTCGGCGCTTGCCGCCTTGCGGAATTCAAACAGGATTTCAAACGTTCAAGTCACTTGAGGCGATGTGAGCTCTGACGTAGGACTCGCAACAGTATTGAAGGGTCCCCGCGATGTCCAATCCAGCCAAGCCAGAAGTCGTCGTCACGCGGTGGTGGTGGGTGCGCCATGCGCCGGTGCGCAGCGACGGCGGCAATATCTACGGCCAGACCGACATCGCCTGCGATACCGGCGATCGCGAAGTGTTCGAGGCGGTTGCGAAGATATTGCCACGCCGGGCCGTCTGGTACGCCAGCAGCCTGCAACGCACGCATCAAACGGCGGAAGCGATCTGGGCGACCGGATTTCCGAAGCCCGCAACCATGCCGCACGAAGCGGCTCTTGCCGAACAGCATCTCGGGCAATGGCAGGGCATGAACCGCGCCGCATTTCTGGCCAGCCGCCCGGTCGGTAGTCACTGGTTTGCCGGGATCGACGAGCCCGCTCCCGGCGGCGAGAGTTTCATGGATCTCTATCACCGCACCTGTCGCGTGATCGACCGCATCAATCGCGAACAGGGCGGCAAGGATGTGATTGCGGTCGCCCACGGCGGAACCATCAAGGCCGCCGTCGGCCTCGCGCTCGGCGGTCAACCCGAGAAAGGCCTCGCCTTCGACATCGACAATTGCTCGGTGACGCGGCTCGATCATTTCGCCAGCGCGGGCAAGGACGTCTGGCGGCTGCCGATGGTCAACCAGCAGCCGTGGATCGCCGACGCCTCGCACGCCGCAATGCATCAGCCGGCGGGGCCGGAAGTGGTGCCGGCGACCAAGCTGGCGTGAAGTGTCATTCCGGGGCACGCGATAGCGTGAACCGCAGATGTGCAATTGCACATCGGGGAATCTCGAGATTCCGGGTTCGATGCTTTCGCATCGCCCCGGAATGACGTTAATTAAAAAGAACCGGCGTGGCCGGATCAAAAATCGGGAGAGAGATGCATGACCCTGTTCGACATGTCGGGAAAAGTCGCCGTCATTACCGGCTCCACCAAGGGCATCGGCCGCGCCATCGCGGAGCGGATGGCCGAGCACGGCGCCAAGGTGGTGATCTCCTCGCGCAAGCAGGACGTCTGCGATTCCGTCAGCAAGGAGATCAACGACAAGTTCGGTAAGGGCACGTCAGTCGCGATCGCGGCCAACATTTCCAGCAAGGAAAATCTGCAGAACCTGGTCAATGAATCCAATAGGGCCTTCGGCAAGATCGACGTGCTGGTCTGCAACGCCGCGTCCAATCCGTATTACGGACCGCTCGCCGGCATTTCGGACGAGCAGTTCCGAAAGATCCTCGACAACAATATCGTCGCCAACAACTGGCTGATCGGCATGGTGGTGCCGCAGATGATCGAGCGCAAGGATGGCTCCATCATCATCGTGTCGTCGATCGGCGGCCTCAAGGGCTCCACCGTGCTCGGCGCCTATGCGATTTCGAAGGCCGCCGACATGCAGCTCGCGCGCAACCTCGCCTGCGAATATGGCAAGCACAATATTCGCGTGAACTGCATCGCACCCGGCCTGATCAAGACCGATTTTGCCAAGGCGCTGTGGGACAATCCGGAAAATCTGAAGGCCTCGACCTCGCGCTCGCCGCTGCTGCGGATCGGCATCCCCGACGAGATCGCCGGCGCCGCGGTGCTGATGGGATCGGCGGCCGGCGACTTCATGACCGGCCAGACCGTGGTGATCGACGGCGGTGCGACGATCAGCTGACGCGCGAAAGCGCGTCATCTCCGCGCAAGCGCGCAGCGCTTGTCGCCGGGGCGCGCTTAGCGCGATCCCCCGATGCGCAATTGCGCATCGGGGGATCTGGAGATTGCATTATCGAGATCCCGGGTTCGCGCTGATGCGCGCCCCGGGATGACCCTTCGGGTCATCCCACCGCGGCGTACACCGCGTTGCGGAGCACGTTGCGGATATATTCACGCTGGCCCGGGCCCTGCATCATGAATACCGCGAACAGATCCTCGACCGGATCGATGAAGAAGAACGTTCCGGCCATGCCGCTCCAGAAGAACTGACCGGCCGAGCCCGGGAACGGCGCCATGCCGTTCGAGGTGCGCACCGCAAAGCCGAGTCCAAAACCGTGACCGGCGGGCATCAGCGGCGAGTCGACCTTGACGCCGGCGGCGAGATGATCCGAGGCCATCAGCTGCAGCGTCTTGCGGCCGATGATCCTGGTGCCGTCGAGCGTGCCGCCGCTCAGCAGCATCTGGCTGAACCGCGCATAATCCATGGTGGTCGACAGCAGGCCGCCGCCGCCGGATTCCATCACCGGCTTCTCCAGCATGTTGAAGAACTGCACCTTGTCGCCGGTCCAGGGATCGTTCGCAAACGGCTCGGCGAGACGGCCGGCGTTCTCCTCGCCGGTGTGGAACGCGGTCTCGGCCATCTGCAGCGGCGCCAGGATGCGCTCGGTCAGGAACGCGCCGAGGCTCTTGCCGGAGACGACTTCGATGATGCGGCCAAGAATATCGGTGGAGCGGCTGTAGTTCCATTCCGCGCCCGGCTGGCACATCAATGGCATGCTCGCGACCAAAGCGGCGTGTTCGGCGTTGCTGATCTTGCGGCTGCGCAGCCGCGACTGCTGGTACAGCTGCTGCACCGGCCCGTTGCCGGTGTGGTCGTAGGTGATGCCCGAGGTGTGGCGCAGCAGGTCCTGGACCGTCATCTGGCGTTTGAGCGGGACGAGGTCGAGCTTGCCGTTGTTCTCGACGCCGACCTTCTGGTCGGCAAATTCCGGAATGAATTTCGCGACGGGATCGCCGAGCAGGAAATGGCCGTCCTCGATCAGCATCATGATGCCGACCGAGACGATCGGTTTGGTCATCGAGAAGATCCGGAAGATCGAGTCCTTTGCCATCGCCGCTGACGTCGCCGGGTTCTGCTTGCCGAGCGCCTCGAACCAGCCGATCTGGCCGCGCCGCGCCACCAGCACGGTCGCGCCGGGCAGGGTGCCCTTGTCGATCTCGCGCTTGAACGCGTCCGACATCCGCTGCAACCGGACCGGCGACAGGCCCAGCGATGCCGGTTTGGCCTGCGGCAGGGACGGGGTCTGCGGGATGGCGGTTGGCTTGGCGGCGGTTTGCGCGGTCATGGTCTCTCCCGTTTGTTGCTCTTGTTGCCTGAGCTGGCCGGAGTCTGGCGCAGAATGCGCGGCTTGAACAGGGCGTTTGCCGCAAGATGTTGCTGCGTTTGTGACGGCCGTTCGCCGTGACCGTGATGAGGGCACAATCCGGTTACGGGAGTCCGTGAAGACCACGGCTGGGCGGGGGGGGGGGGTACGGTGAGAACGATTATGGGATTGGCGCGGCTTGCCGCGCTGGGCGTTGCCTTGGGTTTGGCGGGCTGCGTGACGGCTGAGAATTCGCTGTCGCAAAATGACATCGCCAGCATGAAACTGACCGGCGTCACCCTCAGTTACGCACCGGAAGCAAGGGTCCAGTGGGAGGATGGCATCCGCGCTTATGCTACCGCCAAGGCTATTCCCGACCACGAGATCGCGACCGGGACCGATACGCCGGAGGGCAAGGCCTATGTCCGCGACATGCTGGCGCCGAAGCTCAGGCCCGCCATCGAACAGAAGATGGCCGGCCAGCTCATCGGTTCCCGCCCGGTGCGGCTTGAGATTGTCGTCAAGAATTTCGCGATTGCGGGCGCGGTGCAGCGAATCCTGATCGGTGGCGGCCGCGGCATGATCGCGGATGCCAATCTGGTCGATGCGCGTACCGGCGCGCTGATCCTCGCGCATCGGGATCTGACTGTTACGCTGCCCGTCCCAGGGGGACTGGCGGGGGTGGCGATCCAGGCCGCGATCGACAATGCCTCCGAGCGAAGCCCGGCCGAGAAGGTCGCCGATCAATATGGCGATACCTACCGCAACTGGCTGCTGCGCCGGGCCTAGACCGGGGATAATGTATCCGGACCGTCGTTAACCGCTTCGCGCTTGCAATCGGGGCGTTTCCTATGCTTGAAACGGCGCGGATCGGTGGTGCCGCAAGGTTTCGTGGACGCAAGGTTCCGTAGGGGTGTAGCTCAGTTGGTAGAGTACCGGTCTCCAAAACCGGTTGTCGCAGGTTCGAGCCCTGCCGCCCCTGCCAGCATTAACAACTACTTAAGCTGGCTTCCTGCGGCTCCCGCTGAAGCGCTTCAAGCGCAGCCGCAAACGTAGTCCATTGCGGGCGCGTCGTCGCTGCCGCGAATCCCATGTCGATGGAATCAGGCCGCGCCAGTGATCGCCCTGTTATGTTGTTGCATGGAGTTCGGTGAGGGGCGCACGGGTTTCGTCCGCAACTGGATGGCTGATGTGGGCATGGGCCGGTCTCTCGACCCGCTTCGACCACGACCTGTAATAGGCGACCGCCGTCATGGTCGCGATGCCACCGGTGCCGACGATAATCTGGGCAAAAACCCCGTCGGAAGTCGTTTGCAGAAAGAAGGACGCAAGGAACGAAAGGTAGATCCCGACGCAGAACACCTCAAGGGATTGCTGGCCGCATTTGACCAGCGGCCGCCAAATGGCGGCCTGCAATCCCGGCGCGTCGATCGGTATGTAGCGCACCACGACGATGATCAGGACCGCCAGATGCAGGAAGCGGTAAGGCGCCAGATTGGTCTTGTCGTTCGGGTTGAACGCCTCGAACAGGATGCGCGGAAAAATGGCATCAAGCTCGGGCAGCCGCGCCGCCAAGGTCATGACAGCCGCAAACAGCAGATAAACCACGGCGAAGTAGAGAACGATCCGGGAGCGGACCAGGAAATGCATCGTATTGGCGCCGCCCAACGCCAGCCACGCGCCCGTCATAAAGAGAAGCTGCCACGCGAACGGGTTGAAATACCAGACCCCGGAAGGATAGGAGGGCAGATGCCAGTCGAATTGTCGGGCGGCGAAATAGAGCAGCACCGATCCTAGCATGGCCCAGTTGCGGTGCTTCAGCATCAGCCAGAGAACCGGCGGAAAGGTTCCCATCAGGACGACGTAAAGCGGCAGCACGTCCAGGTTCAGCGGTTTGTATTTCAGCAAAAGCCCCTGCGTCAGCGTGTCGACCGGAGCGACAAGCAGGGGAGCCACGTTAAATCGATCGATGAAGTCGGAAGCACTGAACCTGTTGGCGAGGAAGAGGACGGATGCCAGATAGAACAGGAACAGCAGAATGTGGGCAACGTAGATCTGCCAGACGCGCCTGATGACCCTGGTCGCTCCGAACACAACGCCGTGCTCCAGCATTTTTCGCGAGAATACGAGCGCGGAAGTATACCCGGAAATGAAGACGAACAGGTCGGCGCCATCGCTGAAGCCGTAGTTCCGGAACGAAAACCAGGCAAGGAAGGGGCTGGAAATATGCCCCAGAAACATGGCCCAGTTGGCGAGGCCACGAAACAGGTCGAGACGCAGATCCCGCTGTGAGGGTGGAAGTGCAAGCTCGACGCTCATGTAATCTCCGTCCAGCAGCGACATCCGGGACGGCGAGTTTGCGTGCCACTTGCCCATCGACAATGCCGGATCATGCTAGGGCCGGCGCCAGCGGCGCTGTTGAGCCAGGTCAAGGCATGCCCTGGCCACGGTTCCCCTGCCTCCTTGACCTTTGTCGCCTTCCGCAGTAAATAGCCGGACCTGCTGCCGGCCCGTTTTGACGGATATCCGGCGCGGCTTTGAAATCCCCGAACATCGAGCCCGCTGGCCGGCTCATCCTTCAAGAGAGGGCTGGGCGCCAGAGGGCTGTTCGGATTCCTTAAAACCCAGATCGTCCCAGCGGACGCGGATGACACAAACGATGGCTTTCAGCCCGTTCAAGTTCCTGCAGGAAGTACGCTCGGAGACCGCCAAGGTCACCTGGCCGACCCGCCGCGAGGTGACGATCACCACCATCATGGTGTTCGTGATGGTCGCGCTGGCCTCGATCTTCTTTTTCGCCGCGGATCAGGTCATCCGCTTTCTCGTCACCTTCTTGCTCGGTATCCGCTGATGGCAAGCGCCGGAACTCAGACGATGGACAACAAGCGCTGGTATATCGTTCACGCCTATTCGAACTTCGAAAAGAAGGTCGCGGAATCGATCCGCGAACAGTCGAAGCAGCGCGGGCTTGAAGATCTGTTCGAGCTGGTGCTGGTACCGACCGAAAAGGTCACCGAAGTGCGCCGTGGCCGCAAGATCGACGCCGAGCGCAAGTTCTTCCCGGGCTACGTGCTGGTGAAGATGAAGCTCACCGACGAAGCCTTCCATCTGATCAAGAATACCCCGAAGGT
>JBBQUA010000186.1:0-10889 GCA_038212905.1 Hyphomicrobiales bacterium
GGGGCTCTCTCCGCAGCACCGGCGCCAGTTGAGAGATTTCCCCCACCCGCCGCACTCTATCGAGTGCCAACGCCGAAGCTTTGCTTAGGCGTTCTTATCCAAGTACGGCCGCCGGAGGCGGCCTATGCTCCCCCGCAAGCGGGAGAGGTAAGAAGAACCCCGCCTCGTGCTATCCTCCGCCCATGACCACACCGCCCCGCATCGTCACCCCCGAGCGCCGCAGCGATGATGTCGGCGATACCGCGCTGCGCCCGCAGCTATTGAGCGAATTCGTTGGCCAGGCCCAGGCGCGTGCCAACCTGTCGATCTTCATCGAGGCGGCGCGCAAGCGCGGCGAGGCGCTCGACCATGTGCTGTTCGTCGGCCCCCCCGGTCTCGGCAAGACCACGCTGGCGCAGATCGTGGCGCGCGAACTCGGCGTCGGTTTTCGCGCGACATCAGGGCCTGTGATCGCCAAGGCCGGCGATCTCGCCGCACTTTTGACCAATCTCGAAGAGCGCGACGTTCTCTTTATCGACGAAATCCATCGCCTCAGCCCCGCGGTCGAAGAAGTACTGTATCCGGCGATGGAGGACTTTCAGCTTGACCTCATCATCGGCGAGGGGCCGGCGGCGCGTTCGGTCAAGATCGAGCTGGCCAAGTTTACCCTGGTCGGCGCCACCACGCGCGCGGGCCTGCTGACCAATCCGCTGCGCGACCGCTTCGGCATTCCGGTGCGACTGAATTTCTACACCGTGGAAGAGCTGGAAAAGATCGTCACCCGCGGCGCCCGCGTGCTCAACATCGGCATGACGCCTGATGGCTCCAACGAGATCGCGCGACGCGCCCGCGGCACCCCGCGGATCGCCGGGCGGCTGCTGCGGCGGGTGCGCGATTTCGCCTCCGCCGCCGATGCCTTATCGATCGACCGCAAGATCGCCGATCACGCGCTGAGTGCGCTGGAAGTCGATGCCGCCGGCCTCGACGCCATGGACCGCCGCTATCTCACCACCATCGCGATGAATTACGGCGGCGGCCCGGTCGGCGTCGAAACCATGGCGGCGGCGCTGTCGGAGCCGCGCGACGCCATCGAGGATATCATCGAGCCGTTCCTGATCCAGTGCGGCTATCTGCAGCGCACCCCGCGCGGGCGGCTGTTGACCACGCATGCATTCAAGCATCTCGGCCTCGCCGAGCCGGCGCGCGATCCGTCGCAGTTCGGACTGTTCGGTGGTTCCGACAGCGACGACTGAGGCGGCCCTGCTGACAATCTGCACATACCCACCCGAATTCGGCTGTAATGCGCGATCAGCATGAGGCTGCATCACGGTGAGCCCTCATGATTTCACGTCGTCATTTCCTTCAATTGGCCGGCGGCCTCGGCGCCACCGGCATCTCCACGGTCGCCTACGGATTCGGTGAGCCCGCGCTGCGGCTTGGCGTCACGCGCTACAACATCCAGCCGCCGCAATGGCCGGCCGGTTTCAAGCTCAGGATCGCCGTCATCGCCGACCTGCACGCCTGCGACCCCTGGATGTCGCTCGACCGCATCGGCTCGATCGTCGCGCGCACCAATGCGCTCAATCCGGATATCACCGTGCTGCTGGGCGACTACGTCGCCGGGCATCGCAAGGTGACGCGGTTCATTCCCTGCCGCGAATGGGCGGGCGTGCTTGCCGGGTTGCGTGCCCCTCTCGGCGTCCATGCGGTGCTCGGCAATCACGATTACTGGGAAGACAAGGCGGTGCAGCGCGACGGGCAGGGAACCACGATCGCGCGGCGCGCGCTCGAAGCATCGGGCATTCCGGTTTACGAAAACGATGTGGTGCGGCTGACCAAGGCCGGCCGTCCGTTCTGGCTCGCGGGGCTCGGCGATCAACTGGCCTATATGCCGGCGCGCCGGTTCCGGCCGGGCCGGCGCATCGGCGTCGACGATCTCGGCGCCACGCTGGCGAAAGTGACCGACGATGCCCCTGTCGTTCTGCTGGCGCACGAGCCCGACGTCGCGGCGCGGGTGCCCGCACGGGTCGCACTGCAGCTCTCCGGCCATACCCATGGCGGCCAGGTTCGCCTGCTCGGCTGGACACCGGTAGCAGTGTCCGGAAAGAAGCTGGCCTATGGCCACATCCGCATGAATTGCGACGTCGTCGTCTCCGGCGGCCTCGGCTGCAGCATCATGCCGTTCCGCATCGGTGTCCCGCCGGAAATCGTGCTGGTGACCTTGGGCGGGACGGCAGCGGCGGTCGTGTCATAATTCAGTCGACACGGCGTCTGCGGTGCAGCGAGGAAGCTACCCCGTTCGGCTATGCAGGCATGGAATTGCTCATCCAACGATGCTATATTTAATGCTTGGAGTTATCCTGATGAGAACAGCGATCGTGATCGATGACGAATTGCTCGCAAAAGCACGGGAATACGCGGGCGTCACCGAGAAATCTGCCGTGGTCGAAGGGGCGTTGAAGGCGTTTGTTGAGCGTGAGGCTAGACGCCGGCTTGCCCGTCTCGGTGGTACACAACCAGACGCCAAGGCTCCCTTGCGGCGGCGCTCTCAACGATGACGCCGCCATGAGTTCAGCCTCCGAAAAAGCCGCCGAAGCCCTTGAATTGCTGCCTGAGGAAATGCGGGAGCCAGCGGCCGCTTATCTTCTGTCCCAAGCGAAGAAATTTCGAGCCCTAAAGGATGCCATTGATGAAGGAATGGCCGACGTGGAAGCAGGTCGCGTCGTGCCTTGGGATCTTGAAGACTTTCTCAAGCAGGCGCGCGCGCACAGACAACGATAGGGCCGATCGTGAGGGTCGTTGTTTCGCTGCGCGCCCGTTCGGACATTTTCGGTATTTGTTCCTATCTCGCCGAGCGCAGTCCGGTCGCGGCCGATCGAACGCTGGTTCGATTCTCGGAGCGATTCGATGAACTGTGCGAATTCCCCTTTCTCGGTCCAGATCGAAGTGAATTGGGCGCGTCGTTGCGGGGCCTTTTGATGGATGGCTATATTGCCTTTTACGTTGTCGAAGCGGACCGCATCGTGATCGTTCGCGTCGTCGATAGCCGGAGGGATATCGCGCAGGAGATGTCGAAATGACATCCTCCCTCGACGGCGCGATCCGCGACGGCCGCCATCACATGCAGGTCCGTGTCTACTACGAAGACACCGATTTTTCCGGCATCGTCTACCACGCCAGTTATTTGCGCTTCATGGAGCGCGGTCGCACCAATCATCTGCGGCTGATGGGCGCCGAGCAGCACGCGCTGTACGCGGAAGCGCAGGCGGAGACGCCGGGCTTCGCCTTCGTGGTGCGCTCGATGCAGATCGATTACCTCAGGCCGGCGCGGATGGATGACGTGCTCGAAATCGTGACCTGGCCGTTACAAGTGAAGGGGGCCTCGATCACGCTGGCGCAGGAGGTACGGTGCGGCTGTAACGTGCTGGTCAAGGCCGTGGTGCGCGTCGCCTTCATCAGCGAGGGGCGGGCGCGGCCGATCCCGAAATCGCTGCGCACCCTGATGAAGGCGGATCTGATCGAGGGATGACTTCCATCCAAACTTGACTCCAAAACTTGACTTGCTGTACCGATCGGTACAATCTCGGGCAACGTTCAAAAGCCGGAGATTGCCCCGATGTCGCGTCCGCCATTGCCACCGTTCACGCGCCAGACCGCCGCCCAGAAGGCCCGGATGGCCGAGGATGCCTGGAATTCGCGCGATCCCGAGCGCGTGGCGCTGGCCTATACCGAGGACAGCGCGTGGCGCAATCGCGCCGAGTTCTTTCAGGGCCGCGCCGAGATCGTCGCGTTTCTGACGCGCAAATGGGCGAAGGAGCAGGAGTATCGCCTGATCAAGGACCTCTGGGGGTTCGATCAGAATCGCATCGCGGTGCGCTTCCAGTACGAATGGCATGATGCTGCCGGGCAGTGGCACCGCTCCTACGGCAACGAGCAATGGGAGTTCGACGAGGGCGGCCTGATGCGGCGGCGTGAGGCCAGCATCAACGATCATCCGATCGCGGAAAAAGACCGGCGCTTTCGCTGGGCTGCGCCAGGACCGCGCCCGGCCGACGTCGCGGGATTGAGCGAGAATCCGTTCTGACGAGGCCGATGGCAAATCCCATTTCCGACCGCGCCGATCTCTTGCCGCGGCTGGCCGAGGTGTTTCGCGCTCACGGTTATGAAGGCGCCACGCTGGCTTTGATCAGCCAGGCCACCGGCCTCGGCAAGGGCAGCCTCTATCATTGCTTTCCGGGCGGCAAAGCGCAGATGGCCGCCGACGTGCTGGCCGAGATCGACGGCTGGTTCGAGGTCCATATTTTTGTCCCGTTGCGCCAGTCCGACGATCCCGCCCGCGCCGTTGCCACCATGGTCGGCGCGGTCGACAGCTATTTTCACTCCGGTCATCGCATGTGCCTGGTCGGCGTCATCGCACTGGGGGCATCGCGGGACACGTTTGCCGTGCAGGTGCAGGACTATTTCAAGCGCTGGAACGATGCGCTGGCGCTGACGCTCCGGCGTTCCGGCCTGAGTGCCCGCGTGGCGCGGCGGCGATCGACGGATGCGCTGGTCACCATTCAGGGTGCGCTGGTGCTGGCGCGGGCGCTGGACGATTGCAGCGTGTTCGGACAGGCGATGGCGGACATGACGACGCGGCTGCTGGCAAAACCAGCCTGACACAAGTAAATCACACGCCGTCGTCCCCGCGCACGCGGGGACCCATACGCCGTGACCCATCGATTCAAGCAAGGTATTTGACGACTACCTTAACTCACAACCGCCGCTGAGTATGGGTCCCTGCGTTCGCAGGGACGACAGCGGAGTTTGTGTCTTACGCCGCCGCCTTGTGCCGGGCGAGTTCGGCCTGGTACAGCGTGAACTCCTCGGTCACAGCCCTGGCGATGCTGGGCCGCGCGCGCAGTCTTTCGTAATAGGTTTTCACATTGGGCCATTTCGCCAGCTCGATCGGCGGCGTCGCCATGGTCCAGTTGATGATGGTGACGAGGTAGGCGTCGGCGACGCTGAAATGATCGAGCAGGAACTCGCGGCCCGCGAGGAAGCCATCGAGATAGTCGAGCCGCGACAGGCCCTTGCCGAGCGTGTAGGTCTTCACTTCCGGCGGCGCCTTCGTGTCGAGCATCGGCACGAACAATCCCTTGTGCAGTTCGGTGCCGATGAAGCAGAGCCATTGATGCAGCAGGCTGCGGTCGATGCCGGGACCTGAGGCAATGCCGGCCTGCGGAAAGCGATCGGCGACATATTGCAGGATCGCCGCGTTCTCGGTCAGGATCAGCCCGTCGTCGGTGCGCAGCGTCGGCACCAGCCCGAGCGGGTTGACCGCCCTGAAATCGGAACCGTCGTTCTGGATCACCTTGGTCTTCGGATCGACCTCTAGATAATGGGCCTCGGCGCCGGCTTCATACAGCGCGATGCGGGTCGCCAGCGAACAGGCGAGCGGTGAGAAATAAAGGTCCATGGATGCCTCCTTGGCGTGCGGTTCGGGTTTTCCAACCGGGGTTGATTTTTATACTGTTCCGCATAATATAAATCGGGTCAAGGAATTATTTGCGAGATGGTACAAAAAAAAGGGAAGCCGGCCGCTTCGGCCAAATCCGTCTTGACAACGTCCGAGGCGGCCGAGCCGAAACGCCGCGGCCGGCCGCGCGCCTACCAGCCCGAGATCGCGCTCGGCAAGGCGCTCGACCTGTTCCGAAGGGATGGTTTCGCCGCCACCTCGCTCGACGATCTCAGTGCCGCCACCGGCATGAATCGGCCCAGCCTCTATGGCGCGTTCGGCGACAAGCGCGAGCTCTACATCAAGAGCTACCAGCGCTACCGCGCTGACGCCCGCGCCGCCATGATCGATATTTTCAGGGATGAATTGCCGATCCGCAAACGGTTGGAGCGGATCTTCGCAGTGGCGCTCGACATCTATCTGTCCGGCGACGCCGGGCCGCGTGGCTGCTTCACGGTGATGACGGCGGCGTCGGAGGCGGTGGCCGATCCCGAGATCCGCGCCATGGTGCTGGAGGGGTTTTCCGAACTCGACAAGGCGTTCGCGGCCTGCTTCAGCATGGCCCGGGAGAAGGGCGAACTGCCGCCAGCGGCCGACCCGGTGGTGCTGGCGCAACTGGCATCCTCGATCATCCACACCATCGCGATCCGCGCCCGGGCGCGGATGCCGCGCAAGCAACTCGAAGCGATCGTGAAGGGCGCGATCGATGTGATGGTCGGGGCGTAAATGTCTGCTCGTCCCGGCCTTGAGCCGGGACCCATACCGCGCGATCCATCGAATTTTCGATGCCGTTCAACGCGATCCGCAAGCCAGCCATGCCGCCAAACCGCCTGAAAAGCGGCGATCAATATTGATCGATGCCGGCGCGGGGATATGATTCCGACAGGCGTTCGTTCCCCAAAGCGTTACATGCGCATCCTGTCGCTTGGTTGGATCGCGGGGTATAGTGCCTGCGATCGGCGCGCATTGCGGACGGTACGAGGCATCGAGAAGGCAAACATGAAGTATTCACTGACGCGGAAGCTGGCAGCGCCCGCATTTCTCCTGTTCTGCGCCGCGGCGTCGCATGCATCGGCGGCTCCCGTCACCCTCACCGGGCCCACCGCGCTGGCGCTGGCCGCGGTGGTGGCTCAGCACTCGCCGCACCTGCCGGCCTACGACAAGAAGATCATCGCGCGGTTGTTCGCGGGCGGCAGCGTTTTCTTCATTTCGGCCAAGACTCGGTTTTCCGTCATCGCCGATAGCATTGTGTGCCGGACCAGCAATGTCGATATCGCGGCGCGCTCCTGCGATTTGACCTTCAAGATCAGCAAAAAGACCGTGAAGGGTCGCGACGCCAACGAACTCTATGCCACCGCCGCGACCGCAGGCGTCGTGGCGGAAGGTGCGGCCGGTTCGAACATCGAAAGTTTTTCGAAGCTCGACTGCACCATCAATCCGAAGGAGGTCCACCAGAAAGCCGGCGGCGGCGCTCAGTGTTCGTTCGAGACGGGAAAGTAAGTAGGTCAGGCTTTTGCGATTTGCTCCGTACCACCTCTCCCACAAGGGGGGAGAGGGGGCTCACCGTCGCCGCTGATGCATCGAGCAAATGCCTCAGTCACGATCCCGACGCCCACTGCAATCATCTTTCCTTCGTCGCGCGCTCCAGAAATTTCACCAGCGCGGCGCGGTCGGCTTCCGAGCCGATGCGCTGCTCGGGCATTTTGGTGCCCGGCGTATAGGTCGCGGGCCCGACTTCGAACAATTTCGAGACCGTCTCCGGCGTCCAGACGATGTCGAGGCGTTTGAGGGACTCGGAGAAACGATAGCCCGGCGCGGTGGCGATGCGGCGGCCGAAAATGCCGGCCAGTGTCGGCCCGGCCCGGTTGGCCTGATCGGGCCTGAGGGTGTGGCAGGCGACGCAGGCGCGATAGACTTCCGCGCCGCGGTCGCCGGCATAGGCGGCTAGCGGATCTGCGGCGGTTTCCAGCAGCAGCGCGTCGACGGGCTCGCCGGTCACCGCATTCCAGCGCCGGATGATGCTGTCGGCGCCGCCGGTGAGCAGCGTGCGGCTGTCCGGCATGAACGCCACCGACCATACCGGCAGCCCGGGGCCGACCAGCGTGCGCGCCAGATCACGCGCCTTGCGATCGATCACGGCCACCGAGCCGCCGATGCCGGCGGCAGCCAACAGGGCGCCATCCGGCGAGATCGCCAGCGAGATCACTGGCCGCGGCCCGGCGGCGACGTCGCCGGAGCGCGCGCCATTGCCGGTCAGGAAATAGATCCTGCCGTCGGCGCCGCCGGCCGCGATCTCGCCGTTGCCGCCGATCGCGACGGCGTTGAGCGGGCTCGGTATCGTCACGACGGTCGGGGATGACGGGCCCGACAGCGGCCAGATCCGCACGCTCAGATCGTAGCCGACGCTGACCAGCGTGCGGCCGTCGGGTGAAAAGGCCACGCCGTTGACGTTCTGGGTGTGCCCTTCGAGCGCGCGCGCTGCACCGCCCGCGAGCGGCCACAGCCGCACGGTTCGATCCCATGACGCCGAGGCCAGCGTGGCGCCGTCGGGCGAGACCGCGAGCGCCGCGATCGGCGCCTCATGGCCTTCCAGCACGGCATCGGGTTCCGACTTGCCGGCCGTCCAGATCGCAATGCGCCCGTCGGCGCCCGCGGTCGCCGCGCGCCCATCCCGCAGCAGCACCACCGCGTTGACGGCGTCGGCATGAAAACGCAGCACCTGTTCGGCGGCATTGCGCGTCAGCGACCAGCGGATCGCGGTCGAATCAAAACTGCCGGTCAGCGCGGTCTGCCCGTCCTGCGAAATCGCCAGCGCCCGCACCGGCCCGCCATGGCCGCGCAACTGCGCCGAGGCGGGGCTCAGGGCCACCGGCAAAATGCTCAGCACGGCGGCACAGGTCAGGAATACGAAACGGTTGGGGCCGAGCTTTGACATTGCCAGCGATCGTTTCGTCGGTTCGTGCCGTCGTCAAGGGGCCGCTCTTCAGGTTCCCGTTAGCGCATGCCCCGGCTGCGCCTTAGCGCATGCCCGGGCTGCGCGTCAGCGGATGCCGGGCTTGTCACGATCAAGGCCCTTGGCGCCGAGATCGTCGAGATAGTCCTGAAACCGGCGCTCGGCGTTGACGCCGAGATCGCGCAGAAACGCCCAGGAATAGATGCCGGTGGCGTGCATATCGTCGAACCCGAGGCGAACAGCGTAATTGCCGACGGGATCGACCGAGAGGATGGTCACGTTGCGCTTGCCGCCAACGGTTTTGCGTTCCGCTTCGGAATGACCCTGCACTTCGGCCGACGGGCTGGTGACGCGGAGCAATTCGGAGGAGAGGTCGAACACCCGGTCGTCGTCAAAGCTGACATGCAGCGTTCGGCGATCCTTGGTAAGCCGGATCTCGACCGGCCAGGCAGGGGAAACGGCGGGTGAACCCGACGCCGCAATCAGCCCGGCACCATCAGGTTGTTGCCGGGATCGCCGACCCTGGCGCCGCTGGTGGTGAAAGCGGAAGAAACCGGCTGCTGGATTCCGCCGAGGAATATCGCGGTGCCGACGGCAACGACGGCCGCGAACACCAGGGCCGCAAGAAAGACTTTCATGACACTACCCCAAAAGATTGAATTTAAGCCGGCCGATTATTCGGCCGGCATGGCTCGCGGGGTGGTTCCCGATGCGGCCTGGCCCTTGGCCTGCTCTTCCTCAACCCAGAGCGCGTGATGCTCCTTGGCCCAGTTCAGATCGACCTCGCCGGTGCCCATGGCATCGAACGCGCCCTCCATGCCGACCGAGCCGATATAGATGTGCGCCAGCATGGCGGCGATAAACAGCATGGCGATCACGGCATGGATCACGGTCCAGAACTGCAGCGTCGTCACATTGGCCGGAACGTAGGGGAATAGCAGGTACCAGCCGGACACCGACATCAGCGCGCCGCCGATGATCACGATCCAGAAAATGCCCTTCTGGCCGGCGTTGAAGCGCTTGGCGGGCGGATGTTGTCCGTTGGACAGCAGGCCGCCGCCTTGCTTGATCCATTCCAGATCGAGTTTGCCGGGAATGTTATCCTTGATCCAGATCAGCAGCATGATCACGAGGCCGACCATGAACGGAAACGCCAGATAGTCATGGGCGTATTTGGCGTAGCCCGACATGGTCGCAAAGGCTTCCGCGCCGAACAGCGGCAGGATGAGGATCCGGCCGAACGAGATGTTGAGGCCGGACAGCGCCAGCACGATGAAGCAGCTTGCCGTCAGCCAGTGGGTGAAGCGCTCGAACGCGGCGAAACGCAGGATTTTCCGGCCTGAGAAACCGTGCTCGACCCGGATACGTCCGCGTACCATCAGGAAGATGGCGAGCAAGGCCAGCATCCCCAGGATGGCGACGCCGCCGATGATCGGCAGCGTGCTGCGCTGGAAGACGCGCCAGTCGCGGCCGGCGGGCTGAATCAGGCTGGAGGCCATCGTGTCCGGGATGGTGATACGGCCGGTGATCTTGTCGCCCTCCTTCAGCGCGTTCAGCAGCTTGTCTTCCTGCACGGCTTGGGCGGTGGGGTTGAAGGAAAGCTGCGCCGCCGCCGGATGGGCGACCACGAACAGCAGCGCCAATGCGGCGCAGAACGCTTTGAGAGTTGAAAGTGAGCCTGGCATTTGCACAACGCCCTTTCGATGTCCTGAGATCGGTGCCTTGAGACCGGTGTCCTGGTTACGCCAGCGCCGCCGCGAGGGCGGCGCCATTTGCATCAGCCGGTCGGTGAATCGCTGTAGGCGGTTTTCCAGCCCCACATGCCCGAACCGTAACCGCGCTTCATCACGCGCTCCTTGTAGATTTCGGCGATGATCGCGCCGTCGCCGGCGAGCAGCGATTTGGTCGAGCACATCTCGGCGCAAATCGGCAGCTTGCCCTCGGCCAGACGGTTCTGGCCGTATTTGGCGTATTCGGCCGGCGTGTTGTCCGCCTCCGGACCGCCGGCGCAATAGGTGCACTTGTCCATCTTGCCGCGCGAGCCGAAGTTTCCGACCTTCGGATATTGCGGCGCGCCGAACGGGCAGGCGTAGAAGCAGTAGCCGCAGCCGATGCAGAGGTCCTTGGAGTGCAGCACCACGCCGTCGGCGGTGGTGTAGAAGCACGACACCGGACAGACCGCGGCGCAGGGCGCATCGGTGCAATGCATGCAGGCCATCGATACCGAGCGTTCGCCGGGCTTGCCGTCATTGATGGTGACGACGCGGCGGCGATTGATGCCCCACGGCACTTCATGTTCGTTCTTGCAGGCGGTCACGCAGGCGTTGCACTCGATGCAACGGTCGGCATCACACAGGAATTTGACGCGAGCCATGATCTATTCTCCCCTCACGCCGATTGAATCTGGCACAGGGTCACCTTGCCCTCGTGCATGCCGGTGACCGGATCGTAACCGTAGCT
>JBBQUA010000187.1:0-10753 GCA_038212905.1 Hyphomicrobiales bacterium
GCGGCCCTTGAAGACGAGATCGCAGGCGGCCTTGAAGGCGACGCCGTCGAAACCGGGCGCCATCGGCCGATACTCGGCATCGCCCTTGTTCTGTCCATCCACCACGACCGCCATCCGCTTCAGCGATTCCATCACCTGTTCTTTGGTGATGACGCCTTGGTGCAGCCAGTTGGCCAGATGCTGGCTCGAGATCCGCAACGTGGCGCGGTCTTCCATCAGGCCGACGTCGTGAATGTCAGGCACCTTGGAGCAGCCGACGCCCTGATCGATCCAGCGCACGACATAGCCCAAAATGCCCTGGCAGTTGTTGTCGATCTCCTGCTTGACGTCGTCGGGCGCCCAGTTCGATTGCGACACCGGGATGGTGAGAATGTCGGACAGCTTGGCGCGCGGGCCGCCCTTGCTCAATTCCTGCTGGCGCGCCTGCACGTTGACCTGGTGATAGTGCAGCGCATGCAGCGTGGCGGCGGTCGGCGACGGCACCCAGGCGGTGGTGGCGCCGGCCTGCGGATGGCCTATTTTCTGCGTCAGCATGTCCGCCATCTTGTCCGGCGCCGCCCACATGCCCTTGCCGATCTGGGCATGGCCGGGCAGGCCGTCGATCAGGCCGTTGTCGACATTCCAGTCCTCATAGGCCTTGATCCAGGGCTCCGCCTTCATGTCGTTCTTGCGGATCATCGGGCCGGCTTCCATCGAGGTATGGATCTCGTCGCCGGTGCGATCGAGGAAGCCGGTGTTGATGAAGCAGATTCGCTTCGAGGCGTTCTGGATGCAGGCCTTGAGGTTGACCGTGGTGCGGCGCTCCTCGTCCATGATGCCGACCTTCATGGTGTTTTCCGGCAAGCCGAGCATCTTCTCGACCTGGCCGAACAGCTCGCAGGTCAACGCCACCTCGTCGGGGCCGTGCATCTTCGGCTTGACGATGTAGACCGAGCCGGTGCGGCTGTTCTTCGTCTTCGACTTGCCCTTGAGATCGTGGATCGCGAGCAGGCCGGTGACGGCGGCATCCAGAATGCCTTCCGGAATTTCGGCGCCCGAAGCGTCGAGCACCGCGTCGGTGAACATGTGGTGGCCGACATTGCGCATCAACAGCAGGCTGCGGCCGTGCAGCGTGAGTTGCTTGCCGTCCGCCGTGGTGTAGACGCGGTCGTGATTGAGCGCGCGCTTCAGCGTCTTGCCGCCCTTCTCGAAGTCGGCCGAGAGCGTACCGTCCATCAGGCCGAGCGTGTTGCGATAGACCAGCACCTTGTCCTCGGCATCAACAGCGGCGACGCTGTCCTCCATGTCGAGGATGGTGGAAACCGCCGATTCCAGCATCATGTCGGCGACGCCGGCCGGATCGTCCTTGCCGATCAGGTGGCCGCGGTCGATCTTGATCTCGATATGCATGCCATTGTTGACCAGCAGGATCGCGGTCGGCGATGCATCGTCGCCCAGGTAGCCGGCGAACTGGGTGCTGGTCTTCAGCGCGGTGGCATTGCCGCTCTTCAGTTTGACCGCGAGCTGGCCTGCGATGACGCTGTAGGCGGTCACATCGGTGTGGCTTCCGGTCGCCAGCGGCACGGCGGCATCGAGAAAGGCCTTGGCCTTCGCGATGACCTTGTCGCCGCGCGCCTTGTTGTAGCCCTTGCCGCCTTCGCTCGGATCGTGCGGGATCGCGTCGGTGCCGTAGAAGGCATCGTACAGGCTGCCCCAGCGCGCATTGGCGGCGTTCAGGGCGTAGCGTGCGTTGGTGAGCGGCACCACCAGCTGCGGCCCGCAGATTTTTCCGATCTCTTCGTCGACGTTGGCGGTTTCGACCTGATGGGTCGCAGGCTCCGGCAGCAGATAGCCGATCTCCTTCAGGAACGCTGTGTACGAGTTCATGTCGAACGGCTTGCCCTTGTTGGCGCGGTGCCAGCCGTCGATTTTCGTCTGCAGGGCGTCACGGAAGGCGAGCAGTTCCCGGTTTTTCGGCGCGAGGCTTTGGATGATGGCCGCAAGCCCGGCCCAGAACGCGTCCGGCGAAATCCCGGTCTTGGGGGTCGCCTCCGTGGCGATGAAATCGAACAAAACGGGGGCGATTTTCAGTCCATGGGCATCGATACGATTCATGACGGGCTTTCTCGGCGGGAAACGGCGGTTTACAGGCTGTCTTCAGGGCCGAACACAGCAAAAATCACGCCAAAGGGCAGTTTTCGAGGCCCTTTTAGCCATAAGCCGTGTCGATGAGAAGGCCTCAAAGGGGCCTTCGAAAGTCTCAGATATTGGCGGCGAGATCGACCGGTTCGTCGAACAGAATGCCCGTTTTTCCCAGCATCCGCTCGATCTCGTCGATGGCCTCGGGAACCGGGCGCGTCGAGGTGTCGATGATCAGCTCGCAGCCGGTCGGCGGCTGGTAGTCGTTGCCGGTGCCGGTGAAGCCATGCAGGGCGCCGGCCCGCGCCTTGGCGTAGTGCCCCTTGGGATCGCGGCTCTCGCACACGTCAACCGGGGTCGCGACGTAGATCTCGCGGAACGCGGTGTCGGCGATGCGGCGCGCCGCGGCACGGTCTTCGCGCGCCGGCGAGACCGCGGCGACGATGGCGATGTGGCCGTTGCGCGCCAGATGAACCGCGACTTCGGCGAGCCGGCGAATGTTCTCGCTGCGATCGGTTGCGGAGAAACCGAGATCGCTGTTGAGTCCGGCGCGCAACGTATCGCCGTCCAGCAGCACCGGCGAGCCGCCGGCGCCGAACAGCCGGCGTTCCAGCGCGCGCGCCAGCGTCGATTTGCCGGAGCCCGGCAGTCCTGTCAGCCAGACCACCGCGCCGTGATGACGGTAGCGCGCCGAGCGTTCGTCGGGCCGCAACGCGGATTCCACCGGCACGATATCGACCGGAATGGCACGCTGACCTGACGCGACCGACAGTACCAGGCCGCCGCCGGCAATGCGGCCGTTGACCTCGATCACGAGGCGCCCGGTACGCGGATTGTCGGTGGTGGGATCGGCGGCGATCGGCTGCGCCAATGAAATGTCGATCTCGCCGACGTGATTGCGCGCGATCGCTTTTGTTACGACGCTCGCGAGTTCGCCGGGATCGACCGCCTTCTCGATCGCGACCACGGTGGCACGGGTTTCCCGCGTGCCGAGCCGGACCAGAATCGAGGCGCCCGTCACCAGCGGTTTGTCGTGCAGCCAGAAAATCCGCGCGCGAATCCGGCGGGTATCGCGCGGCGCGCTTCCGACATGGGCGATGACGTCGCCGCGTTCGAGGAACAGTTCGCGGTCGAGCGTGATGCCGACCGAGCGCCCGGCGCCCTGGCTTCGCTGCACCGGCGTCGCCGGCCAGCTCTCGACGCTGCGAATTCTGGCGATCTTGCCGGCGGGCATGATGACGATCTCGTCGCCGCTGGCAAGGCTGCCGGATTCGATGCGGCCCGCGACAATGCGGCGGTCGTCGAACTTGTAGATCGCCTGCACCGGCAGCCGCAGCGCCAGCGTTTCCAGCGGTCGTGCCGGTTCGAGCGCATCCAGCGCCTCGACCACGGTGGGCCCGTCATACCATTCGATCCGCGCCGTGCGCTCGGCAACGCCGTCGCCGTCGCGCGCTGAAATCGGAATCACCGCCGACGGCGTCACGCCGAGGCCGATCAGATGCGCAGAAATCTCGTCGCTGATCGCCTTGAACCTGACGGCGCTGAAATCGACCCGGTCCATCTTGTTGACGACAATTGCGACCTGTTTGACGCCGAGAAGATGCAGGAGATAGCCGTGGCGCCGGGTCTGGTCGCGCACACCTTCCAGCGCGTCGATGATCAGGACCGCGCCGTCCGCCTGCGCGGCGCCGGTGATCATGTTGCGCAAAAATTCGGCGTGGCCGGGCGCGTCGATCAGCACCACGTCGCGCGAGCGGGTGCGGAAGCTGATCTGGGTGGTGTCGATGGTGATGCCCTGGTCGCGCTCGGTCTGCAGCGCATCCAGCAGGAACGACCATTCGAACGGCATGCCACGCCGGGCGCTGACCGCCTTCAGCATTTCCAACTTGCCCTCGGGCAGGCTGCCGGTCTCG
This sequence comes from Hyphomicrobiales bacterium, assembly GCA_038212905.1. Classification (GTDB taxonomy): domain Bacteria; phylum Pseudomonadota; class Alphaproteobacteria; order Rhizobiales; family Xanthobacteraceae; genus Bradyrhizobium. Next base: position 4,032 of record JBBQUA010000187.1, read on the forward strand.
TGCAGCAGCCTTCCCACCAGGGTCGACTTGCCGTGATCGACATGGCCGACGATGACGATGCGGACCTGTGGGCGCGTGGTGCCGTTCGGCGTGGCCAGTGTCGCGGTAGGGAGGACCATGTTCATGGAAGCGCTCAACTCGATATCCGCTCAGAGGTAGCCGGCGACGCGCAGCCGCTCGAAGGCGTCTTCGGTTTCATGATCCAGCGCGCGGCCCGCCCGTTCCGGCACCCTTGTGCCGTCGAGTTCGATCAGGATTTCCTCGATATTCGAGGCGGTCGAAACCACGGGGTTGGTGATGTCCTGATCGCCCAGCGAGCGGTAGCGCTTGCCGTCCTTGGCCAGATACAGCGGGATGATCGGAATGTTCTCGCGCTTTGTGTAGGCCCAGATATCGGCCTCGGTCCAATGCAGGATCGGGTGAATGCGCAAATGCGCGCCCGGCGGCGGCGAGGCGTTGAACTGGTCCCAGAATTCCGGCGGCTGATCGCGCACGTCCCACCCGCCTTCGGTGCCGCGCGGCGAGAACACCCGCTCCTTGGCGCGGGTGGCTTCTTCGTCGCGGCGGATGCCGGCGATCAATCCGTCAAAGCCATATTTGGCGAGCGCGAGTTTTAACCCCTCGGTCTTGCGCGCGGCGGATCGTGCCGCGGGCGGCAGGGTCGGGTCGATGGTTTCCAGCGGCGGGCAGGGTTCGATCTTCAGATCGAGTTCCCATTCCTTGCCGTAGCGATCGCGAAACGCGTACATCTCGGCAAATTTCTTGCCGGTATCGACATGCAGCGCAGGGAACGGCACGCGGCCGAAGAAGGCCTTGCGCGCCAGCCAGATCATGACGTTGGAATCCTTGCCGAGCGACCACAGCAGCGCCAGCTTCTTCAGCCGTGCGAAGGCCTCCCGGAAAATGTAGATGCTCTGCGCCTCGAGCGCGTCGAGGTGGTCCATGGTGGGCGGAGGCAGGCGTCCCTCGGGCAAAATTTGGGACGGCATAGGTATCGCCGAAGATCCCTTTGGCGGGTCGACGCGACGCGGCCGGGCGATGGTGGATTCGTGGTCGAGAAGATGCATCTCTGCCCCTTGGCCTCTGGAGGCGAAAATTCTATAGTTGCACTGCAATAGAGAAGTAAAAATTTTCTCTTTGCGGGCATTGAACGAGACATATATAGAAAATAATTCTAGTCAACCCCGCAAATTGGGGCAGCGAGTGTCGCATGCGATTCCTGCCAGTGTTTCTCGACCTGCAAACCGGAGCGGTGCTGCTTGTTGGCGCCGGCGATCTGGCCCGAGCGAAATTGCGCCTGCTGGCAGCGGCGGGTGCGCGCATCCGCTACTTCGCGACCGACGGTCATCATGATGTGGGCGGGCTTGCCGCGGATGATGCGGCGCGGATCGAGTTGGCGCATGGCGATCCGCTGACCTCGGATCTGAACGGCGTGATTGCCATCCTGTGCGCGGGCGCCGGCGACATCGGGGTTGCGATGTCGGCGCGCGCCAAAGCGGTCGGTCTTCCCGTCAATGTGATGGACGACCTCGCCCATTCGACTTTCATTTTTCCCGCCATCGTCGATCGCGGCGACGTCGTCGTGGCGGTGGGCACCGGCGGCACCTCGCCCGTGGTGGCGCGCCGCGTGCGCGAGCGCATCGAAGCGGTGCTGCCCGCCCGAATCGGTGATCTCGCCAGCTTCATCGGCCGCTGGCGCAAAACCATCCATGGCCGCATTCCCGAATTCGCGCTGCGCCGCCGCTTCTGGGAACGCGTGGTCGATGGCCCGATCGGTGCGCTGGTGCTGGCCGGCCGCAAGGATGAGGCTGAAGCCGCGCTAAACGGTATTGCCGACGCATCCGCTTTTGCCGGTGCGCTCGCGTCTGGAAAAGCCGAGGGCAGGGTGACGCTGGTCGGCGCCGGCCCCGGCGACCCGGATCTGCTGACCATCAAGGCGTTGCGCGCGCTGCAGGACGCCGACGTGGTATTTTACGACGAACTGGTCTCACCGGAGATTCTCGACCGGGTGCGCCGTGACGCGTCGCGCGTGCCGGTCGGCCGCCGGGTCGGCAAACCCGGCATCGGCCAGGACGCCATCAACACATTGTTGATCGAGTCCGCGAAATCGGGCCAGCGCGCGGTACGCCTCAAGGGCGGCGATGGCTTCGTCTTTGGCCGCGGCGGCGAGGAGGTCGAAGCGCTGCGCGCGGCCGGCGTCGCCTATTCGGTGGTGCCGGGAATTACCGCAGGGCTCGGCGCCGCCGCGCAATTCGAAGTGCCGCTGACTTTCCGGCACGAGGCGCTGCGCATAACGTTTCTCACTGCGCACAAGGCCAGGGATGCCGAAACCGTCGATTGGTCGGCTCTGACCGACGCGAAGATGACGGTCGTCGTCTATATGGGAATGACCGCGGCGCCTTCGGTTCGCGCGGGCCTGCTGGCCGCCGGCCGTTCGCCGCAAACCCCGGTCGGTGTGTTCGCGCGGGTAACGCGGCCGGATGCACAAGCCGCCGTCGGAACGTTGCAGGATCTGCCCAGCCTGGTCGAGAAGATCGACGGCGGCCCGGCCATTCTCATCATCGGCGACGTCGTCGCGCATTCCGCGCCATGGCGCGAGGCCAATCTCAATCGAGTGCTCTCCAAACTGCTGGAACCCGCCGCATGACCTCTCCGCTGGAACAGAAGAAGATCAGAATCACCGGACCGTCGATGGTGACCGCCAACCGCACCTGGGACGGCGTGGTGATCTACCGCACCTCCAGACATGACTGGTCAGCGGATATTGCCGACGCCGCGATCGTACGTACCTCTGAAGATGCGCGGGCGTTGCTGACGGAATCGATTGCCGACGACGTCGGCGCGATCGGCGCCTATGTCGCGCCGGTCGAGGTCCGGGACGGCGGCGCGATCAAGGGCGGCAATCTGCGCGAACACATCCGGTCGGAAGGCGTCACCATCGAGCTTCCGGTTCCGGCATAAGGCTTTATCCATGTACGCATATGACGAACTCGATCGCACCATCATCAACGAACGCGTTGAAGAGTTTCGCGATCAGGTGAAGCGCCGGCTATCCGGCGAACTCACCGAAGACGAATTCAAGATGCTGCGGTTGCAGAACGGCGTCTACCTGCAACTGCACGCCTACATGTTCCGCGTGGCTATCCCCTACGGCACGCTGTCGTCGCAGCAGTTGCGGGCGCTGGCGCATGTCGCGCGCAAGTATGATCGCGGTTACGGCCATTTCACCACCCGGCAGAACATCCAGTTCAACTGGATCAAGCTCGCCGAACTGCCGGATGCGCTGGCCGATCTCGCCGAGGTCGGCATTCACGCCATGCAGACCTCGGGCAACAACACCCGCAACGTCACCTCGGACCAGTGGGCCGGCGTGGTCCCCGGCGAAATCGAAGACCCGCGCATCTGGTCCGAATTGCTACGGCAGTACACCACGCTGCATCCGGAATTCTCCTTCCTGCCGCGCAAGTTCAAATTCGCGATCACTGCGTCCGATCACGACCGCGCGGCGATCAAGGTGCACGATATCGGCCTCAGACTTTACAAGAACGCAGTCGGTGAAACCGGCTTTGAGGTGCTGGTCGGCGGCGGCCTCGGCCGTACCCCCTTCATCGGCAAAACGATAAAACCGTTCGTGCACGGCCACGACCTGCTGAGCTATGTCGAGGCGATCCTGCGCGTCTACAACCAGTACGGCCGCCGCGACAACATCTACAAAGCGCGCATCAAGATCCTGGTGCACGAACTCGGCATCGAGAAATTCGCCGCCGAAGTCGAGGAAGAATGGCTGCAGATGCGCGACAGCGCACTGGCGATCGATGATTCCGTGATCGAGGACATCCGTTCCCGTTTCACCTATCCGGCCTACGAAAAGCTGCCGCACATGCCGGACGAGTTGAAGAAGGCGGCGCAGGACTCGCATTTCGAAGCCTGGCGCAAGAACTCGACCTTCCCGCACAAGGCGCCGGGCTACGCGATCGCCGTGCTGTCGCTGAAGCCGGTTGGCGGTCCGCCCGGCGACGCCACCGCCGACCAGATGGATGCGATCGCCGATCTCGCCGACAAATATTCCTTCGGAGAAATCCGCGTCGGCCACGAGCAGAACCTCGCGTTGCCCCATGTCGCCCGGCGCGACCTGCCGGCGCTGTGGAAGGCGCTGGACAGGATCGGCGTCGCTACCCCGAACGTCAATCTGGTGTCCGACATCATCGCCTGCCCGGGTCTGGACTACTGCTCGCTGGCCAACGCCCGCTCGATCCCGATCGCGCAGGAACTGACCCGGCGCTTCGCCAATCACGACACCGCCAATCTGATCGGGCGGCTGCACATCAATATTTCCGGTTGCATCAATGCCTGCGGCCACCATCATGTCGGCCATATCGGCATTCTCGGTGTCGAGAAGAACGGCGAGGAATTTTATCAGATCACGATCGGGGGCCGCGCCGACGAAAAGGCCGAGGTCGGAACCCTGGTCGGGCCCGCCGTGGCCTATGGCGAAGTCGCTGATGTCATCGAGGATATCGTCGAAGCCTATCTCGCGCTGCGCGCCCGCCCCGACGAACTTTTCGTCGATAGCGTGAAGCGGCTTGGTGTCGAACCGTTCAAGGAGCGCGTCTATGCCACTCGTTAAGGGCGGAAAGATCATCAACGATCCGCTGGTTCATGTGGCCGATGATGCCGAACTTCCCGGCGACGGCGCCATCCTGATATCAGCCGCGCGATTTCTTGGCGATGCCGAAGCGTTTTCGCGGCGCGCTGGACGAACCGGCGTGGTCTGGCCGAATAACCGCGACCTCGATGATCTGGTGCCCTGGCTCGGCCGGCTCGCGGCGGTAGCGCTGGTGTTTCCGACCTTCAGGGATGGCCGTGCCTACAGCCAGGCGCGGCTGCTGCGGGAGCGCCATGGCTACAAGGGCGAGTTGCGCGCCACCGGTCAGGTGCTGCGTGACCAGTTCGTGTTCATGCTGCGTGCCGGCTTCGACGCGTTCGAAGTGAAGAAGGACGCCGACGCGGAAGCGTTTGCCGCCACGGTCAAGCGCTATTCGGTGTTTTACCAGCCGACCGGAGATGGCCGCATCACCGCACTTCACCGCCGCATGCAGCTGCGCCATTCGGAGAGCGCCGGCCAATGAATGCGCGCGCGCAACAGGCTGTACCCGAGCGGGCGGGGAGCGATTTGCCGCCGGCCGAGGAACTCGCTTCCGATTTGCGTACTGCTTCGCCCGCGCAGGTGATCGCAACCGCGCTGCAGACCGTCGGCCGCGAGCGCCTCGCCGTGGTCTCGTCGTTCGGCACCGAATCGGCGGCGCTGCTCAGGGTGATGGCCGACGTCGATCCCGCGATTCCCGTGGTGTTTCTCGATACCGGCTGGCTATTCGAGGAGACGCTGGCCTATCGTGACACCCTGATCGCGACATTGGGCCTGCGCGATGTCCGTTCGATCAAGCCGCTGGAGCCAACGCTGTCGCGCGATGATCCCGACCGCGAATTGTGGTTCTCCGATCCGGATGCCTGCTGCCGGATCCGCAAGGTGGAGCCGCTGGCGCGGGCACTGGCGCCGTTTTCGGCATGGATCAACGGACGCAAGCGTTTCCAGGGGGGCCTGCGTACCGATATTCCGGTGGTCGAGCAGGACGGCGTCAGGCTGAAGTTCAATCCTTTCGCCAACGTCGCGCGCGAAGAGATCGAAGCGATCTACCAGCTCGCCAGGCTGCCGCTGCATCCGCTGGCGGCATCGGGTTATCTCTCGGTCGGGTGCATGCCCTGCAGCAGCCGGACCTCGGCGGATGGGGATACGCGCGCCGGCCGCTGGCGCGGCAGGGCCAAGACGGAATGCGGCATCCATACCGTCAAGACTTCATAGCGGCTGCAACAGGCGAATGACGTCCGTCCCCTGTTCGCGGTGCCGGGCGTTGCGCGGGCCACCATTTTCGTGACCTTTCCGTTGGTGGCGCGGGCGCTTATAACGTGCGGGTATCCGGACCCAGGACAGCTTCCCAGTGATTGAAGTCAAGAATATCGTCAAGAAATTCGGCGCGTTTGCCGCACTCGACAATGTCGACCTGAAGGTCGCCAATGGCGAGCTGCTGGCGCTGCTTGGGCCGTCGGGCTCGGGCAAGACCACGCTGCTGCGGATCATCGCCGGGCTGGACTGGCCCGACGCCGGCGAGGTTTCGTTCGATGGCGAAAACGCGCTGGGCCACGGTGCCAGCGAGCGTCACGTCGGATTCGTGTTTCAGCACTACGCACTGTTCCGCCACATGACGGTGTTCGAGAACGTCGCTTTCGGCCTGCGGGTGCAGCCGCGCGCGGTTCGCAAGGATGAGGCCGCGATCCGCGCGCGGGTCAAGGAATTGCTGGATCTGGTGCAACTCGACTGGCTTTCCAGCCGTTACCCGAGCCAGCTGTCCGGCGGCCAGCGCCAGCGCATCGCGCTGGCCCGCGCGCTCGTGATCGAGCCGCGCATCCTGCTGCTCGACGAGCCGTTCGGCGCGCTCGACGCCAAGGTGCGCAAGGAACTGCGGCAATGGCTGCGCTCGCTGCATCAGGAGATCAACGTGACCTCGATCTTCGTCACCCACGACCAGGAAGAGGCGCTGGAAGTCGCTGACCGGGTGGTGGTGATGGACAAGGGCCGCATCGAGCAGATCGGCACGCCCGGCGACGTCTACGACAATCCGGCGACCGCCTTCGTGCACAGTTTTATCGGCGAATCCATCGTGCTG
>JBBQUA010000188.1:0-10665 GCA_038212905.1 Hyphomicrobiales bacterium
AGAGGCGCAGTGCGCCCGGGATTTCAAAGCACCGGAGTTCGGCGGTGAGCCTTGAAAGCGCCCGGGAAAGGAGGCAAAAAGCCTCATAAAATCTTGGTCGGAGTGGCAGGATTTGAACCTGCGACCCCTGCGTCCCGAACGCAGTGCTCTACCGGGCTGAGCCACACTCCGACAAGAACGCGGCTTATAGCCTTGGGTTTCGCATACCGCAAGAAGCCGAATTGAGGGACGCTATCCCGGTGAATTCAGACCTGAAAACGCGGATTTGGCCCGCCGGCGAGGCTGCCGTGGCGGAAGCCGGCCGCTGCCTGGCTGAGGGCGGGCTGGTCGCGTTCCCGACCGAGACGGTTTATGGCCTGGGGGCGGATGCCACCAACCCGGCCGCAATTGCCCGGCTGTACCAGGCGAAGGGCCGCCCCGCCTTCAATCCGCTGATCGCCCATGTCGGGGACCTCGCCGCCGCCCTGCAAATTGGCCGGTTCGACGCCCAGGCCACAGCGCTGGCCCGGGCATTCTGGCCGGGGCCGCTGACGCTGGTGCTGCCCAAATCGGCCGATTGCGCGGTGGCCGAGCTCGCTACCGCCGGGCTCGACACCATCGCGATCCGGGTGCCCGCCCACCCGGCCGCGCTGGCCATCCTGCGCGCCTTTGGCGGGCCGGTGGTGGCGCCCTCGGCCAATCTGTCGGGGCATGTCTCGCCAACTACGGCGGCCCATGTTCAGGGCGACCTCGCGGGGCGAATCGACCTGATCGTCGATGGCGGGCCGGTTACGGTCGGCGTCGAATCCACCATTGTCGGATGTTTTGACGCGCCGATGCTGCTTCGGCCGGGTGGCCTACCCCGCGAAGCCATCGAACGCGTACTCGGCCGCGCGCTGCTGGCGCTGCCTGACGATCCCGATGCCGACTGCGGGCAGCCGCTGGCGCCGGGCATGCTGGCCTCGCATTACGCGCCGCGCACGCGGGTGCGGCTCAATGCCGAAGCGATTCTGCCCGGCGAGGCGTTGCTGGCGTTCGGTCCCGCCGTCATCCCGGGCGTCGATGCTGCTGCCGCGGTGATGAATCTGTCAGCTCGGAGCAATCTCGATGAAGCCGCCGCCAATCTTTTCGGTTATCTTCGCGCGCTCGACCTGACCGGCGCGCGCGCCATCGCGGTCATGCCGATCCCGCATCACGGGCTCGGCGAAGCCATCAACGACCGGCTGCGCCGCGCCGCGGTGGGACGGGACTGAAAGAGTGGGTTAGCCGTCATCCTGAGGTGCGAGTTCTGGCGAGCCTCGAAGGATGACATCACCGGGAATACATCCTTCGAGGCGAGCCGCAAGCGCGGCTCGCTCCCTCAGGATGACGACGAGCGTAATGAGAAAAAAATGAACATCGTGCAGCCTGCGACCGCCCCGCCGCTCTCCTCCGACCTGATCGCGCGCTTCCGCGCCATCGTCGGCGATAAATACGCGGTGACCGATGCGGCCGATATCGCGCCTTACGTCACCGAAGAGCGCGACCTGTTTCGCGGACGCTCGCCGCTGGTGCTGCGGCCGGGGTCGACGGCGGAAGTCGCCGCGATCTGCAAGCTCGCCAGCGAATACCGCATCGCGCTGGTGCCGCAGGGCGGCAATACCGGGCTGGTCGGCGGCCAGACCCCGCATCATGGCGAGGTGGTCGTCTCGATGCGGCGGATGGACAAGGTCCGCGACATCGACATCGCATCCAACACCATGACCTGCGAGGCCGGCGTCGTGCTGCAGATCGCGCAGCAGTGCGCCGCCGAGGTGGGCCGGCTGTTTCCGCTGTCGCTCGGCGCCGAGGGAAGCTGCACCATCGGCGGCAATCTCTCCACCAATGCCGGCGGCACCGCCGCACTGGCCTATGGCGTGGCGCGCGAGATGGCGCTCGGGCTCGAAGTGGTGCTGGCCGACGGCCGCATTCTCAATGGCCTGTCAAAGCTGAAAAAGGACAACACCGGCTACGATCTGCGCAATTTGTTCATCGGCGCCGAAGGCACGCTCGGCTTCATCACCGCGGCAACGCTGAAACTGTTTCCCAAACCGCGGGCGGTGGAAACCGCCTTTGTCGGGCTGCAGTCGCCGGATGCGGCGCTGAAGCTGCTGTCGATCTCGCAGAACGAGGCCGCAGGCTCGCTCACCAGCTTTGAACTGCTGGCTGACATCGCCGTCGATTTCAGCGTGCGTCACGGCATCGACATCCGCCATCCGCTGGCCGACAAATATCCCTGGTATGTGCTGATGGAGCTGTCGTCGCCGCGCGACGACGCCCGCGCCACGCTGGAAGCGATCCTGGCAAAGGGATTTGACGACGGCATCGTCGACGATGCCGTGATTGCAGCGAATCTCAGCCAGCGGTCCGCGTTCTGGAAGCTGCGCGACGAAATGTCGGCGGCGCAGAAGCCGGAAGGCGGCTCGATCAAGCACGATATTTCGGTGCCGGTCGCAGCGGTGCCGGACTTCATCGAGGAAGCCAACGCCGCCGTGGTGAAACTGATCCCGGGATCGCGCCCGGTGCCGTTCGGCCATCTCGGCGACGGCAATATCCATTACAATGTCAGCCAGCCGATCGGCGGCGACACCGCTGATTTCATGGGCCGCTGGCATGAGGTCAACGCCGTGGTGTTCGAGATCGTGCTGCGGATGGGCGGATCGATCTCCGCCGAGCATGGCATCGGCGTGCTCAAGCGCGACGAACTGCCCGAGGTCAAGGACAAGGTCGCGATCGAACTGATGCGCGGCATCAAGGCGATGCTCGATCCCCAGGGCATCATGAATCCCGGCAAGGTGCTGTGAACGCTCCGGCCGCAAAGCCGGTTGCCGCGCTCGCCATCGCGCCGATCGGGGATGCCGATGTCGCCGATGTCGTGGCACTATGGCAAGGCTGCGGCCTGACGCGGCCGTGGAACGATCCCGCCGCCGACATCGCGCTGGCCCGCAGGGGAGCCAACGCGGCGGTGCTGGTCGGGCGCGACGGCGGCGCGATCGTCGCCACCGCGATGGTCGGGCATGACGGCCATCGCGGCTGGGTCTATTACGTCGCCACTGATCCGGAGCACCGCGGCAAGGGTCATGGCCGCGCGATCATGCATGCCGCGGAGGACTGGCTGCGCGCGACCGGCATCGAAAAATTGCAGCTGATGGTGAGGCGCGAAAACGCTGCGGCAGGGGCATTCTACCAATCGATCGGCTACGCCGAATCGCAGACGATTGTTTTCGCCAAATGGCTCGATGGCCGCGAGCCGACGCCGTAACCGAAAGCCAGCCGTATGACCATTTCGAACCGCATCCGCGTCAAGGACGTCCGCCTGCTCTCCGATAATCATTACACGCTGAAGACCACCACCTTCGAGTGGCGGCGCGGCAATGGCGAATGGCAGGTCCAGCACCGCGAGACCTACGACCGCGGCAATGGCGCGACGCTATTGCCCTTCAATCTGGCGCAGCGCACCGTGGTGCTGGTGCGCCAGTTTCGCTATCCGGCCTATGTCAACGGCCATGACGATCTCATGATCGAGGCCGCGGCGGGGCTGCTCGATGACGAAACGCCGGAAATCCGCATTCTCGCCGAGGCCGAGGAAGAAACCGGCTATCGGCTCGGCAAGGTGCAAAAGGTGTTCGAAGCCTTCATGAGCCCGGGCTCGGTCACCGAGAAACTGCACTTCTTCGTCGCGGAATACGAACCGCGGATGAAGGTCGGCAGCGGCGGCGGCATCGCCGACGAAGGCGAGGACATCGAGGTCATGGAGCTTTCGATCAACCAGGCGCTGGCCATGATCGGCGACGGCCGCATCGCCGATGCCAAGACCATCATGCTGCTGCAATATGCGGCGCTGAATATCTTTATGTAGGGTGGGCAAAGTTTTCGCCGAAGCTCGAAGAGCGAAGGCGGAAGCGTGCCCACCAACTGTCCCTCGTTCTTGAAGAATGGTAGGCACGGCGCAAGAGCGCCCTTGCCCACCCTGCCAAATCGGAAAACGTTACATGCGCATCGCCCTGATCCACGCCCTGAAGCATTCGATCGTTCCGATCGAGGCCTCGTTCGCAAAACTGTGGCCGGACGCCAGCCTGATGAATCTGGTCGACGACAGCCTGTCGGCGGATCTGGCGCGTGACGGCCGCCTCACCGGGGCGATGACCGAGCGCTTCCTGTCGCTCGGACGCTACGCGGCCTCGACCGGCGCCGACGCCATCCTGTTCACCTGCTCGGCGTTCGGCCCCTGCATCGAGGCGGTGGCGCGCGCGCACGCGCCGATGCCGGTGCTCAAGCCCAATGCCGCAATGGTCGAGCAGGCCGTCGCAAAAGGCGGCCGGGTCGGTCTGCTCTCGACCTTCGCGCCGACGCTGGTGTCGATGCCGCCGGAATTTCCTGCGTCCGTCGAGATCGTGCCCAAGCTGGTGGAAGGCGCGCTGGCGGCGCTCGATCGCGGCGACCGCGCCGAACATGATCGGCTGGTCGTGGAGGCCTCACGCGAATTGCGCGGCTGCGACCTGATCGCGCTGGCGCAATACAGCATGGCACCGGCGGCCGAGTTGGTCGCAGCGGCAACGGGCCGGCCGGTGCTGACGACGCCGGACAGCGCGGTGATGAAGGTGAAGCAATTGCTCGGGGTGAGCTGAGCTGCGGGAAAAACCCTCCACTGTCGTCCCTGCGAACGCAGGGACCCATACCGCGCTGTCCTCTCGATCAGGGCGATATGTCCAACACCACGCACAACACATTGGCCGGTGGCTATGGGTCCCTGCGTTCGCAGGGACGACAAGAGTTCAAAACAAACTCCCCTGCCCCTCATCCTCCGGCGCCACCGGCGCGACCTTGCGCGGGGCCTTCTTCGCGGGCTTCGGCTCCGCCGCCGCCCGCTCCTCGTCCGTGATCGGCAGGATCAGTTGCGCGTCGTCATTGGCGACGCGGTTGACCCGTGTCGAAACCGCGTGCCAGGCGAACTCGCCTTCGCCGGGCGCGATCATCAGGCCCGTCACGCCCTCGGCGCTGTCATCGCCGCAGTCGAGCCAGCGGCCGAAATCCTCGGGATGGATGGTCACGGGGACGCGGTGGTGCAACACGCTGAGGTCGGCGCTCGCCGCCGCGGTGACGATCGCTACGGTGTCAAGCTCTTCGCCGTTGGGACCGACCCAGGTTTCCGCCAGCCCTGCCATGCCGATTGGCTGCCCGTCGCTTCGATGGATGAACCAGGGCCGCCTCGGCTTGGCCGAGCCCTGCCATTCGTAATAGCCGTCGGCCGGAACGAGGCAGCGCCGCCGCCGGATCGCGTTCTTGAAGGCCGGCTTTTCCGCTATGGTTTCCGAGCGCGCATTGATCAGCAGGCTGAATTTCCCGGGATCCTTGACCCAGGCCGGCAACAGGCCCCAGCGCATCAGCCGGAAATGCCGGATACCGTTTTCGACGATCACGACGGGGATAGGTTGTGTCGGCGCGATATTATGTCTTGGCGGGAAATTGGGCTGCTCGAGATAGCCGAAAATCTGCCGCAAGGCCGCCGGGGGCGAGGTTATGACGAAGCGTCCGCACATTCTGTGGCCCAAATAGAGTTCCGTTCAGGTCCTTTTAACCCCAAACGTCAACACTGCGCCGGATGACCACTACGGCTGCCCCATCCGCATCATCCGATCTCTCGGCGCCCGGCAAGACCAGTGGCGGCGATGCCGCCGCGCGGGCTGCGTTATTGCGGGCCGCCAACATCAACCCACGTACCGGGCTTGCCACCGATTACCTGAATCACTTCAACGAAGCCATCATGCTGCTCGAGATGATTCCGGACATGCCGGAATGCGCCGAGGATTTCCTCGAATGGCACCCGCTGTCCTATGCCGAGCATTTCACCGCATCCAACTTCAAGGCCCGCGACCTCGCGATCTCGGCCTATGAATCCGCCGACCCCAGGATCCGCACCGAATTCGACAATATCACCAGCGCCATGACCTCGATCCTGTCCGCAGTCAGTGACGCGATGCGGAAGGTCACGCAGGACAAGACCCGCGCCATCCTGGCCGAACAGGCCACCGGCTGGGTCAAGCCGCTGGTGATGCTCACCGCCGGCATCATCAACGGCGACCGCGAGGCCGACGTCGACTACATCATGACCCACTGACGCCCGTGGCTTCCCCGGTCCAGCCGTCCCATCCCCAACTGGCCGTCTCGGCGGCGATCTTTCGTGACGGCAAGGTCCTGCTGGTGCGGCGGGCCAGGTCACCGGGGCAAGGGCATTATTCGCTGCCCGGTGGCCGGGTCGAATTCGGCGAAACGCTGCACGCCGCCCTGCATCGCGAGGTCGACGAGGAAACGAGCTTGCGAATCGAGATCGCCGGCCTCGCCGGATGGCGCGAAGTGGTGCCGGGCGCGGGTGGCGGCGGCCATTATCTGATCATGTCGTTCGCGGCGCGCTGGGGGTCCGGTGAGCCCGTTCTGAACGACGAGCATGACGATTTCCGGTGGCTGACGCCGGAAAACCTTGGCGATCTCAAGGTCACCGACGGGCTGCCTGACATCATCGAGGCGGCCCGGCGCCTGCTCCTGACCTAGCCCCCGGGCGCCGATGCCTTGCTTCCATCGCATTGAAAAGGCATATCAACGCGGTCCCGGAATCCCTCATGTCCAAGCATTTTTCCAAGCATTTTCTGGCCGCTCTCGTCCTGATCCTGGCATGCATGTCCGGCTCTGCGCGGGCCCAGGATGCGGCCGCGCCGTTCGACGGCGAGCTGCAGCGGCTGGCCGAGATCCTCGGCACGCTGCACTATCTCAGGGGCATTTGCGGCACCAATGAAGGCCCGAAATGGCGCAATGAAATGCAGGCGCTGGTCGATGCCGAAACTCCCTCCGGCGAGCGCCGCGCCCGCATGATCGCAGGCTTCAATCGCGGCTATAACGGCTTTCAACAGACCTACCGGACCTGCACGCCGGCAGCATCGATCGCGATCCGCCGCTATATCGAGGAAGGCTCCAAGATCTCGCGGGATCTCACCGCCCGCTACGCCAACTAGCACGCTGCGAAGCGCTTGAGTTCCCGGTGCTACACGAAACGGAAACCGCCGTTAACCTTTCTTAAAGAACTGGCCTAGGCGGCTCGTGGGCTCATGCTACACCTCGCGCATCAGACGCGGTCCGCCCTGGATCGCGCGCAATCTCGCCAGAGTGTCATGAGCCATCCAGCATCCTTCACGTCAGCCCGCGACCCGCTGCCCGATCACGAACAGAAGCAGGCGGCGCTCGGCTATCTCAACGAGGCCTGGGCGGAAGCGCGGCACGACGGCGTCGATGGCGACTGCCTGGCGCAGGCCAGCCTGTTCGCGGCGTTCGCCGAGCTGGTCGGCACCTATGGCGAGGACGCGGTGGCGAAATTCGTCGAGGGCCTGCCGACTCGCGTCCGCAACGGCGAGTTTTCGATTTCGCTGGCGAAACAGTAAGAGCTGCGCCAGGCGTTTCCTGCTTGCAAAGCGCATCTGCACGGTGTGCCCATAACCACCGCTGTCATCGCCCCGTTCCGACCGGGCACCCGGTATTCCAGCAACGCTAGAGATCAATCGAAGCCGCAGCGTACTGGATCGCCCGATCAAGTCAGGCGATGACATCTGGTGAGCGCAGTATCTCCACGTTCCCGCGCGTTCAGTACCGTCCTGCGGCCAACCCGACGTGATGCGACAAATTAACCCGTCGGGTAAAATTTCGCTTTTTCCGAAAGGCAAATCACCTGTAAGAATCACGCCATCCCGTCCCACTTCAGAGGGGCGTTGCGCAAGGTCACCAATGCGGGACGGGGATGCGGTGGACGCGGATGGCGCTCCTGACCAGGGCGCTGGAAGTGGACGGCGAAATTGTGTGGTTCCGACACCCCCAGGCTGGTGTCAAGTTCGCAGCTTAAGGCAGCGCGGGCGACGGTGGCAAAAGTGCAGGGCTCGCCGAGGAGATCACCTATAAGCCGTAAACCATTGCGCGGGGAGTGCCGGGTGTTTCCGGTGTGACCTGACTAACGCGTGTGTGCTTCTACCCACTACCCTTGCACACGCGGCTATCGGGCGCATCGGGCGCCCGGCATTCCCCGCGCCCTCTGATTGGAGGGCAAGGAGATTTACTGGCAGAGCTCGGGTGTATCCAGCCGCGAGATTGCGAAACTGCGTTTGCGCGCACCCACAACTGTCGTCACCCGCGCATGCGGGTGATCCAGTATTCCAGAGGCGGTTATGTTCAATCGAGAAGCCACAGCGTACTGGATCGCCCGCTTTCGCGGGCGACGACAGGTGAATTTGGTGCGACGGCGTTGACTCCGTTTGGCTGCGTCGCCTCACGCCTTCAGCGTCTCCAGAAACCGCACCGGCTCGCCGCTTGAGGGCCCGACCAGTTCGCCCTGCCACATCACGCGGCGGCCTCTGACAAAGGTGCCGACCGGCCAGCCGGTGACGCGCACCCCGTGATACGGCGTCCAGCCGGCACGCGAGGCTGTCCACTCGTCGGTGATGGTTTCGCTGCGCTTGAGATCGACAATGGTAAAATCCGCGTCGTAACCGGCGGCGATGCGGCCCTTGCAGGCAATGTTGAACAGCCGCGCCGGGCCGGCGCTGGTGAGATCGACGAAGCGCGCCAGCGACAGCCGCCCGGCGTTGACG
Organism: Hyphomicrobiales bacterium; assembly: GCA_038212905.1. Taxonomy (GTDB): domain Bacteria; phylum Pseudomonadota; class Alphaproteobacteria; order Rhizobiales; family Xanthobacteraceae; genus Bradyrhizobium. Next base: position 8,625 of record JBBQUA010000188.1, read on the forward strand.
TGATCCAGCATCAAGGGCACCAGCGTCTGCACCCCGGTCATGCCCGACGGCGAGGCCGGATAGATCTTGGCCTTTTCCTCCAGCGTATGGGGCGCGTGATCGGAGCCGAGCACATCGATGATGCCTTGCTCGATGCCGCGCCAGATGCCCTGGCGGTGATCGGCCGAGCGCACCGGCGGATTCATCTGGGCGCGGGTCCCGAGCCGCTCGTAGCATTCGGGCGCCGCCAGCGTCAGATGATGCGGCGTCGCTTCGCAGGACGCGACATCCTTGTGGTCGCGCAAAAACTCGATCTCCTCCTTGGTGGAGATGTGCAGCACGTGAATGCGCTTGCCGGTCTCGTGCGCCAGCTTGACCAGACGCTGGGTCGCCAGCAGCGCCGCGGTCTCATCGCGCCACACCGGATGCGAGCGCGGATCGCCCTCGATGCGCAGCCCCTTGCGGTCGTTGAGACGGTATTCGTCCTCGGCATGAAACGCGGCGCGGCGTTTTATCACGTTAAAGATACGGCGAAGGCTTTCGTCGTCCTCCACCAACAGCGCGCCGGTCGAGGAGCCGATGAACACCTTGACGCCGGCGCAGCCCGGCGCGCGTTCCAGCTCCGGCAAATCCTGCACGTTGTCGCGGGTGCCGCCGATGAAGAACGCAAAATCGCAATGCATGCGGTGGCGGCCCGCCTTCACCTTCGCGGTGAAGGTGGCTTCGGTGATGGTCAGCGGATCGGTGTTGGGCATTTCGAACACCGCGGTGACGCCGCCCATCACCGCGCTGCGCGAGCCGGTTTCGAGGTCTTCCTTGTGGGTCAAACCCGGCTCGCGAAAGTGCACCTGGGTGTCGATCACCCCCGGCAGGATGTGCAGACCCTTGCAGTCGATCACCTCGGCGGCCGAAGCCTGGCCAAGCGAACCGATTTCGGCGATGCGGCCGCCGAGGAGGCCAATATCGCGCACGCCCTCGCCGTCCTGATTCACCACGGTGCCGGATTTCAGAATCACGTCAAAGTGCTGGGTCATCATTCCTCGTATTCCATCCCTCATGCTGAGGCGGTGCAGGGCCTTGTTCCCGGCACCTTAGCGGCTTACGTTCCCCGGTGATATCCGGCACCGGCGTTTACCCAGGAAACTGCCGAAAAACGCCAAAATTCCCAGGAAACTTGCAAGAGAAATTCAGAGAAATTCAGATGAAAGCAGCGTTTCTTCCCGACCGGGGCGTGGTCAAGGTCAGCGGCGAAGACGCCCGCAACTTTCTCAACGGCCTCGTCACCACGGACGCCACATTGCTGCGCCCTGGGCTCGGCCGGTTCGGGGCGTTACTGACGCCGCAGGGCAAGATCACGACTGATTTTCTCATCACCGAGGCGCCTGCCGGCCATGGCGCTGGCTTCCTGATCGACTGCCCGCGCGCGCTGGCGCAGGGCCTCGCCGCCAAGCTCGGTTTCTACAAGCTGCGCGCCAAGGTCGCGGTCGAAAACCTGTCGGACAGCCTCGGCGTGCTGGCGGCCTGGGATGGCGAACCCGTGGTAAAGCCCGATCTGGCCTTTGCCGACCCGCGCCAGGCCGCCCTCGGCTGGCGGATCCTGGTTCCCGAAGAGCTTGCGCCAAAGCTCGCCGACCTGATCGGCGCTGATATGGTCGACAGTTCAGCCTATGACGCGCGTCGCATCGCCTCCGGCGTGCCGCGCGGCGGCCTCGACTTCATGTATGGCGACGCGTTTCCGCACGAAACCAACATGGACCGCCTGCACGGGGTCGATTTCGACAAGGGCTGCTATGTCGGCCAGGAGGTGGTGTCGCGGATGCAGCATCGCGGAACCGCGCGCACGCGGACGGTACGCGTGGTTCTCGAGGATTTTTCACCGGAACCGGGTACCGCGATTCTGGCCGGCGACAAATCGATCGGCACCATGGGTTCGACATCAGGCCAAAACGGTCTCGCGCTGATCAGGATCGATCGCGCCGCCGACGCGCTGGACGCCGGATTGCCGCTGACGTCGGGCGGCCTCGGCCTCCGCCTCGCCGACCCCGACGATGTCCGTCCCGCG
>JBBQUA010000189.1:0-10597 GCA_038212905.1 Hyphomicrobiales bacterium
GAACGATCAGGTTGGGCAGATTTTGCATCGGCTCCCAGCGCCAGTTGACGAACTCCGCCTTGTGGCCGCCGCCGGGGTTCGCGACGTTTATCTCCTTGTCCTCGCCGGTGAAGCGGACCGCGAACCATTTCTGGCGCTGGCCGCGATAGCGGCCCTTCCAGGTGCGGCCGGCCACGGTGCGCGGAATGTCGTAGATCAGCCAGTCCTGGACTTCGCCGAGTTTCTCGACCGAGCGGACGCTGGTTTCCTCATAGAGTTCGCGCTTCGCCGCCGCCCAGGTGTCCTCGCCGGGATCGACACCGCCCTGCGGCATCTGCCAGACATGGGTCTCGTCGACATGTTCGATGCCGCCGGCGCGGCGACCGATGAAGACGAGCCCCGCTGCGTTGATCAGCATCATGCCGACGCATGTTCGATAGGGCAGGTCTTCGTAGCGCGCCATTACCTTCAAGCCTTTTGCCGTCGAACCTCGTGCAGTCACAGGGGCTGATCTGGCGGCAAGACCTCCGGTCCCAAAACCTTGGGTCCCAAAACCTTCGGTCGGAAGTCGCGCCAGCCGGTTATCAGCCTGATTTTGATTTCAGCATCGCGGTTGTCAATGGCACAAGCATGATGCCACGGCCCTCGAGTGCCTTGATCCAGACGCCGATCCGCTCGATCGAAACAGGCAGCGCCGAGGCGACGCCGATGGCGGTCCCACGCTCTTTCGCCAGATTCTCCAGTTTCGCCAGCGCCCGGTCGATCTCGCCCGCGGTCGGCACCGCGTCGATGGCGAAATCGGCCTTGGCGAACGGCATCGCCTGGGCCGCCGCCAAAGCGGGCGCGGTAGAGCGCGGCGCCGCGCCGTCGTCGAGATAGCCGAGCCCGCGTTTGGCGGCCTCGCGGATGACCGGCTGCATCACGGCATCGCTGACGACGAAGCGCGCGCCCATGAAATTGGCGATTCCGGCATAGCCCTGAAAGCGGCTGAGATGCCAGTACAGCCGGTCCAGGTTCGCATCGGGCGAGAGCGTCGTCAGCAGGGTTTGCGGACCGGGGTCGTTGTCGGGATAGTCGAACGGCTCCATCGGAATCTGCAGCAGAATCTCATGGCGCTGCGCGCGCGCCCGCTCGGCCAGTTTGGAGGGATCCGAGCCGTAGGGCGTAAACGCCAGCGTCACCGCGGATGGCAGCTTCATGATCGCGTCGGTGGTTTTGGCCGCGCCGACCCCAAGGCCGACGACGACGATCGACACCACGGGCATTTTAGCCGCCTTGGCGCGGTCGGCTTCGGCGGCGTAAACGGTGAAAGGCTTTAACCCTTCGAACATCGTCGGGATCAGGCCGTAGCGTGATTTCTCCAGCAGGCGTGAATCCACCCCGGCCATGGCGGTGGCTTTGTCGGTCTCGGTTTTGTCGGTGGCGGCGTCTCCGCCAATCACGACGTCCTGACGCTTGCCGCTGGAGCCGTCGATAATGGTGACGGTCTTTTGCTCGGCCGGCGCGGCTTGTTTGGTCGCGGATTTGGCGCCGGGCTCGGCGGCTCCGGGCGGCGCCATCGCGGATTTTTCGCCCTCGGCCGGCGTGGCTGGCGGACGCAGTGCGATACGCACGACCGGCTCGCCGCCCAGCGGATTGTCGCCGAATATGGCGAATCCCGCAAAGGCAGCCAGAAACAGGCCCAGCAAGACGGCAAGTGCCTGAGTTCCGGTAAACGGCAGCCGGAAACGGCGCTTCCGGCGCGCCGTCTGCTTTCCGAGCGGTGTGCTCAGATCGTCGGCCGTCTCTGCCATAGGTCTCCCCGAATCAACGGGGTCGACGATACCACGGCGAGAGTCCCGCGAGAGCCCGGATCAGGGTACAGCCGGCAACCGGCGGGGACCATCCAGCAAAAAGGCGGCCCGAAGGCCGCCCTGTTCGCCAAACCCCGTGAGAGGGGGTCTAATCAGTTCGCCACCTTGCCGGCCGGTTTGTCGATCTGGGCCTTGTCGCCGGTCGGCGCACTGGCATTGACCTTGATGCCATGCAGCAAGTCGGCCGCCATCTTCAGCGCCTTGTCGTTCTTGGCGTCCGGCGGCACGTAGGATTGCGAGCCGGTCTTCTCGTCGCCCTCGGACTTCAGATGGCCGCGCAACGAGGCCTCGCCCTTGGTGTCGGTCCGCGACTTCAATTCGTCCGGTATGTCCTGCAGCACCTCGATATCGGGAACGATGCCCTTGGCCTGGATCGATTTGCCCGATGGTGTGAAATAGCGCGCGGTGGTGAGACGCAGCGCGCCGTTGCCGCTTCCGAGCGGAATGATGGTCTGCACCGAGCCCTTGCCGAACGAGCGGGTGCCGACCAAAGTCGCGCGCTTGTGGTCCTGCAGCGCGCCGGCGACGATTTCCGATGCCGATGCCGAACCGCCATTGATCAGAACGATCACCGGCTTGCCCTTGGTCAGGTCGCCCGCATGCGCGGCGCGGCGCTGGGTTTCCTCGGCGTTGCGACCGCGGGTCGAGACGATCTCGCCGCGCTCGAGGAAGGCGTCGGAAACGGTCACCGCTTCCTCCAGCAACCCGCCGGGATTATTGCGCATGTCGATGATGAAGCCCTTCAGCTTGTCCGCGCCGATCTGCGTGGTCAGGCTGGCGATCTCCCGCTTCAGGCCTTCGGTGGTCTGCTCGTTGAAGGTGGTGATGCGGATATAGCCGATATCCTCGCTCTCGGTGCGTGCGCGCACCGAACGGACGCGGATGTTGTCGCGCACCAGGGTGACGTCGATCGGATTGTCCTGGCCCTTGCGAATGATCTTTAGCCGGATCTTGGTGTTGACCGGGCCGCGCATCTTCTCGACGGCCTGATTGAGGGTAAGGCCCTGCACGGCTTCATCGTCGAGATTGGTGATGATGTCGTTGGCCATCACGCCGGCCTTGGAGGCGGGCGTGTCGTCGATCGGCGAAACCACCTTGATCAGCCCGTCTTCCATCGTGACTTCGATGCCGAGACCGCCGAATTCACCGCGGGTCTGCACCTGCATGTCGCGGAAGCTCTTGGCGTCCATGTAACTGGAATGCGGATCGAGGCCGGTCAGCATGCCGCTGATGGCGGATTCGACCAGCTTGCTGTCGTCGGGCTTCTCGACATAGTCGCTGCGGACCCGCTCGAAGACATCGCCGAACAAATTGAGCTGGCGATAGGTGTCCGATGTCGCGGCACGCGCGCTCGATCCCATCAGGACGGCGCGGGGCTGGGTCACGAACAGCGTCAATGCCGCGCCGGTCGCGGCGCTAAGGAGAATTACAGAAGTCTTGCGCATCATCCGCGAACCTTTTCGCCTTCACTTGCGGCCCACCATGGACCTGAATCGATTGGAGTGCCGTCCTTACGGAACTCGACATAGAGCACGGGCTGACTCGCGTTGGCGGCGAGGATGGATGCAACCTGGGATCTCGTTCCCATGGTTGCGACCGGCTCCCCCGTAAGTACAAACTGGCCGATGTTAACCGAAATGCGCTCCATCCCGGCGATCAACACATGATACCCGCCACCGGCGTTGAGGATCAAGAGTTGTCCGTAGCTGCGGAAGGGTCCGGCGTAAACAACCCAGCCGTCACACGGTGTTGTGACCTGGGCGCCGACCCGGGTTGCCAAAGAAATGCCTTTTTCTACGCCGCCAGCGCCGTCGGAACCGCCAAATCCGCGAATCTTGCTGCCGTTAACCGGCATCGCGAATAAGCCCCTGGCGGACGCAAAGGCAATGGCCGGGCTCATCCGGGCCGGGTCTTTCAGCGCTCCCAGGTTAGGCTTGCCGGTCGGGGCGCCCTGCAGATTGGCGGTCGCGGCCGCTTTCGCGGCGCTCTTCAAATCCTGCTCCATCTTGCCGATCAGGCCCTGCAGGCTGTCGACCTGCCTGGACAATGCGATGGCGCGCGCGCTTTCCGCCTCCATGTCCTTCTCGGCCGCGCTCTGCTTGCGCTGCCGCTCCTCGACCAGGGCGGCCATCCGGGTCTGGTCATCCCGGAGCTTGTCGCGGTCAGCTGCAAGCCGGTCGCGCTCGGTGGCGATGGTCTTGCGCAAGGTCACCAGCTCGGAGAGGTCGCCGGCCAGTTTTTCCGCGCGCCCGCGCAGTTCGGGAACCACGGCTCCGAGCAGCATGGCGGTACGCAGCGATTGCAGCGCGTCTTCCGGTCGGACCAGCAGCGCCGGCGGGGTACGCCTTCCCGCGCGCTGCAGTGCCGCCAACACCTCGATAATTTCGGAACGACGCGACTCCAGCGAGCCGCGCATTTGCTGCTCGCGGCTGTCGAGCGGATGCAGCCGGGCTTCGGCATCGCCGATCCTTGTCTCGACGCCGCGCACCTGGGCGGCGATGTCGATCAGCTGCGCGTTGAGCTTGCTGCGATCCTGTCCGATGACCGCGATATCGGCCTTGAGCTTCGCCTGCAATTCCGCGGCGCTCTTCTGCTGCGCGCGGGTGGCTTCGAGTTCCTGCTCGCGCTGCTTGATGGCGTCGGGCGCCATTGAAGCGGTCTGCGGCGGGGTTGCTGCGACCTGGGCGGCCGCTGGCGCAAGGTGGATGCCGGCAAAGCCGGCCGTCAACAATGCGATGGAAAGCGGCAAAAGCGGCATGCGGACCGAACACAGCTGACCGCGACGGGCGGTGTCCGGGTAGGTTTGAATGTTCCGCGTTGGCTGCATCGATCTCGATCAGGCACGGTGGTATGGGTGGCCCGCCAGAATGGTCGCGGCCCGGTAAATCTGTTCCAGAAGCATCACGCGGACCATTTGGTGCGGCCAGGTCGCGGCGCCGAACGCAACGCACAGCTTTGCTTTGCGCCGCAAATCGGGCGAAAGTCCGTCCGCGCCGCCGATCGCGAAAATAGTGTTGGCGACCGCCTCGTCGCGCCAGCGGCCCAGGTGCCGCGCGAAACCGGCGCTGTCGATATTGTCGCCGTGCTCATCCAGCGCCACCAGCACGGATTTCTCCGGGATTGCGGCCGAAATCGCCGCGGCTTCCTCTGATATCCGGGTTGCGGCGTCGCGCGCGCGGCTTTCCGGAATTTCATGAATTTCGAGCCCGCGAAAGCCGAGTTTGCGGCCGATGTCGCCAAACCGATCGCGGTAGCGCTCGGCGAGTTCCCGCTCCGGACCTTGCTTGAGCCGGCCGATTGAGATGACGACGAGACGCATATCTGCATTTCCACGCGCATCTGCGCGCCGCACGTTACCGTGCGCTCAGCCGATCAGCATCGGCGCAACCGATCAGCCCAACCGATCAGCCTAAGTCGCTACCGCCGTCGGGCCCTGGGTCCACAATCTCTCAAGATTGTAGAATTCGCGCACCTCGGGTCGGAACACGTGCACGATCACATCGCCGGAATCGATCAGCACCCAGTCGCAATTGGGCAAGCCCTCGATGTGAAGGCTCTTGATTCCGTTTTCCTTGAGGCTCTTGGCGACATTCTCCGCGATCGCGCCGACATGCCGGTTGGCCCGGCCTGACGTGACGACCATGTAGTCGGAAAATGCCGATTTGCCGCGAAGGTCGATGGTGACCGTTTCTTCCGCCTTCATGTCGTCGAGGCGGGAGAGGATCAGGTTCAGGGTCTTGTCGGCGTCGGGTAGCGCCTTCAAGGCGACCGCTTTGGTCGATGTCTTACGCGCGGTTTTGGGTGCGGCTTTTGCGGCCGCTTTCGCAACCTTGGGTAAAACAGACTTGGACAATACAGATGTGGTCAGGGACCATTCCTTTCACTGTATCGCGAACACCGAATCCTCGGCATCCGCAGGCTATTCTAGGCATGTGGGGTCAATGGTTTCAATATTCCAGTGAACCCCGGCTCGTACTTCAACGCCGACTGTTACTTCTTTGTCTTCCAGCTGCCGTCCGGGTTCCGCAGGCCGGTCGATGACAGGTTCAGTTTCAGGCCGGTCAGAAACACCCAGGCCGGCGCGCGCTGGTCTGCCAGCCGGACTGCCTGATTCTCGGGCAGGCGATAGCGCGCCAGCGCCTGGGCCGCGGGCGCCGCCAGCGCGCGAAAGCTTTGCGGCGGACGGTCAATCACCGCGATCGGTATCTCGGAGGCGATCCGCCGCCAGTTCTGCCAGCGGTGAAATTGCGCAAGGTTGTCAGCGCCCATGATCCAGACAAAGCGCAGGCCGGAAGCGCGGCGGCGCAGATAGCTGATGGTGTCGACAGTGTACCTGGTTCCAATGACGGATTCGAGACAGCTGACATCGATGCGCGGATCATCCGCCATTTTGCGCGCTGCCTCGGCGCGCGCGTCGAGATCGTGCAAGGCCCCATTTTCCTTGAGCGGATTGCCCGGGGTCACCAGCCACCACACGCGGTCGAGCTTCAGCCGCTTGATCGCGAACAGGCTGATGGCGCGATGCGCGAGATGCGGCGGGTTGAACGAGCCGCCAAGCAGGCCGATGCGCATGCCGTTGCTATAGAGCGGGATCGATTGGGCGACCGAAAGCGCGGCGATGGCTGGCTTCAACGGGTCCACCGCGATGTTATTTTCACGGCCGGGTCTGTCCGGTGCCGTGCACCCGGTATTTGAAGCTGGTCAGCTGCTCGGCGCCGACAGGGCCGCGGGCATGGAATTTCCCGGTAGCAATGCCGATTTCGGCGCCAAAACCGAACTCGGCGCCGTCGGCGAACTGGGTCGAGGCGTTATGCAGCACGATCGCGGAGTCGACCTCGTTGAGAAATTTTCGGGCGGCATTTTCGTCTTCGGTCACGATCGCATCGGTGTGGTGCGAGCCGTGATTCTGAATATGCGCGATCGCCGCGTCGACGCCATCGACGACCTTCGCCGACATGATCGCGTCCTCGTATTCGGTGTCCCAGTCCTCCTCGGAAGCCGGCTTCACCCTGGGATCGACGCGCTGCACGGCGTCGTCGCCGCGCACCTCGCACCCGGCGTCGATCAGCATCGTCACCAGCGGCTTCAGCATCGCCGCCGCGCCGGTGCGATCGACCAGCAGGGTTTCGGCCGCGCCGCAGACACCGGGACGCCGCATCTTGGCGTTCAGCACGATCGATTTTGCCATATCGAGATCGGCGGCGTGGTCGACATAGACATGGTTGACGCCTTCCAGATGCGCGAACACCGGCACCCGCGCTTCGGCCTCGACCCGCGCCACCAGGCTCTTGCCGCCGCGCGGCACGATCACGTCGACACCGCCGCTCAGTCCGGTCAGCAGCAGGCCGACCGCGGCGCGGTCCCGCGTCGGCACCAGCGTGATCGCAGCCTCGGGCAGACCAGCCTCGCGAAGACCCTGCACCAGGCAGTCGTGGATCGCGCGGCAGGAGCGGAAACTGTCGGAGCCGCCGCGCAGGATCACCGCATTGCCGGATTTCAGGCACAGCACCCCGGCGTCGGCGGCGACGTTGGGGCGGCTTTCGAAAATCACCGCGACGACGCCGAGCGGCACCCGCACGCGTTCGATGTTCATGCCGTTCGGACGCTGCCAGCGCTCGGTGACAAGGCCGACGGGATCGGTGATCCCGCGCACGGTCGCAACACCGTCGGCCATCGCGTCAATCCGCGCCGGCGTCAGCGTCAGGCGATCGATGAAGGCCGCGGTGGCGCCACCATTGCGAACTTCCGCTACGTCCTCGGCATTGGCCGCGAGGATGGCGACGGCATTGGCGCGGATGGCGCGCTCGATCGCCTCCAGCGCTCGATTTTTCTGCTCCGGCGAGGCAAGCGCCAGCACCCGCGCGGCCGCGCGCGCGTGGGAGGCAAGCTCGGTCATCAAGGCCGGCAGATCGGCGTTGCCGTCGATCGCCTTCAGCGGCGCGCTCATCGCGGTTCCCTGGTCAATTAAGGCCATGTCCTAGCACGGAAATCGACGTTTTGCGAAGGGCGGAGAGGGCATGGTAGGCGGGCGTAGGTCGGCAAGAGGTGGCTCGGTCATTGGCGTACTGGGATCCCATTGTGAACGAAGACTGTAGCGCAACTGCCTTGAACCTTTTCGGGTATAGCATTAAATATCATTATATAAGGCAGCTGGAGTTCGGGACATGGCGACAAGCTACAGCATAGGCAAGCATTTCGAAGGTTTCATCCAAAGTCTGCTTGAGAGCGGACGCTACAGCACGGCCAGCGAGGTCATGCGCGACGGGCTGCGTCTGATCGAGGAGCGTGAAGAACGGCGCAAAGCCAAACTCGAAGGCTTGCGCGCTGAAATCCAGAAGGGTTTCGACAGCGGGCCGATGGAAGAGATTGGCGATATGTTCGCGCGAATAAAGGCGGAGGGACGAAAGCGGCTGGCTGCCAAAAATGACAAATAGATTGCGTAAAAGTCCACAAGCTGAGATCGATATTATATCGATCTGGCAGTTTATTGCCGACGATAATGTGAGGGCCGCTGATGCAATGATCGATCGCATCGATCAGGCCTTTGATATGCTGGCCGAGAATCCACTGGCTGGTCGAGCACGAAACGATTTGGCATTGAAGCTCCGCAGCTTCCCAGTCGGAAGCTACATCGTCTTTTATGTGCCGGTGTCCGACGGGATCGAAATCGTTCGCGTTATGAATGCCCGACAGGACATCGACGCAGATGACGTGGCGTAGGGTTATCCCCGCGCTACACTACCAACCACCAGATCATCCCGGTGGATCATCTCCGCCCGGCCGCTGATGCCGAGGATGATCATCACGTCCGGCGACGAGCGGCCCTTTATTTTCTCGGCATCATCAGCGTCATAGGCGACGAGGCCGCGGCCGATCTCATGGGTGTCGGGGCCGCGCACCACCACGGCATCGCCGCGGGCGAATTGCCCGTCGACCCGGATCACACCAGCCGGCAGCAGGCTTTTGCCGGCGCGCAGCGCGCTGACCGCGCCGGCGTCGATGGTCAGCGTGCCCTTCGGCTCCAGCGAGCCCGCGATCCAGCGTTTTCGTGCAGTGACGGGATTGGCGGGGGTCAGGAACCAGGTGCAGCGCCCGCCATCGGCGATGGCCTGCAGCGGATGCTCGATCTTGCCCGAAGCGATCAGCATGTGGGTGCCGGCGCTAGTGGCGATCTTGGCCGCCTCGATCTTGGTCCGCATGCCGCCGCGCGACAGCTCGGATTCCGCCGCCCCCGCCATCGCCTCGATTTCCGAGGTGACGGATTGCACGATCGGAATCAGCCTGGCATTGGGATTGGCGCCGGGCGGTGCATCGTAGAGGCCGTCGATATCCGACAGCAGGATCAGCAAGTCCGCGCTCGCCATGGTGGCGACGCGGGCGGCGAGGCGGTCATTGTCGCCGTAGCGGATTTCATTGGTGGCGACGGTGTCGTTTTCGTTGATCACCGGCACCGCGCGCCATTCCAGCAGCTTGGCGATGGTGGAGCGCGCATTGAGATAGCGGCGGCGTTCCTCGGTGTCCTGCAGCGTCACCAGGATCTGCCCGGCGCCGATGCCGTGATGCCCCAGCACCTCTGACCAGATCCGCGCCAGCGCGATCTGCCCCACCGCCGCGGCGCCCTGGCTTTCCTCCAGCTTCAACACGCCGCGCGGCAGTTTCAAGCGGCTGCGGCCAAGCGCGATCGAGCCCGACGAGACGATCAGGAGTTCGCGGCCCTCGCTGTGCAGTTTTGCAATGTCCGCAGCCAGGGCGGTGAGCCACGCCGCCCGCACTTCGCCCGCCTCGGAGTCGATCAGCAAAGATGAGCCGACCTTGACGACGATGCGGCGGAAATTTTTCAGTTCGGGGCGGGTCATGGATGCAGTCGAGTGTAGCGGTTGTTGCGAGTTTCGCAGCGCGCCGTATCAGGCGCAAGTCAGGGCTGGCGTCAGCCCTGCGGCGCCGGCGACCACGGCTCGGCTGGGGTGCCCTTGGCCTTGAGCGACACCGGGGCCTCGCCGATTACCGCGACCAGCGCCCGCAGCGCGTCCTTGATGCCTTCGCCCGTGACGCCCGACATCAAGAGCGGGGTCTTCTTGGCGGCGCGCTTCAGCCGGTCCTTCTGCTTCTTCAATTCGTCCGGGGTCACCGCGTCGATCTTGTTCAGCGCGACGATCTCGATCTTGTCGGCGAGATCGCCTTCATAGGCGTCGAGCTCGGTCCGCACCGTCTTGTAGGCCTTGCCGGCATGTTCGCAGGTCGCATCCACCAGATGCAGCAGCACGCGGCAGCGTTCGACATGGCCGAGAAAGCGGTCGCCGAGGCCGGCGCCTTCATGGGCGCCCTCGATCAGTCCCGGAATATCCGCCAGCACGAATTCGCGGCCGTCGACATCGACCACGCCGAGCTGCGGATGCAGCGTGGTGAACGGATAGTCGGCGATCTTCGGCTTGGCGGCGCTGACCACGGACAGGAAGGTCGACTTGCCGGCGTTGGGCAGTCCGACCAGGCCGGCGTCGGCAATCAGTTTCAGCCGCATCCAGATCCAGCGCTCTTCGCCTTCCTGGCCGGGATTGGCGTTGCGCGGGGCGCGGTTGGTGGATGATTTGAAATGCGCGTTGCCGAAGCCGCCATTGCCGCCTTCGGCCAGCACGAATTTTTCGCCGAGCGCGGTGAAGTCGTGGATCAGGGTCTCGCGATCTTCGTCGAACAGCTGGGTGCCGACGGGCACCTTGAGCACGATCGGCTTGCCGTTGGCGCCATGGCGGTCCTTGCCCATGCCATTG
>JBBQUA010000190.1:0-10570 GCA_038212905.1 Hyphomicrobiales bacterium
GCTCACCCCGGAGAATTATGGCCTTTGTCGCCTCCGTCGCCTCACGGAAACCGGCACCTCGGCCCGGTCGGGCCATCAGCACCTCCGCAAGACTTGACGCCTACCAGTGAGGCGTCGGGTCCACACGCTTTTGCCGTACGCTTCGGCACCGCTCGTCTGCCCGTTTCAAAGACCGCTCACGGAGTTTATCCCGCCCTGCAATCCCGTTCCGCGCACGATGCCGCCGCGTCCACCGCATCCCATCCCAACGTTCGGTGACGATGGCCAACGCCCCTTCCTCGGAGACAGGATGGCGGAAATCTAGCGGTGATTTGGGTTTCGGGAAAAGCGAAATTTTACCCGACGGGTTAATTTGTCGCATCCCGTCGGGTCGGCCGCGAAGCCCGAAGAGACCTGAATAATCTGAGCAAAATTGCTCACTTCTAACAAGAGGGCAGGTCCTGCCGATGACCATTTTCGATGGCGCACCGACGTACGTTCTACGCTGATGGCAGCGTGCACCCGTCGTTGTGCCTTTCGTCGAGGTCGGCATTCGAAGCGTCGACCACATTACCTCGACTTCTGACCATAATGGGAATCTGATAAGCCTCATGTATGGGTGACTGGGAACTTTGTGTTCCCGCTCATCCAGTTTGCGAGCGTGATGCCCCGGATTACCGCTGAACCATGTTCGTCTCCGGAAGCTGAGACGCCGCTTCAAAATGACGAGACGAAAGCTGCGTCAAACTTGCACGACAGAGCCCTCACCCAGGCGGTCTAGTTCCCGGGGCCTGCGACGAGCGACGACACATCAAAGGATGGTCCGATGACATCGCCAAACGACAATGACGGCCGAAGCGGCCCTTGGGGCAGCGGGGCCAGATCGGGCACTGATTTTGAAGCCTTGATCGCCCGGGGCCAACGGCAACTCAATCAGATCATGCCGACCGGCAGCCCGCGCGGCGCCATCCTCCTTGGCGTGCTTCTGCTTGCGGGTGTTGGTGCGTGGACGGCGTATTACACCGTGCCGAGCGACTCCGTTGCCGTCGTGCAGCGATTCGGCAAGTATCACGCGGAGGTACCGCCGGGGCTGCATTTCAAGCTGCCGATGGGGATTGATATTGCGACTATCGTGCCGGTCAAACGGCAGCTGAAGCAGGAATTCGGCTTCACCACCCCGGGCGCGCGTGACGAGTACCAGAGCCCGCTTCCTCGCGACGAACAAAGGGAAACCCAGATGGTCACGGGCGACCTCAACGCCGCGTTGGTGGAGTGGGTCATTCAATATCGGATATCGGACCCCGTTAAGTTCCTGTTCGAGGTCCGGGAGCCGAGAGAAACCCTGCGCTATGTTTCCGAATCCGTCATGCGCGAAGTCGTTGGCGACCGGACGGTCGACGAGGTGATTACCATCGGGCGGCAGGAGATCGAATCGGAAGCGCTGACCAAAATGCAGTCGCTCTCGAGCAAGTACGAAATGGGAATCAGTATCGATCAGGTGCAGTTGAAGAACATCAATCCGCCTCAACCGGTGCAGGCGTCGTTCAACGAGGTAAATCAGGCCCAGCAAGAGAAGGAGAAGCTGATCAACGAAGCGCGGCGCGACTACAACAAGGTGATTCCGCTTGCCGAGGGCGAGAAGGATCAGCGGATTCGCGAGGCTGACGGTTACCGTCTCAAGAGGGTCAATGAAGCAGAAGGCGATGCGGCCCGCTTCAGCGCCTTGTTTGCGGAATTCAGCAAGGCCCCGGAGGTCACCAGCCGCCGCATCTATATCGAAACCCTTCAGGATGTCATGCCGGGCATCCGTTCCAAGATCATCATCGATGAACAGGCGCGAAGCGTCCTGCCCTTTCTAAATCTGGATCCCAAGACTCTCGGCTCCAGGAACGGAGAGGGGCAATGAGCGGAATCGGAAAGATTGCGATCCTGGCGGCTTTGGCGATCGGGGCTTACTTCCTGTCGAGCTCGATCTATACGGTTAGCGAAGTCGAGCAAGTGATCATCACCCAGTTCGGCAAGCCGGTCGGCGATCCCGTGAAGTCCGCCGGTCTGAAGTTCAAGGTACCCTTTATTCAGGACGTCAATGCGATTGATAAGCGAATCCTGGAGTGGGACGGAAGTCCCTCGGACATGCCGACCAAGGACAAGCTGTACATCTCGGTCGATCTTTATGCGCGCTGGCGAATTACCGATCCGCTGCAGTACTTCCTGCGTTTGCGCGATGAGCGCAGCGCGCAGTCCCGGCTCGACGATATCCTGGGCAGCGAGATCCGCAATGCGGTTGCCAAGCATGAGCTGATCGAGATCATTCGCACGACCAAGGATAGGGTGCCGTTGCGCGACGGGCTCCTCAGCGCGATGGAACGGCAGCAGGATATCGGCTCGCTCGTTCCGATCCAGAAGGGACGTGAACTGGTCGAACAGGAAATTTTTACCGAAGCCGCCCAAAAGGTCCGCGTCTTCGGTATCGAACTGCTCGATATCCGATTCAAGCGGATCAATTACAATGAAAGCGTTCGCCCGAAAATCTACGATCGGATGATCAGCGAGCGACGGCAGATAGCCGAGAGATTCCTCTCCGAGGGGAACGGCGAGGCCGCCAGAATTCGTGGCAATCGCGTGCGCGACCTGAACAAGATCCAGTCCGAAGCATACCGTCAGGTTGAAGAGATTCGCGGCGTGGCGGACGCAAAAGCCACGGAGATTTATGCGAAGGCATACAATCAAACGCCGGAGGCCGCGGCATTCTACGAATTCACCAGAACCATGCAGGCCTACAAGTCCATCATCGCCGAAAACACGACGCTGGTGCTTTCCACAGACAGCGATCTTTTCAAATTCCTGAAAGGCATAACGCCGAAGAGCCAGCCATCCCGTACCAACTCCCCGGTAGCTACTCCGTAGCGGCTTGGTCGAACGCGTCACGGCGACAGCAAGGCTGCAACCAGCTCGCGTAGGGCGGGTTCACTTCAACCCGCCGATCCATAAGAGATGGCGGATTAAAGGGAATCCGCCCTACGGCCCTTGTTGCGCGCACACCGGCAATACACGAACAAGCCGGTTCTCCCCTCGACCAGAAGCGGTATAAGCTCATCGCCGGAACGGTCGGCGCAACGACCGACCGCGGCGACCGGCCGGCTTGGGCGCAAGCACGGCACAACGGGTGAGGAACACACTGTGAAGTTAGTTTATTTCGATGATTTCAAACTCGGCGTCCTGAAGAACGACGCCGTGGTCGACGTCAGCGCCGCGGTTGAGGACATCCCGCATACCGGCCCGGGCGATCTGATGAACGGCCTGATCGAACGTTGGGACAGCTACAGACCGCGGCTCGAGGCGGCGGCGGCGCGCGGCGCCGGGGTGCCGGTGTCTGATGTCCGCATCCGTCCGCCGGTGCCGGGTCCGCGCACGATCGACTGCATGGCGGTCAACTACATGGAAGACGGCACGCGCAGCGCGCCGGCGCCGCTCAACGCCTTCCACAAGTCGCCGGGCGCCATCATCGGCCATGGCGACACCATGGTGCTGCCGGATGTGCCGGCCACCTGCTTCGAAGGCGAGGCCGAGATCGCGGTCGTCATCGGCAAGACGTGCACCAATGTCAGCGAAGCTGAAGCCATGGACTACGTCTTCGGTTACATGAACTTCATCGATGGTTCGGCGCGGGGCCTGGGGCCGCCGGCAAACGTATTTTTCCAGATGAAGAGCCGCGACACCTTCGCGCCGATCGGCCCTTATCTTGTCACCGCCGATGAGATCAAGGACCCGCTGAAGCTGCAGATCAGGCTGTGGAACAACGGCGTGCTGATGCAGAACTTCAACACCGACGATATGGGGCACAAGATCGGCAAGTGCATTGCCTGGCTGTCGTCGATCCATACGCTGCTGCCCGGCGACATCGTCGCCACCGGCACCAATCACCGCGGTCTCAATCCGTTCATGGACGGCGATACGATCGAGCTGGAAACCGAGGGGCTCGGGCGGTTGAAGTTCGGCATCAGGGACGATCTCAAGCGCAGCTGGGCGCGCAAAACCCGCCTGCAGATGCACGAAGAGGCCCGGGAGAAGACCCCGGGCCTCTATCCGGACATCACCCCGCAGCTGTCGGGCAAATACGCGAAGCCCGCATAGGCCGGGTTCGCTTTAAGCCGCCGATCCCATACGAGAGGGCGGATTAAGGAAAACTCGCCTAAGGGAAGGCAATACCTGCCGCCGTCCGATTTTGTTTGCAGAAGTCGGTCGGGATGGCGCGACAAGGTATCAAAAAGGATGGAAAGTTGTGGCTATGCGACAGCGCATCCGCATCAAAGGAAAGAATCGATGGACCTGAAGGGCATGGTTGCACTGGTGACGGGCGGCAATGGCGGGCTGGGGCAGCGGATCTGCCACGCGCTCGCGCGGGAGGGCGCAGATGTGGCTGTCATGTACGCGCGTAGCCGCGACCAGGCGGAAAGCGTCGCCAAGGAACTGACGTCGCTTTATCAAATCAAAGCTCAAGCTTTCGGCTGTGACATCACCGACGGCGCGGCGGTGGACCGGCTGGTCGGCGAGGTCACCCGGGCGTTCGGCCGCCTTGATATTCTGGTCAATGACGCCGCCTACAACCTCTCGATCCCCTTTGCCGATCTCGACAATCTGACGACAGAGGTCTGGAACAAGATCATGGCCGTCAACCTGACGGGGCCGATGCACCTGACCAAGGCAGTCGCTCCGATCATGAAGGCACAGGGGCAAGGCCGCATCATCAACATCGCTTCGGTGGCGGGGCTGAGCCCGACCGGCTCCTCGATCGCCTATGCGGTGTCGAAGGCGGGGCTGATTCATCTGACGCGGTGCATGGCTGTCGCGCTGGCGCCCGAGACGCTCGTCAACTGCGTGGCGCCGGGTCTGCTGGACGGCACGCGCGCGACGGCCAACCTGAAGTCCGAGCAGGTCGAGCGCGCCGCCTCAAGCTCGCTGCTGAAGAAGCCGGCCGACAAGGACGACTGCGCCGACATGGTGGTCGCGATGTGCCGCACCGAGACCATGACCGGCCAGACCGTCGTCATCGACTCCGGGCGCGTGTTCCATTAGGACGGCGTAACGATGCATCGCGCATGGCGATGCTCTTCCCCCCCTCTCCCCACGCGCCCTTGCGCGTGGCGGGGAGGGGTCGGGGGTGGGGGGTGGCGCAGCATTCGCTCATGCTGCGATCCATACGCGTACGATTTGCGGCGAGTCCGCGGAGACACCCCCCACCCCCGACCCCTCCCCACCGCTTCGCCCGCCTCCGCCAAACGGCTTCGGCGGACGCAGCGGGTGGAGGGGAGAAGAATAACCGAGGTTCGATCAATGGTTGTGTGGTCTCCTGTCAGGTTCAACTGCGGAAGAGAGATGGCAAACCGGTTTGCGATCGCGCCGCTGACAACCGATGCTTCCCATGACGACGGCACGGCTGCCGACAACGAGATCGAATTTGTCCAGCGGCGTGCGGCGAACGGATTCGGAGCCACTATTTCTTCCGCCGCCTATGTCGAAGCGGACGGGCGCTCCTGGCAGGGAATCGGCGCGGCCCATGAGGGACATTTGGCGAGCCTGCATCGGCTCGCTGAAGCCATGCGTGCCGCGGGAGGTCTTGCAATCCTCCAGATCTATGACGGTGGCCGCATCGCAAAACCCGAATTGACAGGTGAACAATGTCTGCGTGCGCCTTCTGCCGTCGCATCGTTGCGTCCCGGTGCAAAGACGCCAAGGGCGATGACCTCAGATGAGGTTGAAGGCCTGATTGCAAGCTTTCGAGCCGCAGCCGCCCTCGCCCGAAAAGCCGGTTTCGACGGCGTCGAGATTCACGGCGCCAACCACTACGCGGTGCATCAGTTTTTTTCGCCTCGGGCCAATCATCGCGTCGATCATTGGGGCGGCACGCTTGCCAGGCGCATGAACTTTCCGCTCGCGGTCGCAGAGGCCGTTCGCGACGCACTCGGACCAAAACTGATCGCCGGGTTTCGCGTGACGCCGTTCGAAGCCGAGGCGGACGGTTATACGCTCGAGGATTCCAAACTGCTTTGCGCCGAACTTGCCAGATTGGGGCTCGACTACATCTCCGTTTCGCTCGATGATTATCGCAACAGCCGACCTATGCGAGAGACCCGTGTGTATGATGGCCCGGTCGAGAACAATCATAGCCCGGCAGCGAGTCCCATCACGGAATTTGCCCGCGTGATCGCGGGCCGCAGCGCGGTGATGGCAAGCGGCGGGATCAGAACGTGCGGGGATGCCGAGGGGGCGCTCCAGATGGGCGCCGATCTGGTTGCGATAGGACGCGCCGTGGTGGTCGATCCGGAGTGGCTTTCCAAGGTTCGAAGCCAGCGTGAAGCATCGATCCTGGCGGGATTGCCCAGGGATGAGCGCGAGATCGCCGGCGCTTTGAGCATTCCGCCGCGAATGGTCGACTATTTGTTGAGCCGTCCCGGCTGGATCCCTCGCCTGTAGGCCCGTTCACAACACTGTTATTGCGACCTGTCGTGCGCTTCGCCTCCTCAACTGGGCCTCCCGCGCTCGTTGTTGTACGCTCGGCGCAGCAACCGCACGGTCGCCAGGAGGAACTCGCATGACCGCCGTCGTACTCAACCGCCGCACCCTCCTCGCCGTTGGCGGCTCCGTGCTGGCATCAGGGGT
The DNA here is from genome assembly GCA_038212905.1 of Hyphomicrobiales bacterium. GTDB lineage: Bacteria > Pseudomonadota > Alphaproteobacteria > Rhizobiales > Xanthobacteraceae > Bradyrhizobium. The sequence goes on from JBBQUA010000190.1 coordinate 6,640, forward strand.
GTCCGGGCTGCTGTTGCCTGCCCGCGCGGAAGGCCTCGCACCGACCACTTCGATGCAGGGCGGGTCCAACAACTACTTGAAGGGCGCGCCGACCGTGGACCGGATCGGCAAGGGTGGCTTCTGGATGACCGGCACGGTGCGCCGCGTTGGCGATGGCGCTCCGCTGGCCGGGCAGCGCGTCCAGATCTGGGCGCACACGACCGAAGGGCGGGAGGACGACCAGCGCAGTCATGGCGCCACGCTCACCGACAAGAACGGGGTGTTCCGTCTTGAGATGCCGCAGATTGTTCCGATCTTTGGCCAGCCGCATGGTCACCTCGCCTATGACAGCGGCGAATTCAAAACCGTCTTTCTGCGGCCGGTGATGCGCAGCGCCAGGGAGACCAGCCTGGAGGCGCACTTCGTCCTGCAGCCGGCCTGAACGCGTTGCGAACCAAGGCATGGATCTGGGTCGCCCTTGCAGCGGCCATTGGCGTCCCGATCGCGGCCGCAACCATGAGCCCGCAGCTCCAATGGCGCGGCCCGGTCTACGTCGTGGCGGGGTTCGCCGGGATTGTCGCCCTGGGTCTTGTGATGTTTCAGCCTTTGCTGATCGGCGGATACCTGCCGGGACTGTCGGCCTATCGCGGACGGCGTACCCATCGCTGGATCGGGGGCGCGCTGGCGGTGGCGGTGGTGATCCACGTCGCGGGCCTCTGGATCACCAGTCCGCCTGACATGATCGACGCCCTGCTGTTCGCATCGCCGACGCCGTTCTCGCCCTTTGGGGTGATCGCGATGTGGGCGATCTTCGCCGTCGCACTGCTGGCTGCACTGCGCCGGCGCCTCGGACTGCGGGCACGAACGTGGCGCATCGCCCATATGCCCCTCGCGATCATCATCGTCGCAGGGAGCGTGGTCCATGCCATGCTGATCGAGGGGACGATGGAGACGGTGTCGAAGGCGGCGCTGTGCGCGCTGATCCTCGCGGCGACCGTCAAAGTCATGGTCGACCTGCGAGTGTGGAGAAAGCGCGGGACGCTGCGGGGAGAGAACCTTACCTCCCCGGCCGCAACTCCAGGCTCTGCAGTCCCGCCGCGACGCTGACGCCGACCTGGCCCTGCAGGCTGAGCGGCTGCAGCGCAATGGTATTGTTGGAACCCCCGACCAGCAAATTGCCGCCGGCGCCGACGCCGAGCGTGGCACTGCCCTGCACGCCGGCGTAGTTGCCCGCGAGGTCGCCGGGGCCCAGCCGCGCCACCGGCGCGAACACGCCCCAGGCCAGCGCCGATTCCTGGGTGATGCCGAGATCGAGGCCCACTTTACGGATGGTCGCGATATAGCGGTCTTCCGGCAGCCCCTCGACCCGCAGCACGCAGCCGAGATTGGTCACCGAGCCCACGATGAAGCCGACGCTGGCGCCGCCGCGGCATTCGAGGATGCCGACCTGGACGCGCTGCATCGGCTGCTGCGCCTGGGCCGTGGCGAAAGATGCGACCAGCACGGCCGCGGCGAGGCCGGCAAGGATGGTGGAACGGGGCATGGGGAAATCTCCGGCTGAAAAAGATGTGACGCGAGCAGGGAATCAGGACGGCGCCGCTGCGGTGGCGCGCGGGACTCTATGACACAATGGCGGCAGCGGTGCCAGATTTTGCCAGATCAAGTGCCGTCATTACGGGGCGCGCGAAAGCGCGCCCCGGAAAGACGGCAAGCAAAAAAGAGGCCCGATCTCGCGAGCCTCTCTCGTTTCAACTGCTGCCGCCTCAACGATGACGGCGATGCCTGTGATGCCGCTGCTTGCCGCCGCGCCCGGGCCGATACGGCTGCAGCTCGATATCGGCGATCCCCGCCGCGACGTTCAGGCCGGTCTGGCCCTGCAGGCTTATCGGCTGCAGCGCGTAGGGATTTTCAGGTCCACCAACCAGGAAATTGCCGCCGAAGCCGACACCGACCGAGGCGTTGGCGCCGACGCCGCCATAATTGCCGGCGAGGTCGCCGCGTCCCACGCGCCTTGTGGGCGCGTTCACGGCCCAGACCAACCGGGTCTGGTCGGTGAAGCCGAGATCGACGCCGTAGCGGCGCACGGTGGCGATGTAGGGCTCGGGACGACGGCCTTCGCTCTGGAACACGCATTCGAATGATGTGACCGAGCCGACCACGAAGCCGACATTCTGGCCGCCCTGGCATTGCAGCAGGCCGGCGCGGACCTGCGGTTGCGCGTTGGCGCCGGCGATCGAAACGCCGAGCGCGGCGATGGCCAAGGTAATGGTTGAAACGCGCATAAATCTGATCTCCGCTGACAGTGATTGCGGAGCGACAGAAAGAAAACGGCTTGTTCAAAAGAAGAAAGCGCCTTGTCCGAAACAAGGCGCTTCCAAATGGCTGCCATTAAACCGTCACGACCTGGACGCCGAAGTGATTTGACACGCCTTTTTTGACGCGTTTTCTTCGCGCGAACCGGCGACCACTTCGCTTGAAAACGCTATCTGAGATTGCCACAAAAGCGCTGGATGCGTTTGCAGGCTTCCTCGAGATCCGACGTCTTGGTCGCATAGGAAATCCGGAATGCCGGACCCAGTCCGAACGCCGAACCCTGCACCACCGCGACGCCTTCGCTTTCCAGAAGCTCGGTGACAAAATCCTCGTCATTGGCGATCACCTTGCCGGACGGCGAGGTCTTGCCGATGGTGCCGGCGCAGGACGGATAGACGTAGAACGCGCCTTCCGGCCGCGGGCATTCGATGCCGTTGGCCTGGTTCAGCATCGACACCGCGAGATCGCGCCGCTCCTTGAACACCTTGTTGTTCGCGGGGATGAAATCCTGCGGACCGTTCAGCGCCTCGACCGAGGCCCATTGCGAAATCGACGACGGGTTCGAGGTCGACTGCGACTGGATGGTCTGCATCGCCTTGATCAGCTCGGCGGGGCCGCCGGCATAGCCGATGCGCCAGCCGGTCATGCAATAGGCTTTCGAGACGCCGTTCACGGTCAGGGTGCGGTCGTACAGCTTCGGCTCGATCTGCGCCGGCGTGGTAAAGACAAAATCGTCATAGACCAGGTGCTCGTACATGTCGTCGGTCATCACCCAGACGTTGGGATGCTTGACCAATACGTCGGTGATCGCCTTCAATTCGCTGCGCGAATAAGCGGCGCCGGTCGGGTTCGACGGCGAGCACAGGATGATCCATTTGGTCTTCGGCGTGATCGCCTTCTCCAGCGCCTCGGGCTTCAGCTTGAAGCCGTCGGCCGCGGTGCAGATGACAGGCACGGATTCGCCGCCGGCCAGCGCCACCATTTCCGGATAGCTCACCCAATAGGGCGCGGGAATGATGACCTCGTCGCCCGGATTGATGGTGGCCATCAGGGCGTTGTAGAGCACCTGCTTGCCGCCGGTGCCGACGATGATCTGGTTCGGCTTGTAGGTCAGGCCGTTCTCGCGCTGGAACTTGGCGATGATCGCCTCCTTCAGCTCGGGAATGCCGCCGACGTCGGTATATTTGGTCTTGCCGGCCTCGATGGCGTGGATCGCCGCCAGCTTGATGTTGGCGGGGGTGTCGAAGTCGGGTTCGCCGGCGCCGAGGCCGATGACGTTGCGGCCGGCCGCTTTCAGCGCGCGTGCCTTGTCCGTCACCGCGATGGTCGCGGACGGCTTCACGCGGTCGAGCGCAGCGGACAGGAAAGGCATCGTCGTCTCCTTGCGGTGATATCGGGGTCATGGGCACAGCGGTGCGGGCGCACCGATCCACGACTCTTCTTGTTGGGATCGAGGCACCCTAAAGCGCGCCACGCGGCATCGCAAGAAGCTTGGGCAGATTGCCGCCGAACTTCAGGGAACGTTAAAACCGCCCGGCTAGAACAGCGCAATATTCATAAAATTCCACGGCGAAATGACTCATATCTGGCAAGGTGCCCGGCAAAGGATCTGGCATGGGTTGCGGTCCGGCGCTTGGCT
>JBBQUA010000191.1:0-10483 GCA_038212905.1 Hyphomicrobiales bacterium
ACCGCCGTCGGCCCGGGCGGCCGCGACGAAGCCGGCAAGCTGATCCCGATCGACCTCAAGGTCGGCGACCGCGTGCTGTTCGGCAAATGGTCCGGCACCGAGGTCAAGCTCGACGGCGAGGAACTCCTGATCATGAAGGAGGGCGACATCATGGGCGTGCTGAGCTAACGGCACCTCAGGACCGCCGCCGCACGCTGGTCGTCGCGGGCGGGGTAGTTGCCTTCTTTCCTTCTCCCCTTGTGGGAGAAGGTGGCGCGGACAAGGTCCGCGCCGGATGAGGGGTCTCCATCCGCGGAGATAGACCCCTCACCCGTCCGCGATGCTTCGCATCGCGTCCACCCTCTCCCACAAGGGGAGAGGGGAAGAGCCCGGCAATTGCAGCGATGCAGGCGGCGATCGACCATTTTCAATCAATCCAGGAGTAAAATTCAAATGGCTGCCAAGGACGTTAAATTTTCCGGAGACGCGCGCGATCGCATGCTGCGCGGCGTCGATATTCTCGCCAATGCGGTCAAGGTGACGCTCGGCCCCAAGGGCCGCAACGTCCTGATCGAGAAAAGCTTCGGTGCGCCGCGCATCACCAAGGACGGCGTCACCGTCGCCAAGGAAATCGAGCTCGAGGACAAGTTCGAGAACATGGGCGCGCAGATGCTGCGCGAGGTCGCCTCCAAGACCAACGACACCGCCGGCGACGGCACCACCACGGCGACCGTGCTGGCGCAGGCGATCGTGCGGGAGGGCGCCAAGTCGGTCGCCGCCGGCATGAACCCGATGGACCTGAAACGCGGCATCGAGATTGCCGTGCTGGCCGTGGTCAAGGATATCGAGAAGCGCGCCAAACCGGTGGCCTCATCGGCCGAAGTAGCCCAGGTCGGCACCATCTCGTCCAACGGCGATACCGCGATCGGCAAGATGATCGCGCAGGCGATGCAGAAGGTCGGCAATGAAGGCGTCATCACCGTCGAAGAAAACAAGTCGCTGGTGACCGAAGTCGACATCGTCGAGGGCATGAAATTCGACCGCGGCTATCTCAGCCCCTATTTCGTCACCAACGCCGAGAAGATGACCGCCGAGCTCGAGGACGTCTACGTGCTGCTGCACGAGAAGAAGCTGTCCGGCCTGCAGTCGATGCTGCCGGTGCTGGAAGCCGTGGTGCAGTCGGGCCGCCCGCTGCTGATCATCGCCGAAGACGTCGAAGGCGAGGCGCTGGCCACCCTGGTGGTCAACCGCCTGCGCGGCGGCCTCAAGGTCGCCGCCGTCAAGGCGCCGGGCTTCGGCGATCGCCGCAAGGCGATGCTGGAAGACCTCGCGATCCTGACCGGCGGCCAGCTGATCTCCGATGAGCTCGGCATGAAGCTCGAAAGCGTCACGGTCGACATGCTGGGACGCGCCGGCAAGGTGGTGATCGACAAGGAAAACACCACGATCGTCAAGGGCGCCGGCAAGAAGAAGGACATCGAGGCCCGCGTCAACCAGATCAAGGCGCAGATCGAGGAAACCACCTCGGACTACGACCGCGAGAAGCTGCAGGAGCGTCTGGCAAAACTCGCCGGCGGCGTCGCGGTGATCCGCGTCGGCGGCGCCACCGAGATCGAGGTCAAGGAGAAGAAGGACCGCGTCGAGGACGCCCTCAACGCGACCCGGGCCGCGGTGCAGGAAGGCATCGTGCCGGGCGGCGGCGTGGCGCTGCTGCGCGCCAAAAAGGCGGTCGGCCGTATCCACAACGACAATTCCGACGTGCAGGCCGGTATCAATATCGTGCTGAAGGCGCTGGAAGCTCCGGTCCGCCAGATCGCCGAAAACGCCGGCGTCGAGGGCTCGATCGTGGTCGGCAAGATCCTCGAAAACAAGTCGGAGACGTTCGGCTTCGACGCGCAGACCGAGGAATATGTCGACATGGTCGCCAAGGGCATCATCGACCCGGCCAAGGTGGTGCGTACCGCACTGCAGGACGCCGCCTCGGTAGCCGCCCTGCTGGTGACGACGGAAGCCATGGTCGCTGAACTGCCGAAGGATGCGGCGCCGCCGATGCCCGGCGGCGGTGGCGGCGGCATGGGTGGAATGGGCGGCATGGGTTTCTAAACCAGCCTGCTACCGACCCGACCGATCGACGAAGGCCGCCTCCGGGCGGCCTTCTTTTTTGGCAAAAAAGCTCTACGGTAACGCCCGATTCTGGATCCTCGGGGAACGTTCAAATGCGCGCGCTTCTATTCTGCCTGGCCGGTCTGATAACAGCAGCGCCGGATTTCGCTTTGGCTCAAGCGAAGCCGCCCGCCAAGGCCGCGCCTGGCGCCAGCGAAGTCCGGTATTTCACGGCGATCGACGGCTTGATGGACGGCAATGCCGACGTCGTGCTGAAGGAAACCCGCCAGGGCAAGAATGTCACCGCGGCGGTGCTCGACGTCTGCTATCCCGTCGAGAAGGGAAGCGACCGCAAGGACCGCTTCGTCGCCACCCTGGCGGTCAACGGCCAGACCCTGACCGGCACGACGCAGAGCCTCGGCGACAAATTGCCGGTCACGGTCAGACTGGTGCGCAAGCCGACCGGCGACAGCTTCGAGTTCCGCGGCCAGATCAGCGTCGGCCAGGCCGTGACGGAAGTGACCTCGACGGACAATTCCGACCTCAGCGAAAAGGAGTTCCAGGAGAACCAGACCAGCGACGACGGCATCACGGAGAGCCCGAAGGATTTCACCGAAGTGTCGCCGGAGTCGATTGGCGTGCGGGTCAAGCTCGACGCCGCGCTGGATTTCCTGAAAGATCTGAAAGGGCAGGATCTCGAGGTTTCCCTGAGCAGCCTCAGCGTTTCCTGCGACGCGATGCGCGCCGGCCGGCAGACCATCAACATCAATATCGATCCGGAACGGTCAGCGGCCCTGGTTGCGAAAGCCAAATCGTCGCCCGGGGTGGTCGCCGCCGGCTGGACCAGCGGCGTCGTGGAAATGGATCGCACCATCCGTTTCGCCGCCGCAGACTGGCGCGATGGCGACAAGCTCAATCGGGAGAAGCTGGCGACGGCGATTTCCGGCGTGCTGGCCAGGACGCTGGCGGCGAAAAATTCGGCATCGGCATGGGACGCCAATACCGGCAAGCTGAAGATCACCTTGAAGCGGCCGAGCCAGATATTCCCGGCACTCGGCCTCACCGAGACCGTCGAAGTGATCGCGATGGTGTCGCCGGACAAGCCCGGCGCGACCGACCGGCTGATGCTCTGGATCGGCAGCCCCGCCATTTCGACGGCGGACGAAACCTCTGGTCCCAGGCTCAATCTGGCGGAGGAGTCCAGCGTCGACGAGGAAAGCGAGTTGAAGGACGACAATGGCTCGGTCGATGCGCTGGCCAGGGAGTTCAAGGGCCAGCGCTGGGACGGTGACAAGAACGCCTGGAAATAGCCCTGTTCTCCCCAGCCCCGGTGCGCTTCGCAAACGCACCCTGTCCATGCATTCGTGCATTTGACATGCCGCCTCCCAGCGGCAAAGAACGGTTGATATCCGCACGAGAAGCTTCAGGGAATTGATGGCGCGCTGTGACGTAGTGGTGATCGGCGCCGGCCTTGGAGGCTTGACGGCCGGTGCGATCCTGGCGCGCGCCGGGCGCAAGGTGCTGGTCATCGAGCGCAGCAATTCGGTGGGGGGCGCGGCGTCGAGCTACAAGTCCGGCGACCTGTTCATCGAAGGCTCGCTGCAGGAAACCAGCGACCCCAGCCACCCCAGTGATCCCAAACACGACGCACTGACGCGCGCGGGCGTGCTCGACGCGGTCAAATGGATTCCGGCGGGCTCGCTGTACGAGGCGCGCGGCGGCCCGCTCGAGGCGCCATTCGTGATGCCGGATAATTTCGACGCGGCGCGGCACGCGCTGTCGGAGCAGTTTCCGCAGGCACGCGCCGGGATCCATCAGTTACTCGACGAGATGGCGCACATCGCATCGGCCGCGGGCTCGCTCGCGCAAGACGGCTCGTCCCTGATGAATTCGCCGGACTGGACGCTGTCGCTGTCGCAAAAGCTCGATGCCGTGTTCGGCGGCGACGAAGCCGTCAAATGCGCCCTCGCCGCCAACCTTTCTTATTTTCACGACGACCCCGCGACGCTGTGGTGGATGCATTTCGCGGTGGCGCAGGGCAGCTATCTGCAGAGCGGCGGGCGTTTCGTGCAGGGCGGATCGCAGCGGCTGTCGAGCGCGCTGGCCCGCGCCATCCGCGCCGCCGGCGGCGAGGTGCTGCTGCGCCGCGTCGCTACCGGGATTGCGCTCGACGCGCAAGGTCGCGCCGGCGCCGTCACGCACACTGCCAAGGACGGCAGCGACAGCCGAACCGTGGAATGCGCCCGCGTGATCGGCAACGCCGCGCCCAGCGCGCTGGCGCCGTTGATGCCGCCGGCCGCGGCGGACCGGCTGCAGGCAAGTTACGCGAACCGCGCGCCATCGATTTCGCTGTTCGCCATGACGCTCGGCCTTGCCAGGCCGCCGCGCGAATTCGGGGTATCCGCATATTCGACTCAATTGCTGCCGCGGCAGTTGCAGCGGCTGGCCGATTATTCGCTGGGTGCAAGGCTGATGGCCGACGAACCCGGCGGACTGATGCCACCGATGTCGCTGGTCGATTTCGCCGCGATCGATTCCGGGATCCCCGGGCCGCCTCATGTGCTCTCGGTCTACGGACCCGATTTGCTGTCGAACTGGGACAGTTCCGACATGGACGCCTACCGCGAAAAGCGCGGGCGCTGGCAGGACGCGATCGTCCACTATCTGGATTCGCTCTATCCGGGCCTCGCCCACGCCGTGGTGGCGTCGTCGTTCAACACCGCATTGTCGGTCAGGCAGTATCTCAATGCGCCTGATGGCGCGGTCTACGGCTTTGCGCCGACGCCGCCGCGATCGATCGGGCAGGCCGTAGACCGCTCGCCGCGCACGGCGGTGCCGGGTCTCTATCTGGCGTCGGCCTATGCCGGCTTCGGCGGCTATAACGGCGTGGTGCAGGCCGGCGGTGCCTGCGCCGACATGATCCTGGGCGAGGATTAGGAAAAAGATCTCAGTTGGTATTGATGCGGAAACGCAACGTCCGGGGTCCGACCAGCGAGACAAAATCGCCCTGCCGCTTCCAGGTCGCGGTCTCGTTCAGGGCGGCGACCAGTTCATCGTCGGCCTGCGCCCGCGCCGGCGGACAGGAACGCTCCTCCATCGGCCCCGCGACGAAGATCACGGTATTGCCCGCCACCGAAAACTGACCCTTGCCGCCCTTGCACCAGAGTTCGAGGATCACCTCGCCGGCATCGCCGATATCCAGCGACGGAATCCGCTTCGATCCGGGCTGACGCGCCACGTCGAGGGTCATCTCGAGCCCGAACGGAAAGCCGTCATCGGCGCGAGCCGGGCCGGGATTCAAGGCGGCCGCGACCAGAACCAATGCGGCGGCACGCGTCAAAAACCTGGGTGCTGAAAACATAAAGCCTCTCGAAATGTCGCCACACGCAAAACCAGCGCCGTTCTAATGAATGCGCGCGACATTGGCCAGATCGGTCGCCAAACGCCGCATCCATGCCGAAAGGCAAAACACGCTCACAACCTCGCGAAGTCGGCGGGCCCGACGCCCCCTCGCCGCGGCGCCCATGCTAGGGTGGACCGCGACAGGTAGAAACATAAGACTTTAGTCTAATAAGACTCGATCCTGCCGTTTCTCAGGCCCTTTTGGGCCATTCCCCGGAGACGTTAATCTTGAAAAATATCGGCTCAACGCTCGCGACCGTGTGGCGGATCGCGGCTCCCTATTTCCGCTCCGAAGACAAGTGGGCCGGCCGCGCGCTGCTGGCGGCGGTGATCGCCGCCGAGCTTGCGATTGTCGGAATCACGGTCCTGCTCAATCAGTGGAATAGCCGATTCTACAACGCGCTGCAGGAGCGAAACTGGGACACCTTCGTCACCGAGATCATCTATTTCTGCGTGCTCGCCGCGATCTACACGGTGATCGCGGTCTACCAGCTCTATCTCAATCAATGGCTGCAGATCCGCTGGCGGCGGTGGATGACCCAGCACTATCTCGGCGAATGGCTGGATCAGGCCAACCATTACCGGATGCAGCTTCAGGGCGACGTCGCCGACAACCCCGATCAGCGCATGACCGACGACGTCAAGCTGTTCGTCGATCGAACCCTCAACATCGGCGTCGGCCTGCTGAGCTCGATCGTCACGCTGGCTTCCTTTGTCGTCATCCTGTGGGGACTTTCCAACGCCGCGCCGCTGCACCTGTTCGGACGGGATTTTGCGATTCCCGGATACCTGGTCTGGGGCGCGCTGATCTATTCGGTACTTGGCACCATCCTGACCCATCTGATCGGGTGGCCGCTGGTCGGGATCGATTTCCGGCAGCAGCAATACGAGGCGGATTTCCGATTCAACCTGGTGCGGGTCCGGGAAAACTCCGAGCAAATAGCACTGCTGCGCGGGGACGAAGCCGAACGCCAGCGCCTGCTGGTTCGCTTCGGACGCGTGGTCGAGAACTGGCTCGCCATCATGTCCCGCACCAAGAAACTGACGGCGTTCACCGCCAGCTATTCGCAGGCTTCGGTGATCTTTCCCTATATCCTGGTAGCGCCGGCCTATTTCGCGGAAAAAATCCAGCTCGGCGGCATGATGCAGACCGCATCGGCTTTTTCCAGCGTTCAGGGCGCGCTGTCGTTCTTCATCAGCATCTATCGCCAGCTGGCGGAGTGGCAGGCGGTAGTGAACCGTCTCGACGGATTTGAGGCGGGGATATCAGCGGCAAGGCAGCTTACCACCCGCAACGACAGGATTCACGTCGTGCAGGCGGCTGGCGATGGCGCCATCGACCTCAAGGGGCTGTCCGTACGATTGCCGAACGGAAGGCCGCTGGTAAATGCGGACGGATTCAGTTTGCGCAGGGACGAGCGCACGCTGGTCACCGGCCCATCCGGTTCGGGCAAGTCGACGCTGTTCCGGGCGATTGCCGGCATCTGGCCGTTCGGCACCGGCTCCATCGCCATTCCGGCTGCCGCAACCATGATGATGTTGCCGCAGCGACCGTATTTTCCGGTCGGAACGCTGCACGCGGCGATCGAATACCCCGGCAAGGAGGGGACCTTCACGGCCGCTCAAATCGGCCAGGCGCTCGAAGCGGTGGGATTGCCGAAGCTGGCGTCTCAGCTCGATGAACACGGGCACTGGAACCGGACACTCTCGCTCGGCGAGCAACAGCGCCTTGGGCTCGCACGCGCGCTGTTGCATGCGCCGCACTATCTGTTCCTCGACGAAGCAACCGCCTCGCTCGATGAACCGTCCGAGGCGGCGCTGTATGGCCTGCTCCGGGAGAAACTGCCGGCAACCACCCTGGTTTCGATCGGCCATCGCTCGACGCTCGAGGCCTTCCACCAGCGCCATGTCGTGCTGGCCCGCGACGGTGACCAGTTTGCGCTGCGGGAAGGTGGCGAGAACACCAAGCCGTCATAGCAAGAGCGCTGGAGGGCGTATTCATCCCAAGCAAAAGGGGCGGCAGATCGCTCTGCCGCCCCTTAAGGTCTCGAAAGAAGGACTTACTTCAGGTTGGTCATCGCGGTCAGGTCAGCCGAGAGCTTGACGATGCCGGCCGCGCCGCACCAGTTGGAGCCAACACCGCTCGGATTGATCGGAGTGAGCGAGGTTCCGGAAGTTGCCGTGATGTTGCCGCGGGCTGCGAAATCGCTGGTGAAGGCGTTGCAATCTCCCTTCGACAGGTTGGTGTCGGAGTAGCGGAGATCGAGCGTGAACACCTTGTAGGTGAAGCCGACGCCGACGTTCCAGGTGTTGTAGTCGGCATACTTGATGCCATTCGGGAAGAGAGGCACCCCGTAGAACGAGTCGGAGGTTCCAAGCCACTGACGGCCGAACTCGCCGGAGACGTACATGCCGAGGCCGCTTGAGCCAAAGGTGGAGCTCCGTGCGGTGAACTTACCGGTGATCGAAGCGTAGTTGCCCCAGGCACCCGTGTTCAGGAAGTTCGGCGAGTAATACTCGTTGAGCCCGAACGAAAACATGTCGTTGACGGTGTAATTCACCTTCGCGTAGGCCTCAAAGAAGCTCAGGTTCTTCTTGATGACGTTGCCGTTGAACAGGACGTTGTTCTGGCATTCGTTGCTGAGCGGAACGCCAGCAAAGTCGGTGGCGAAGGGGCCGTAATGGCAGGTCCCGCCCGGATACAGGTAGCCCCAGACACCGAAGTCGAAGGCAAATGCGCCGAAGGTCGGGCGGATACCGCCGTAGATGTCAATTTCAGCTGCAGCACGGTTCGCGAAAGCGATGCTGGCGCCGGCGAGGCCGGCGTAGAGCTGCAAATTGGGGTTGATGTTGTAGCGCGGCTCGAAATAGGCCGAAACCGAGGGCTTGTTGTTGGACTGGGTGATGCCGCGGAACACGTAATTGCTCGCGATCGAGCTGCCGAAGGCGATATCCCAGGGATCGAATGCCACCGGCGGCGGAGCCTTGTAGGCCTTGACACGCATGTCCGCCGCAAGAGCCGAACCAGATACCATTGCCAGCGCCGTTGCTAACAAAACGATCTTCTTCATGACGATCCCCATTACCGTTAAAACAGTCCAGTTCCGGTGCCCCCAGGGACAATGCGATAACCGACTGCAACCAAATTTCCTTAACCTGATTGCAATCTGGAACGCACCGAGGGTTGCGTGAAGCAAAAAAGACAAGCATTTGCCGCCTTTTTAGGCGTTATAACGATTCTGGAAAATGTTATCGGTGGGTGTGGCATTCCGACAACAATTTTTGGGATTGTTGGCGGCTCCCAGTGTCTGCTGAGGCACATTGGCAGACCGATTGGCGCCGCAAACTTACACGCCGCCCGCCAATCGAAGCGCCGGCGAATCAGAAGAAACTTGCACGGCCCCGCAGCCAGCCCGCTCCAGACCACAAAACCCCGCCGCAAAAAGGCCGCAGCGGATGCTGCGGCCCGGACCTGACCTGCTGATATCGGGCGCGCGCTACTTGTTGTCGTCCTCGCTGGAGGGGATTTCCCATGAGGGTGCAGGGCTCGACGCCCCGGGACTGGCCGCGGGAGTGGGAGAGGCCCAGCTCGGAGCCACAGGCTCAGGCGCTGGAGCTGGAGCTGGAGCTGGAGCTGGGGTCGGCGCAGCCATCGGTTCGAGGGCCGGCGCGGGCTTGGGCTTGGGCTTGGGCGCGGCACGTTTGCGCGGGGCAGGTTTGGGAGCTGCGGGCATCGGGGCAGCAGGTTTGGCGGCTGCCTTCCTGGCCGGGCTCTTTTTGGCGCTGCGCTTCTTCGATTTCTTGGCAGATTTCTTGGCAGATTTCTTCGCCGACTTTTTCGGTGCCGATTTCTTGCCAGCTTTCTTGGCGGATTTCTTCGCGGATTTCTTGGCCTTCTTCGCTGACTTCTTCGAAGATTTCTTGGCGGATTTCTTCTTCGCCGTCACAAGACTCTTCTTGGCTTTTTTAGCCTTCTTGCCCTTCTTGCTCTTCTTCCCTTTAGCCATCGTGAACCTCCTGTTGCCGCCGATCAAATGTCTATCCGGCGTTTCAAGTCGTCCGCTTCCGCACGGGGCCAATCGATTTTAGTTCGATCCTGGCCGGGGACCGCCTGTCGCCCAATCGAGAAGCTCAATCGTATGCACCACAGGAACTGACGTACCGCCGGCAATCTGAACCATGCAGCCAATATTGCCCGCAGCAATCATATCCGGCTTCACCGTCGCAATATTGGCGACCTTTCGATCGCGCAATCTAGAGGCAATGTCGGGCTGGAGAATGTTGTAAGTCCCCGCCGAACCGCAACACAAATGGCTCTCCGGTACATCTTTCACCACGAATCCGTTCTTGGAAAGCAAATCTTTCGGAGCTTGCGTGATTTTCTGTCCGTGCTGCAGCGAACAAGCGGAGTGATAGGCGACGGTGATATCGCGTTGTTGCTGCGACGGCTGCAGTTCGATGCCGCTGACATACTCGGTAATATCCTTTGTCAGCGCGGAAACCGTGGCGGCGGGGCCGGCGAAATCGCGGTCCTCGCGCAGCATGAAGCCATAGTCCTTGATGACCGTGCCGCAGCCCGATGCGGTTACCAGGATGGCATCGAGACCGTCCCGTCCGGCCTCCGCGAGCCAGACGCCGATGTTGGCGCGGGCGCGCGCCAGCGCATCGCCATCGCGTCCGAGATGATGGGTCAGCGCGCCGCAGCATTGCTCGTCCTTGACCAGCACGACCTCGATGCCGTGCCGCGTCAGCAAATTGACGGCGGCCTGATTGATGCGCGGCGCCAGCACCTGCTGGGCGCAGCCCTGCAGCAGCGCGCCCCGTCCGCGCCGCTCGCCGATCGCCGGGACCACGCTGCCCCCGGCCGGCCCGGGTGGCGGCAGCCTGCCCGGCGCCAGCGCCAGCATCGCCTTGATTCGCCGCAACAAACCCGGCGACCCCATGGCTGTTTTGGGGGTCGGCAACAAGGCGCCGAGCGGCCGGCCGAGCCGCGCCAGAA